>JAQBQL010000158.1 GCA_028287035.1 Labilithrix sp. | reverse complement strand
CCACCATGCGATTCATGGCGGGCTGGAGCGCCTTGTAGACGGACCCCATGCCCCCAGAGCCGATCTTCTGGAGGATCTGGAACTGGCCGTTCAGGACGTCCCGGCCGATGAACGGATCCTGCTGCCGGGCCATCGGATACCCGTGATACCACGATCCAAGGTGCCTGAGCTGATCCCCTTGCTCCTCTCGGATTCCCTGACATCCTCGGGATTCCGTCATGGTTTCACGACCCGCGCCGGAGGTGTGAGCGAGGCCCCTTTCGAGCACCTCGACTTCGCGCTCCTGCGTGACCCGCCGCGGCTCGCCGAGAACCAGCGGCGGCTTGCCGAGACGGTCGGGTACGACGCGGCGCGGCTCTACCAGACCGTGCAGGTGCACGGGCGGGTCGTGCGTCGGGCCGAGGGCACGCCGGCCGATCTCGTCACCGCCGAGGCCGACGCGCTCGTCGCGGCCGCCGGATCCGGGGCGGCGGTGGGCATCCGCGTTGCCGACTGCGTCCCGGTGCTCCTCGCCGACCCGCGCTCCGGGCGTGTCGCCGCCGCTCATGCCGGGTGGCGAGGCGTCGTCGCGGACGTGCTCGGGGCGGCCCTCGCGGACCTCGCGCCCGAGGATCCTTCGGCGGTGATCGCGGCGATCGGCCCGTGCATCGGCCCGTGCTGCTTCGAGGTGAGCGACGACGTGGGCGAGCAGATCGCGCGCGCCACGAGCGACGCGGCGATCGCCCGTCGTGATCCGGCGCGCGGCAAGGCCTTCGTCGACCTGAGGCGCGCGGTAAGGGCGCAGCTCGGCGCGCATGGCCTCCGCGACGCGCACGTGGAGGACGTGGGCGCCTGCACCCGCTGCGACGCCGAACGGTTCTACTCGTATCGCCGCGATGGTGACGCGAGCGGGCGGCTCCTCGCGGTCATCGCCGCGCGCTGACCTGATCGGTCCGGTGACCAGGGCCTGAGACCATCCGCCGCGTGCGTCATGGCCGCGCTCTTGCACGCCGCCGGGGCATGAAGTGGGACGAAGGTCACGAGAGCCCCGATGTCATCGACCGTCGTGGGCAGGGCGGGGGCGGTGGCGGCATCGGCGGCGCCGGGCTCCTCGGGCTCCTTCCGCTGCTCACGCGCTTCCGTGGCGGCTGGGTCATCGCCCTCCTGATCGTCGGCTTCATGGTGGTCGGCGGCATGGGCGGCCTCGGCGGGATCCTGGGCGGCGGCGACAAGCCGGCCGACACGAGCACCAGCGGCGCGTCCCTCAAGACCGGGCGCTCGGATGACAAGAAGGCTCAGTTCGTGGCATTCGTGCTCGACGACAGCCAGGCCTCGTGGCGGAAGCAATTCGCCGACCACGGCAAGACGTACCAGAACGCGAAGCTGGTCCTCTTCACCGACTCGACGCAGACCGCCTGCGGCAACGGCCAGGCCGCGACCGGCCCGTTCTACTGCCCGCTCGACCAGCGCGTGTACATCGACCTCGCCTTCTACAACGAGCTCGAGCAGCGCTTCGGCGCGAAGGGCGACTTCGCCCAGGCCTACGTCATCGCGCACGAGATCGGGCACCACGTCCAGCACCAGCTCGGCATCGACGACAAGGCGCGGAGCGCGCGCGGCTCGCAGAAGGGCGCCGAGGGCAACAGCGTGCGGCTCGAGCTGCAGGCCGACTGCTTCGCGGGCATCTGGGCGAAGAACAGCAACGACCGCAAGATCCTCGACGCGGGCGACATCGACGAGGCGCTCGGCGCCGCCGCCGCGATCGGCGACGACCGCCTGCAGAAGCAGAGCACGGGTCGCGTGAACCCGGAGTCGTGGACCCATGGCTCGTCGGCCGAGCGGTCGAAGTGGTTCAAGACCGGCTACGACAGCGGCAAGCTCGAGACGTGCAACACGTTCGACGGCGCGTCGCTCTGAGTCAGGCGGCCGGCAACGCCGCCGGGTCCACGAGGATCGCGCCCGTGCACCGCGTGCGGAGATAGAACCCGCGCGGCACGGTCGCGATCGCCTCGCCATCGGCGCCGAACGCGACGGTGCGGACCCGTCCGTGAGCGGCCTTCGGGCGGACCTGCATCCACACCCCGCGATGCGCGGTGAGCTCCTCGATCCGACCGACGCCGATGAGCCCGACGACGTCGTCGAAGTCGCCGCGCAGCACCGCCTCCTGCGCGGGCGTCGGCCGCCAGAGCACCGGGACCGCGACGCGCCGCTCGGGCCACGGCTCTCCGTCCCCCGCGACGAGCGGCACGAAGAGCACGCGCCGCAGCTTCGCCCGGACCCACGAGTCCTCCCACTCCTGCGTCTCGGCGTCGGCGAGCGAGAGCGTGCACACGTAGGTGGACTCGACGGGCACCCCGCGCCGGTCGACGGGGATCGTCTTCAGCTCCACGCCGAGCTCCGGGAAGTCGTGCACCTTCGTCGATCCGCCCGTGGCGCCGAGCGCGAGCTCGAGGATCGCGCCGGGCGTCCCTTTCGTGCGTACGGCCTCCCCTTGCGACGACACGCCGAGGGCCGCGGCGATCTCGCCGACCGAGCGCCCCACGAGGCTCCGCGCACGCTCCAGCAGCGCCTCGATGGCGCGCTCGACGTCGGGGCCGGTGGGCTCGAGCCGATCGCTCATGGCGCCGCCTCGCTGGCGATCGCCTCCGCGTAGCGCTGCGCGAACGCCGCGGGCTTCTCCCCGCGCATCCGCGACGGCCACTCGCGGGCGAGCCAGGCCATCCGCTCGGGGAGCGCCGCGGCGGCCGAGCGGCGCAGCACCGAGACGTGCCTTCGCTCGAGGCCGGTCACGACCACCGCCGCCGCGTGCACGACGAGGCAGGTCCACGCGCGGTCCTGCTCGGCGCCCTTGCCCCGCGCCCGGAGCGCCTCGGCCAGCGCGACCGCGACCTCGCTCCTCGCCGACAGCGAGCGGGCCGCGTAGGCGAGCACGCAGTCGACGATGCGTGCATCATGCACGGTGGTCTCCTCGCCGCGCTTTCCCGCGAAGCATCCGCCGCGCGCCGCCAGCAGCACGGGGATGGGCGCCCCCGGGCCCGCCTCCGGCCCCTCGCCGACCATGGCGACCACCACGGGCGTCCGCGGCCAGTCGATCGCGAGATCCCGGGCGAGGCGGAGCACCATCGGATCGAGCTCTTCACCGAGCGCGGCCTGCGCCGATTCGAGGCCGCCGCGCGCCACGCGCGAACGCCGGATCCAGCGCGCCTCCAGGAACCCGGGGAGCGCGTCCAGGTACGGTCGCGCGAACGGCGATCCCTCGAGCGCGGCGGCGGCGCAGCGGGCGTCGTCGCAGGCCGCGAGCGAGGCGGTCGCGCGGCCCAGCGCGTCATCGGCGGGGTCCGCGACCAGCGCCGCGCGGTACCGGACGGATGCGTCGGTGAGCGCCGCATCCGGCAGCACCTCGTCCGACCGGGCGGCCCACGCGAGCCACGCATGCAGCTCGACCCAGGCGCTCGTCCGCAGCGCGATGCGCTCGAACGACACGGTGAGGACGTTCGGCGGAGGTTTCTCCTCGGTGACGACGCGGTGCGCCTTGCGCGTCACGCAGCCGAGAGCTCCAGCGGATGCGGCGCCGAGCACGACGATCGCGATCATGATCGCGGTATCGCTTGCGCGGAGCGGACCTCGCATCGTATTGCGCATACCATGATGCACGGCGCGCTCGAGAACATCACGAAGGCGGTCGGGAACACCCCGATCGTGAAGCTCAATCGGGTCACCCACGAGCTGCCGCCCGGCATCGAGATCTACGTCAAGTGCGAGTACCTGAACCCGGGTGGCAGCCACAAGGATCGGCTCGCCTGGAACCTCCTCCGTCGCGCCGAGGAAGCGGGCCTCAAGCCGGGCGGCACCATCGTCGAGGCGACGAGCGGTAACACCGGCGCATCACTCGCGCTGCTCGCCGCCATCCGCGGCTACAAGTGCATCTTCGTGATGCCGGACAAGATGAGCGCCGAGAAGGTCTCGAACCTCCGCGCGTTCGGCGCCCGCGTCGTCATGTGCCCGACCGCGGTCGATGCCGACGACCCGCGCAGCTACTACAAGGTGTCGCGCCGCATCGCCGACGAGACGCCCAACTCGTTCTACGCGAACCAGTACCACAACCCCGCGAACCCCGAGGCGCACTACCTCTGGACGGGGCCCGAGATCGTCAAGCAGACGAAGGGCGACTTCGACGTGTTCGTCGCCGGCATGGGCACGGGCGGAACGGTCAGCGGCACCGGCAAGTATCTCAAGGAGAAGATGCCGAAGGTCCAGATCGTCGGCGTCGATCCGGTCGGCTCGCTCTACTACGACTTCGTGAAGACCGGCCGCGTGACGCGTCCGTTCTCGTACAAGGTCGAGGGCATCGGCGAGGACTTCTTCCCGACGACGATGAACCTCAAGATCCTCGACGACATCGTGCGCGTCGACGACAAGGAGTGCTTCCTGATGACGCGCGACATGACGCGTCTCGAGGGGCTCTTCGTGGGCGGCTCGGGCGGCGCGGCCGTCGCCGGCGCCATCAAGTGGGCGAAGGAGCGGAAGGGTCCGCTCAAGATCCTCGTCTTCCTCTGCGACGCCGGCCAGAAGTACGTCTCGAAGATCTTCAACGACGACTGGATGCGCGAGAACGGCTTCCTCGAGGAGGAGCCCGGCCTCGGCACCGTGAGCGACGTGCTCGCCCTCCGCGGCAAGCACAAGATCGTGACGACGCGCAGCGACGCGAAGGTGAAGGACGTCATCGCGACGCTGAAGGACCTCGGCATCAGCCAGCTTCCCGTCGTCGAGAAGGGCAAGCTGCAGGGCGTCGTCGGCGAGGTCGACCTCCTGCGCCACCTCGTGTCCGGCGGGACGAAGGCGGCGAGCAGCAGCATCGCGTCGCTCGTCGAGAGCGACTACGCGACGGTGTCGCCCGATACGAAGGTGGAGCTGCTCCAGGGCATCCTCGCCGACGCGCGCGCCGCGATCGTGCTCGAGCGCGACAGCGTCGTCGGCATCGTGACGAAGATCGACCTCATCGAGTTCCTGTCGAAGCGCCAGGCCGACGCGGTGTCCACCGTGACCGAGGTCGTGAAGGCGCCGCGCGCCGGCAAGGGCGGCGGCGGTAAGGCGGAGAAGGCGGAGAAGAAGCCGGCGGGCAAGGCCGCCAACGGCAAGGCCGGCAAGGGCAAGAGCGCGAGCGGCGCGCGGGCCTCCGCCCGCTGACGCGGATCAGCCGGGCGCGACGTACTGCATGTCGACCCAGTGCAGCTGCCCGTCGGGGAACACGACGAGGCACTGGCTGCCGGCGATCTGCTGGACGGTGCCCGGGTAGCGATGACCGTTGGCCCACGTGACACTGACGCGGCTGCCGGGCACGAGCCCGGCATAGCCGTAGCCGTACGCGGGCGGCTGCGGCGGGTAGCCGACGGCCGGATGTGAGGGCGTCGCGGCGGGGTAGGGCGCGGGCCCCGCGTACGGAGCCGGAGCAGGCGCCGCGTACGGCGCCGCGTAGGCAGCGGGAGCAGGCGCCGCGTACGGAGCCGGAGCAGGCGCCGCGTACGGTGCAGGCGCCGGCGCGACGTACGGCGCAGGCGCGGACGGAGCCGCCACGGATTGCGCCGGCGTCGAAGGCGACGCCCCTCCGGAAGGCGCGATCTCCGGGTTCGATCCCGAGCGCGCGAGCGCCGCGGGCGCGCTCATCAGCTGCGTTGCGGGCATGCGCTTCTTCGGGGCCTCTGGCGCGCTGCTCGGCGTCGGGTTCGGGCGCGGCGGCAGCGGAGGAGCGCCGCTCGCCATGCTCGGCATGAGCTGCGTCCCCGGGGCGCGCTGCGGCGGGGGCGGCGGCGCCGAGCCCGCGCGCTCGGCCCGCGCGGAGGCGACGATCGCGTCCACCATCCCGCCGCGCTCCGAGTCGATGTTGCTCGTCGCGAGCGGCGAGACCTGCGGGGCCTTGCTCGGATCGCCGACGCCCGGCGTGGTCGTCGCGAGCTCGAACGGCGTCGACGGCGGCGACCCATCGGCGCCGGCTCCCGCGGGGGCATGGCCGCTCACGTCGACGGGCGCGGCCAGCACCGGCAGGTTCTCGGGGCCGGCGGTCTGCGCGAACGGGTTCACCGCCGACGGAGGCGCCGCCGCCGCATACCGGATCGCCGGCGACACGTTCGGCGCCACCGCGGAGATGGACGGCTGCGAGCCGCGCGCGCTCGGCTGCTGGCCGGTCGCGCCCGCGGGCGAGCGCGGATCACCCGCGGGCGCCCCGCACGCCGTACAGAACTTACGGAGGCCGATCAGCTCGGCGCCGCACTTCGCGCAGTGAGTCATGGAGCGGACTCCATGTTGGGTCAGCTCGCCCGCCGACACAAGGCCGCCTTCACGCCGGGCCGGGCTGCTTCCGCGCGATCGACAGCTCGGCCGGGAACCCGCCCATGTCGATGGTGAACGCGCGCTCCAGGACGAGGCCGGCTTGCTTGGCCCGCGCATGGAGCTTGCCGGGCTCGGGCGCCGCCCACACGAGCGCTCCGCCCGGCGCCAGCACCTTCGCGGCGTGGTCGATGAAGCGTTCCAGCACGTCGCCGTGCGTTCCGCGCTGCACGCGGCGGCCCATCGGCGGGTTCGTCACGATCAGGTCGACCGGCATCCCGGGGTCGAAGGTCGTCGCGTCGGCGCGCGCCAGCAGCGTCCCCTCGATGCCCGCCGCCGCGAGGTTCTCGCGCGCCGCGTCGAGCGCCGCCTCGTCGATGTCGGTGCCGATCAGCCTGCGGTACGGACCGCGGCGCGCCCGCTCGACGAGCTCGGCGCCGGCGCCGACGAACGGATCCCAGACGACGTCGCCCGGCGCCGACGGCGCGAGCTGCACGAGCGCCGCGGCGATCGTGGGGTGCGACGACGCGGGCACGGTCGCCTTGCGGTACGCGAAGCGCTCGTCGCGGTACCCGCGGGGCACGAGCTCGAGCGCCACGCGCCCCTCGTACACGTCGACGAGGACCTCCCACGTGCTCTCGGTGGGATCGTTCACGAGCTCACGGGTCGCCTTGGCCACGAGCTCCGCGCACCGCCACGCGAGCGCCCGGCGGTGGCCGCCGCTCGCCCAGGCGAGCCGGAAGCGGATCGCCCCGTCCTCGCTCTCCTTCGCGGTGAACGCGCGCAGCACGGCGAGCGCGCGGGGCGCGAGCAGGGCCCGGACGATGGCCTCGGCGATCTCCGCCTCGTCCTTCAGCGTCACCGGGTCGAGCGGGAATCCGAAGTGAAGGGCGGTCCGGATGGCGGCGGCGTCGCCGAGGGGCCCGTCGAGCCTCGCGTCGACCACCCCGGCGCCGGCGATCCGCGGCCGCCATCGCTCCCCGAGCTCGTTGGCGACGATCTGCTCGAGGCCGGTCCGCGCGTGGAAGCGCACCGTGATCGGGCTGCCGAGGCTCCGCGAGAGATCGATGGCGCCCGGCTGCGTGCGTGCGATCTCGCGCTCGAGGACGAGGCCGGCCCGCGTGGCACCGGCACCCGCTTGGGCGAGCCGCTCGCGTGCCTCTGCGGAGCCCACCTTGCCGAGCGCGTCGGCGAGCGCGCGGCGATCCTCCTCGGTGCCGCGGTCCCACGCCTCGAGGAGGCTCTGCTCGAGCGCGGCGCGCTCCGCGTCGTCCTCGGGGCGCAGCTTGCCGAGCGCCCGCGCCGCCGCGTGCCGCGTCTTGGGGTCGGCATCGGCGAGCGCCGCGGAGAGCCAGCCGCGCGCGTGGGCGGTGGCCTGGGGCGAGGCCTCGGCCGCGCTGGCGACCCGCCCGAGCAGGCGCGCGAGCCGGCCCCGCGCCGGTCGCGTTGCGGTGTCGGCCCGGCGCACCGTCTCACCGGCGAGCCTCATCGCGTGACGTGGCTCGATGCGCAGGATCGCCCGTTCCGCATGGCGGGCGAGCTCGTCGTCGTCCGTCGCGAAGAGGTCGAGCAGTGCCCCGAGGTCGCGGATGCCAGGCGTGTAGCCGTGGTCGCGCACGCGTTCCGCGAGCGAAGAAGCCATGATCTCTTCGATTTACACGACTTTCGCGCGCGGCGTAACCGCGGCGCGGGTCCGGCCGTATTAGCCTTGTCGAGGAGGCTGAAGCCGCATGTCCGAGAAGCACAAGCGCGAGCTCGAGCTCGAGATGAGACCGTCGATGAGCCGCCGCAGCTTCGTGCGCTCGGCGGCCTTCGGCACCGTGGTCGTCGCGCTGGGCGGCGCGGGCTACTGCCTCGCGAGCGAGGAGGACGAGAAGAAGGCCCGCGCGACGAACCGTCCTGACGGCCGGCCCAAGCTCCCGCCCGGACAGTACCTGCTGAACCGGATCCGTCCGATGGGCGGCGTCGAGGGCGACCCGAGCCCGGGCGGCTGGAAGCTGAACGTGTCCGGCGAGGTCGAGTCGCCGTTCACCATCGACTTCGCCGAGCTCCTCAGGATGGCGCAGACCGATCAGGTCTGCGACGTCCACTGCGTGACCAAGTGGACGGTGCTCGACAGCAAGTGGACCGGCGTGAAGCTCGCGGATCTCGCGGCGCGTGCGAAGGTGAAGCCCAGCGCGCGGCACGTCATCTTCGAGGCGTTCGGCGGGTACACGTCGAACGTGCCCATCAAGGAGGCGCTCGGCCCGAACGTCCTCCTCGCGCACAAGTACGAGGGCTCGCCGCTCGCGCGGACGCACGGCGCGCCGGTCCGCATCGTCGTGCCCGATCTCTACTTCTGGAAGAGCGCGAAGTGGCTGACGGGCGTGCGGTTCGTATCGAGCGACAAGCCCGGTTACTGGGAGACGCGCGGCTATCACAACCATGCCGACCCCTGGAAAGAGGAGCGGTATGGCTGACGGCGAGCCGAGGAAGAAGAAGCAGCACTGGCGCCCGTGGGTGCGCGCCATCCATCGCGACATCGGCTACGTCGCGGTGGGCCTCACGTTCGTCTACGCGCTCTCCGGTATCGCGGTGAACCACCTCACCGACTGGAGCGACGGGGACGCGAGCTTCAAGACGTACTCGGAGACGCACGAGTACGGCCCGCTGCCCGGCGCCGACCAGGCGGTCGCCGACGATCTCCGCCAGCGGCTCGCCATCAAGGAGGCGCCACGCGAGGTCTACCGGCAGTCCCCCGACGAGCTCGACGTCATCTTCGACAAGCGGTCGCTCCACGTGAACACCGCGACCGGCCACGTCGTCGACGAGGGGCAGAAGCCGCGCTTCATCCTGCGGTTCGCCAACTGGCTGCACCTCAATCGCGGCAAGAAGGCCTGGACGTACGTGGCCGACGGTTACGCCGCCGGCCTCATGTTCCTCGCGCTCTCCGGCATGTTCATGATCGCCGGCAAGAAGGGCTTCCTCGGCCGCGGCGCGGTGCTGGTCGGCCTGGGGATCGCGATCCCCGTCGCGTACGTGGTGCTCGCCGGCCCCTGACGGCCAGCGCTCAGGACGGGAGGATGCCTAGCCGCTTGCCGATCGTCGCGAACGCGACGACGGCGCGGTCGATCTGATCGTCGTCGTGCTGGGCCGAGAGCTGCACGCGGATGCGCGCCTCGCCCTTGGGGACCACCGGGAACGAGAAGCCGATGACGTAGATGCCCTCCTCGAGGAGGCCCTTCGCGAGCTCCGACGCGAGCTTCGCGTCACCGAGCATGACCGGGACGATGGGCGTCGAGCCCTCCTTCACCGTGAAGCCCGCCTTCGTGATGCCGTCGCGGAAGCGCTTCGCGTTGGCGGCGAGCTTGTCGCGCAGCTCGGTCGTGCTCGAGAGCAGATCGAGGACCGCGATCGAGGCGCCGGCGATCGCGGGCGGGATGGAGTTCGAGAAGAGGTACGGCCGCGACCGCTGGCGGAGCAGATCGATGATCGCCTTCTTGCCCGTGGTGAAGCCGCCGGCCGCGCCGCCGAGCGCCTTTCCGAGGGTCGAGGTCATCACGTCGACGCGGCTCTGCACGCCGAAGTGCTCGGGCGTTCCGCGGCCGGTCTTGCCGATGAACCCGCTCGCGTGCGAGTCGTCGACCATGACCATCGCCTTGTACTTGTCCGCGAGATCGCAGATCGCGTCGAGCTTCGCGAGGTAGCCGTCCATCGAGAACACGCCGTCGGTCGCGATCATGCGGAGGCGCTTGCCCTGCGTCTCCTTCAGCGCGGTCTCGAGCGCGGCCATGTCGCCGTTGGGGTAGCGCTTGCGCTCGGCCTTGCAGAGGCGGACGCCGTCGATGATGGACGCGTGGTTCAGCGCGTCGGAGATGATGGCGTCCTCCTCGCCGAGGAGCGTCTCGAACAGCCCGCCGTTCGCGTCGAAGCACGAGGAGTAGAGGATGGTGTCCTCGGTGCCGAAGAACGCGGAGATCTTCGCCTCGAGCTGCTTGTGGAGGTCCTGCGTTCCGCAGATGAAGCGGACCGAGCTCATGCCGAAGCCGTGCGTGTCGACGGCGGCGTGGGCCGCGGCGATGACCGCCGGATGCGACGACAGGCCGAGGTAGTTGTTCGCGCAGAAGTTGAGGACGCGGCGGCCGCTCTCCCCCTCGCCGACGCCGATCTCGGCCGATTGCGCGGTCGTGATGACGCGCTCTTCCTTGAAGAGGCCGCTCTCGCGGATCTCACGCAGCGTGGTCTCGAAGACTTCCTTGGCCTGGCCGAACATGGCGCGTTTCGTAGCGCGAAGCACGAGCGAGGCAAAGCGAGACGATGCTGGATCGACCGCCCACCGTCCGTGTCCATGCGCCACGGGTACTTAATGAAGTGATGGACACTTTTGTGAATGATTTCTCCATGGCGGTCTTCGGCGCACCGTTTGCAAACTACACGGACTCATGATGACCCTGGAGACCCGGCCGCTCGCGGCCCACATCCTCGTGACGCTGTCCCAGGCGCAGGCCGACGGGCGTTCGGTTCGACTCGACGAGCTCGCGATGCTCACCGGCGTGCGGCGCGCCGACGTCCGCCGCGTCGTCACCTCCCTGCACCTCGAAGGTCACGTCGACGCGCTGCGTCTGCGGCTGACCCTGAGCGGTCTGGCCCTCGCCACGGCCCTCGGGAGCTGCGACCTGCGGAGCACGCGCCGCGCCGTCGAGCCGAAGATCCGCCGCGTCGCCTGAGGCTCTTTGCTCGCCTCGTGGGCGTGGTAAAGGCGCGGCCATGAGCAAGCCCGTGGTCCTCGTCACCGGCGCGAACGGCGAGATCGGCCGAACGCTCCTCCAGCGTCTCAGCACCGAGGGTCGCTACCGGGTCGTCACGGTCGACCTCACGCCGCTGCCCGAGAAGTACCGCGCGTACTGTCTCGAGACCTACGCCGGCAACATCATGGACCGCTATCTGCTCGATCAGATCGCCGCCCACCACGAGATCGAGGTCGTGTTCCACCTGGCGGCTCTGCTGTCGACGCGCGGTGAGCGCGACCCGGACCTCGCCCACCAGGTGAACGTCGAGGGCACGCTGCACCTCCTCCGGATGGCGCAGAACCAGTCGGCGCGGCTCGGTCGCGCGGTGCGCTTCGTGTTCCCGAGCTCCATCGCCGTCTACGGCATGCCGTCGGTCGAGGAGAAGGAGCGGGCGGGCCGCGTCCGCGAGGAGGACTGGAACGTCCCCATCACGATGTACGGCTGCAACAAGCTGTATTGCGAGCACCTCGGCCGCTACTTCACGGAGAACTTCCGGCAGATGGGCGCGCTCTCGACCGCGGCGCGCCTCGACTTCCGCTCGCTGCGTTTTCCGGGCCTCATCTCCGCCGAGACCGTGCCCACGGGCGGGACCAGCGACTTCGGCCCCGAGATGCTCCACGCCGCCGCGCAGGGGCAGCCGTACAAGAGCTTCGTGGGTCCGGAGGCGCGCATCCCGTTCATGGCGATGCCCGACGCGGTGACCGCGCTCGTGCGCCTGCTCGAGGCCGACCGCGAGTCGTTGACGAAGACCGTCTACAACGTCTCGGCGTTCAGCGAGAGCGCCGGCCAGATCGCCGACCGCGTGCGCGAGGCGTTCCCGGGCGCGGAGATCTCGTTCGCGCCGGACGCGGTGCGCTCCAAGATCGTCGACTCGTGGCCCGCGGACATGGACGATGCGCGGGCGCGCGCCGACTGGGGCTGGAAGCCGGCGTACGACGTGGAGCGCGCCTTCGCCGAGTACCTCATCCCGCAGATCCGGGAACGGTACCGTGCGACGGCGACGACCACCGCCACCTGAGCGGGCGTCAGCGGACATGGAGCGCGGCGCGGCGGACGGTCGGGCCGCGGTGCGGCCGGCGCGCGTGGCGCCGCGGATGGCGGTAGACGACGAGCTCGTCCAGCGCGAGCAGCAGCGTGTAGAGGCGTCGCACGTCGTCTTCGTCGAAGGAGCTCGTCAGCTCCTCGTTCCAGCTGCCGAAGAAGGTCCGGGCGCGTGCCGCCTGGGCGCTTCCTTCCGCGGTGAGGCGGACGACCTTCCGCCGGCGGTCCCGCGGGTCGTCCACGAGGACGACGAGCCCGTCGCGTTCGAGGCGGCCGAGCAGCTCGGTGGCCGAGGCGCGCGCCGACCCGAGCGCCGCGGCAACGTCGCGTGGTCCGCGTGAGCCGCCCTGCCTATCGATCCATTCGAGCACGAGCATCCCGAGCAGCGAGGTGCCCCCGGCGATCGCGAGGTACTCGGCCATCTCGACGCTCAGCCGGTGCGCGAGCAGCATGAACGTGCGGAAGATGCCGGCGCGCACCTCGGCGAGGGGCGCCTCGACCTCGCGCTGGAGCGCGCGCTGCGCAAGCACGATCGCCGTGCGCTCGGCCTCCTCCTTGGCCTCGAGCCGCGCCCACTGCGAAGCCTCGGACTCGACCGCCCACGCGCGCTCCGGCGATTTCCCCATCCTCCCGCCCCAGCGACCATCGTGCCGTCGTCGCCCACGAGCAATTCCGCGCACCTGCGCCCGCGTCTCCCTGGCCGGGCCGGCCCGCGCCTGTCCGCGGCCACCCCTGCCGGCGGCGGGCGCTGAAAGTCGTTCGGATCCCTGCCGATTGCCGAGCGGCGGGGCGTGCCTCCCCCCGCCAAAGTCGTTCGGATCCCTGCCGATTGCGGAGCCGCCGGGGCGTGTCTCCCCCCGTCAAAATCGTTCGGATCCCTGCCGATTGCGGAGCGGCGGGGCGTATCTCCCCCCGCCAAAGTCGTTCGGATCCCTACCCATCGTCGCGACGCCGCGCCCCCCGGCGCGCCGCGTGCACCAACCGTGAGGGATCCGAACGAGTTCCGCGGCCTCGTCACGCCCGGGGGCGCGGCAGACCGTGAGGGATCCGAACGACTTTCGCGGCCTCGTCACGCCCGGGAGGCGCGGCAGACCGTGAGGGATCCGAACGACTTCCGCGGCGTCGCCACCCCCGGAGGCGCGGCAGACCGTGAGGGATCCGAACGAGTTCCGCGGCCTCGCCACCCCTGGGGCGCGGCAGACGGTGAGGGATCCGAACGATTTGCGCGGCCTCGCCACCCCCGCGGCTGATCCGCGCGCGGCGCGTTCAGCCGTGGCGGACCAGGTCGTCGAGGATCGCGTCGGACTGCTTCTTCGCCCACGCGGCGAAGTCCTTCATGTAGTCGGCGACCTCGCGGAAGCGGCGGACGACCGACTCGCGATCCTTCGTCGCGACCGCGCGCGCGAAGTACCCCGCCTCCTGTTCGAAGACGAGCGACAGGCGCGCCGCCTCCGGGTTCACCGTGAGGATGTCGGCGTAGAGCTCGGCGCGCTGCGAGAACATGCGGCCGATCATGGCGAGCTCGGTCCGATAGATCGGGCTCGCGAACTGGAGGCTCCGCCCGAGGTCGGCGCCGAGCCGCTCGAGCACGGATCCGAGGGCCATCGTCTTCTCGTGGACGAGCACCTGGATGAGCGCCATCTGCTGATCGTGCTCCTCGGCGGTCGCCTCGATGGTCTCGGCGCCGAAGCTCTCGAACAGCTTCTTCACCCGCGCGAACGCCGCGTCCCCGCGTCCCCGGCACAGGACCACCTTCTGACGATCGAAGTCCGCGCCGTGCGGCCCGAACATCGGGTGCGTACCCACCACGTCGACGGCCTCGGGAGCCGCGGCCAGCATCGCCTCGAGCGGAGGCCGCTTGATCGACGTGACATCGACGAGACACGCGCCAGGCCGTACGTGCGGCGCGATCTCGCGAATCACCTCGACCGTCGCCGCGATGGGCACCGCGACGACGACCACGTCGTTCCGCGACGCCACCTCGATGGCCGACGCACCTTCCCCGAGCCCCATCGCGTCCACCGCGAGGCCCGCCTCGCCCCACACGCGGGCGAGGAACCCGCCCATTCCCTGCGTGCCGCCGATGATCCCGATCGAGAACCGCTCGGCAGACCGCGCCTGCAAGAACCGCCGCTGCTCGAGACGTGATGCCGAGAAGAGTCGCGCGAAGACGTCGCGCACCACATCCTCGGGCACGCCCGCGTCGCGCGCCTTTTCGAGGAGGTCGTCGAGGTGCGCGCCCTCGCGCTCGCGATCGAAGGACGGAAGATCCTTGGCGGCCTTCACCTTCGCCACCTCGCGGATGAGGCGCATCCGCTGCGCGAGCAGACCCACGAGGGCGGTGTCGGTCGCGGCGAGCTCCTCGCGGATCCCGGCGAGCGGATTCGACGTTTCGGCCATGGCGCGGCCCACTCTACTCCAAGCTCGTGCAACACTCCGCGGCCTCGTGATCGACCTCGACGTCCGCGTCTTCGAGTGGATGCACGCCACGTTCGGTACCGGTCCGTGGCTCGCGGTGATGTGCGTCCTCACCGTCGTGGGGAGCGGGTGGGGATCGGTCCTCATCGTGCCGCTCTTCATCTCGCCCCGCACGCGCGCCTTCGCCGTGGCGCTCACCGCGACGCTCGCTGCGAATGCCATCGTCGTCTTCACCCTGAAGGCGATCGTCCGGCGCAAGCGTCCGTACCTCGTCCTGCCGGGCGTGCACCCCCTCGTCTTCGAGGCGCCCACCGACTTCTCCTTCCCGAGCGGCCACGCCGCCGGCAGCTTCTGCTTCGCGACATTCGTCGCGGTGATCCTCGTCGGCCACGCCGTCCGCGCCTCGCGCGCCCGCAAGCGTCGCGTGCTCCTCGCCGCTGCCTCGCTGGTCGCCGCGCTCGGCGTCGGCATGTCCCGCTGCGCGCTCGGCGTGCACTTCCCGGGCGACGTCCTCGCCGGCGCCGTGCTCGGGACGAGCCTCGGTTTCGCCGGCGCACGCCTCCACCAGGCGCGCGTGGCGCGAGCACAATCGAGCACTTAGACGGCTCTGCTTGCGCGGAAGCCCTGTCCCGGCGCAAACTACGCCGCCTCATGCGTCCGCTGTTGCGCGCCTTCGTCACGCTCACGACCCTCGCGGTCGTGTGGCTCGTGGCGTCGCCCGCTCGGGCGCAGGCGCCGCTCTCGCGCGACGTCCGCCTCTCGCACGCCACCGTCGCGGCGATGAGCATGCTGACCGAGCCGGAGGACGCCCGCGAGCCCGACGCCGACGCGCCCCCCGCGTCGAGCGACGCGAGCAGCACCGGCGCGGGCCTCTGCGATCGCCGCGGCGCCACCTCCCTCGCGCCGCCCCCGCAGATGCAGGAGCGCGAGGCCACCCTCGACACGACCCTCACGCTCGAGGACTGCCTGAGCGACGTCGGCGTCACCCGCAGCGCAACGCCCGCGCGCCGCGCCGCCCCCGAGCGCGCCCCGGTCGCCACCGATTCCTCCAGCAGCGACCCCGCGGTCCTCACCGCCGTCGCCTCGCTCGCCGCACCTGTGCGCGAGCGCACGCCCGCTCCGATCGACACCGTCACCCACGGCCCGATCGGTATTCGCAGCACCATCGACCGACCGCCGCGCGAGGCCTCCGCCTCGTAAGCCGCGTTTCGACGTCGATTTTCATTCTTTCAATTCAAGGAGGCCATCATGGCCAAAGAGAAGAGCCACGCGTCCGACGTGCGCCCTACGCCTGTCGAAGGCGGAGGGATGAGCACGGGAGTCGCCATCATCGGATTCATCCTCTGCTTCCTCGCGGGCGGAGCAGTGATGTGGGGCTATGACAGCCACCGCATCAAGACGGCCGGCGGCATCGCCGCCGACAACAGCAGCGGCGCCTCGGGCGCGAAGTGGGCGGACAGCGACTCGCCGATCCCGGTCACCAGTGACGACCCGATGTGGGGCAATCGCAATGCGCCCGTCACCGTCGTCATCTTCTCGGACTTCCAGTGTCCGTTCTGCTCGCGCGTGGAGCCCACGCTCGACCAGGTGAAGAAGACGTACGGCCCGGACAAGGTCCGCCTCGTCTGGAAGAACCAGCCGCTTCCGTTCCACGACAAGGCGAAGCCGGCCGCCGAGGCCGCGATGACGGTGTTCAACCTGAAGGGCTCCGACGCCTTCTGGAAGTTCCACGACACCGCGTTCTCGAACCAGGGTCAGCTCTCGCCCGAGTCCTACGAGAAGTGGGCCGTCGCCGCCGGCGTCGATCTCAACGCGTACAAGTCGGCTCTCGCGAGCCACAAGGCCGTGAAGAAGATCGAGGAGGACGCGGCGCTCGGCACGAAGGTCGGCGCGAACGGCACCCCGGCGTTCCGCATCAACGGCACCGAGCTCTCGGGCGCGCAGCCGTTCGAGAAGTTCAAGGAAGCCATCGACCGCGAGCTCGGCAAGGCCCAGGCGAAGATCGCCTCCGGCACGGCCAAGGACAAGGTCTACGTCGCGATGTCGACGGAGAACTTCAAGAACAAGCCCGCCGCCAAGCCGGAAGAGGACGAAGAGGGCGAGAAGGAAGACACGAAGACGGTGTGGAAGGTCCCCGTCGGCAACGCGCCCGTCCAGGGCAAGGCCGACGCGCCCGTCACCATCATCGAGTTCTCCGACTTCCAGTGCCCGTACTGCAAGCGGGTCGAGCCGCAGCTCCAGAAGATCAAGGAGACCTACGGCGACAAGGTTCGCCTCGTCTGGAAGCACGAGCCGCTTCCGTTCCACCCGCGCGCCGAGCCGGCCGCGGAGCTCGCCATCGAGGCCCGCACCGAGAAGGGTGACAAGGGCTTCTGGGACGCGCACGACAAGATGTTCGAGTCGCAGCCCAAGCTGGAGGACGCGGATCTCGAGAAGATCGGCGCCGACATGGGCCTCGACGCTGCCAAGGTGAAGGCGGCGCTCAAGGACCACAAGTACAAGAAGGAAATCGACGCGGACGCCGAGCTCGGCGAGGACGTCCAGGCCAGCGGCACCCCGCACTTCTTCGTCAACGGTCGTCGTCTCGTGGGCGCGCAGCCCTTCGAGAAGTTCCAGAAGATCATCGACGAGGAGATCGCGAAGTTCAACGACCAGAAGGGCAAGATCGCCGGCAAGGACTACTACGCCGCGATCATGAAGGACGCGAAGGGCGCGCCCGAGCCGGAGAAGAAGCAGGCCCCGCCGGTTCCCGCCGGCAACGCCTACAAGGGCGGCAAGGACGCGAAGGTCGTCATCCAGCAGTGGAGCGACTTCCAGTGCCCGTTCTGCTCGCGCGTCGAGCCGACCGTCAACGAGATCCAGAAGCAGTACGGCGACAAGGTGAAGATCGTGTGGCGCGACAAGCCCCTCCCGATGCACCCGAACGCGCCGCTCGCGGCCGAGGCGGGTCGCGAGGCCCTCAAGCAGAAGGGCTCCGACGGCTTCTGGAAGATGCACAAGAAGATGTTCGAGAACCAGCAGAAGCTGGGCCGCGAAGATCTCGAGAGCTACGCCAAGGAGATCGGTCTCGACATGGACAAGTTCAAGACCGCGCTCGACAGCCACGCCCACAAGGCGGCGGTCGACGCCGATGACAAGGTCGGCACCGACCTCGGCATCAGCGGCACCCCCGCGTTCCTGATCAACGGCTACTACGTGAGCGGCGCGCAGCCGTTCCCGAAGTTCAAGAAGCTGATCGAGCGCGCGATGGCCGAGTCGAAGTGAGCTAGTCACTTTCGACCTGCTTCTTGCGCGAGCCCTCTCGCCTCTCACGAGGCGGGAGGGCTTTCGCTTTTGATGGGCCAGCGGTAGGAAAGCCTGCACGTCATGCGCGCTCGCTTCCTAGGTTTCGTGCTGGTGCTCGTCTCGTTCGTCTCGTTCGTCTCGGCCTGCGACGACGTCACGGGCGCCCCGCGGACCCCGGCCGCCGCGGCCACCACCACCGCCCCCGCCGCGCCAGGCGCCGAGACCGAGCTGGCCGTCCCGATCGCCGCCGACGATCCGGTGCGCGGCAAGCGCGACGCATACCTCACGATCGTCACGTTCTCCGATTACCAGTGCCCGTATTGCGGGCGCCTCGCCGCCGTCCTCGAGCGCGTGCGCGAGACCTACGGGGACGACGTGCGCATCGTCTTCAAGAACGACCCGCTGTCGAACCACGAGCACGCGCGGCTCGCCGCCGAGGTCGGCGCCGGCGTCTTCGCGCTCGCCGGCGCCGACGCGTTCTGGCGCTACCACGACGCGGCGTTCCGCCGTCAGCGCACGATCTCGCCGGAGGCCATCCGCGCGTGGGCCATCTCGGCTGGCGTCGACTCGCGCTCGCTCGAGGAAGGCCTCGCGGCACATCACTGGTCAGCCAAGGTCCGGCGCGACGAGAGCCTCGCCGACACGCTCGGCGTGAACGGCACGCCGGTGTCGTTCGTCAACGGCATCGAGGTGCCCGGCGCGCAGCCGTTCGAGAAGTGGAAGGCGCTCCTCGACGTCACGCTCGAGGAGGCGAAGCGCCTCGAGAAGGAGGGCACGCCCCGCGAAGCGCTCTACGCGCGCATGGTCACGAGCGGCGGAGGCGCCGCGAAACGCGACGCGAAGAAGGACGACGACGACGACGCGCCCGACGTGACGGTGTGGCGCATCCCGATCGGCACCTCACCCGCACGCGGCGACGTGAACGCGCCGGTCACGATCGTCGAGTTCGGCGACTTCCAGTGCCCGTATTGCAAGAAGGCGCAGCCCACCCTGGCGCGCATCGAGAGCACGTACGGGAGCCGCGTGCGTTTCGTCTGGAAGGACAACCCGCTCTCGTTCCACAAGCGCGCCATGCCCGCCGCCGAGCTCGCTCGGTTCGCCCGCGCGACGAAGGGCGACGCGGCGTTCTGGAAGATCCACGAGAAGCTCTTCGCGTCGTCGGCCCTCGAGGACGCGGACCTCGAGAGCGCCGCCAGGGACGCGGGCCTCGACCCGGCGCGCGCCATGAGCTCGGTGCACGCGAGCACGTACAAGGCCGCCATCGAGAAGGACGCGGAGCTCGCCGACGACGTGGGCGCCTCGGGCGCGCCGCACTTCTACGTGAATGGCCGCCACCTGGTGGGCGCGCAGCCGTTCGACACGTTCAAGGAGATCATCGACGCCGAGCTGGTGAAGGCCGACGCGATGACGAAGGCGGGCGTCGCGCCGTCCGCCGTGTACGACGCCATCGTCAAGGACGGCGAGCACGCCCCGGATCCCGAGCGGCGCAGCGTCGCCGCGAGCGTGCAGACTGCACCTTTCCGCGGCGCCGCGGGCGGCAAGGTCGTCATCCAGGAGTTCTCGGACTTCCAGTGCCCGTACTGCGGCCGCGCCGAGGGCACGATCACCGAGCTCCTGAAGGCCTACCCGACGCAGGTGAAGGTGGTCTGGCGGAACCTCCCGCTGCCGTTCCACGATCAGGCCGCTCTCGCCGCCGAGGCCGCGCGCGAGGCCTTCGTGCAGAAGGGCAACGAGGGATTCTCGCGCTACCGCGAGCTGCTCTTCGCGCACCAGCGCGAGGAGGACGGCCTCGCCCGTCCCGCGCTCCTCCGCTACGGCACGGAGGCCGGGCTCGACGTCGCGCGGCTCGAGCGCGCCCTCGACGAGCACACGCACCGCGCGAGCATCGAGCAGGACAAGAAGGCGGCGAGCGACGCGGACATCAGCGGCACGCCGGCGTTCTTCGTCGGCCCGTACGTGGTGAACGGCGCGCAGCCGCTGTCCCGGTTCAAGCGGCTCGTCGAGCGCGTGCTCGCCGAGTCGGGTAAGAAGAACTGACCGATGCGCCGCCTCGCCCTGCTCGTCCTTCCGCTCGCCGTGCTGACCACGAGCGCCTCTGCGTCGGCGCTCGAGCACCAGCATCACGTCGGCCTCGACCCCTCGCTCGCCATCCTCAAGATCGACGACAAGTCGACGGCGAGCGTCGGCGCCGGCCTCGGCGTCCACTACACGTACGGCATCGACGACCAGTTCATGTTCATGGCCGAGGCGTCGCTGGCCCGCGTCGCCACCGACCAGAAGCAGGACCTCCCGGACAGCCCGCACACGCGCCCGGCGGACGTCGCGAACCTCTCCGCCGGCGTCGGGTACGTCATCGACATCCTCCAGTTCGTGCCGTATCTCGGCGCGATGGTCGGCACGTACCGGATGTCCGGCGGCACGCTCGACGACGCGCTCTACCTCGCCGGCGTCTCCGGCAAGGTGGGTCTCGATTACCAGCTGAGCCGCAGCTTCGCGCTGGGCGTGGCCGGCGAGCAGCACTTCCTCTTCACGAAGATGTCGACGTACCCGTCGTACACGCAGGTGACGCTGAAGGCCGAATACGTCTGGGGCTTCTGAGCCCCGCGGCTCGCCTACTTCGTCGCGTCGCCGCGCGCCGCCTCGGGGTCCTCGGCGAGGCCGAAGCCATCGTGCAGCGCACGCACCGCGAGCTCCGTGTACTTCGCGTGGATGAGGCAGCTCACCTTGATCTCGCTCGTCGAGATTGCCTGGATGTTGATGCCCTCGTTCGCGAGGATGCGGAACATCCTGGCGGCGATTCCCGCGTGCGAGCGCATGCCGAGGCCGACGATCGACACCTTCACGATGTCCTCGTCATAGCGGACCTCCTGCACGCCGAGGCGCTTGGCCACCTCCTCGATGAAGGGCTTGGCGCGGAGGAGGTCGGTCTTGGCGAGGGTGAACGTCACGTCGGCGCGGTCGAGCGACTGCTTCGACACGTTCTGGATGATCATGTCGACGGAGATGTTCTTGTCGGCCATCGCGCCGAACAGCTCGGCGACGATGCCCGGCTTGTCGAGCAGCCCGACGCAGTGCACGCGCGCCTCGGCCTTGTCGTAGGCGACGCCGGCGACCACCACGTCCTCGAGCGACTTGTCCTCGCCCGTGACCCAGGTGCCTTCGACATCGGAGAACGAGCTACGCACGTGAACGGGAACGCCGTACTTCATCGCAATCTCCACGCTGCGGATCTGCAGCACCTTCGCGCCGAGTGACGCGAGCTCGAGCATCTCTTCGTAGGAGATGCGCGGAATCTTCCGGGCCGAGGGACAGATGTTGGGGTCGGTCGTGTAGACGCCGTCGACGTCGGTGTAGATCTCGCACGCGCTCGCCCCGATGGCGGCGGCGATGGCGACTGCCGAGGTGTCGGAGCCGCCGCGCCCGAGCGTCGTGATGTCACCGTTCTCGTCGACGCCCTGGAAGCCCGCGATGACCGCGATGCGTCCCTTCGCCAGCGTCGAGAAGATCTTGGAGCCGTCGATGGTCTTGATGCGCGCCTTCGTGAACGCGCCGTCGGTGAGCACCTTCACCTGGTGCCCGAGGAGCGAGCGCGCCTGGCCGCCTTCGTTCTGGATGCTCATCGCGGTGAGGGCCGCCGTCACCTGCTCGCCGGTGGCGGCGATGACGTCCATCTCGCGCGCGTCGGGCACCGCGACCATCTCGTGGGCGAGGCCGAGGAGGCGGTTGGTCTCGCCGCTCATGGCGCTGACGATGACGACCACGTCGTTGCCGGCGGACTGGGTCTTGATGGCCCGGCGCGCGACGTTCCGGATCTTCTCGATCGATCCGACCGAGGTCCCACCGAATTTCATTACGACGAGCGCCACGAAGCGGAGCGTTTACGGACCTTTTCGCTGTGCGTCAACAGCGAGGCTGGATGAACGGACGCGCCGCCTGCGGGGTTGACGTCCCGGCCTTCTCCGTCGATGGTCCGGGCCCTTGGGGATGGGGTCTTACGCGTCGTACCTGATCGAGACGTTCGTGACGCTGCTCGCGGTGTGCGGGCTCGCGTTCGTCGTGCTCTTCGGCGCGCGGCGCCTCGGCATCGGGCGGCCGCGCGGGCCCATCTCGCTGGTGGGGCAGCTGCCGCTCGACGCACGGCGAGCCGTCTACCTCGTGAAGGTCGGCGAGCAGGTGCTCGTGGTCGGCGCGTCGGAGGCCGGCATCACGAGGCTCGGTGAGATCCCGAGCAAGGACGTGCCCATCGAGGTCCCAGCGCCGTCCGCGCCGTTCGGGGACGTGCTCGCGAAAGTGCTCCGCCGCAGGCCTCGTAGCGGGGGAGGGGAGGAGGGGTGATGCTCGCGTCGCTCTCCTCGCTGCTGCTGCTCGCGCCCGCCGCCGCCGGAGGGGCCGCCGACGGCGTGCGCGTCGACGACGTGCTCGGCAAGCCCATCGCCCTCGTGGTGGCGCTGGCGCTCGTGTCGCTCGTTCCGTTCGTGTTCATGGGCGTGACGGCGTTCGTGAAGATCTCGACGGTGCTCCAGATCGTGCGAAGCGCCATCGGCGCTCAGGGCGTTCCGTCGAACACCGTCATCATGGCGCTGGCGACGGCGCTGACGCTCATCGCGATGGCGCCGGTCGGGCAGAAGATCCTCGATCGGACGATGCCGCTCGTCACGCAGAAGGCGGCGAAGGAGGACACGACGGCGCTCCTCGAGCGCGGGATCGAGGCGGTCCGCGAGCCGATGCGCGAGTTCCTCGAGAAGAACGCGAACGAGAAGGAGCGAAACCGCTTTCTCATGGTGGCGAAGAACGCGCGCACCGAGCCGGAGCGCGCGAAGCTCCAGGCGAACGACCTCACGGTGCTCGTGCCGGCGTTCGTGGTCACCGAGCTCACCGAGGCGTTCGCGATAGGCTTTCTGATCTACCTGCCGTTCCTGATCATCGATCTCGTGGTCGCCAACGTGCTCCTCGCGCTCGGGATGCAGCAGCTCAATCCGACGCAGGTGAGCCTGCCCTTCAAGCTGCTGCTGTTCGTGGCGATCGACGGGTGGGGGCTCTTGGCGCAGGCGCTCGTCTCGGGGTACAGGTAGCCGCCATGAAGACCGCGCTCGTCACCGGCGTCCTCCTCTGGGCGGCCTGCTCGGCCTGCTCGCCGGCTCCGCACGAGTTCCAGTCGCGGCATCCTTCCGGCGCCGGCGCCTGCACGAGCGACGAGCAGTGCATCGGCGGCCAGTGCATGGTGCCGCCGGGCGCGACGCAGGGTCAGTGCTCGGCCGGATCGCAGCCCGCGGTGCCGCCCCACTCGCAGTCGCCGGGACGCCGCCCGGGGCGCGGTCAGGACGGCGGCTCACCGCAGGGCCCGGCCATCCAGCCCGGGCCGAATGACATCCAGCTCTGAACCTGTTGACTTAACTTTTCGACCGGATAGAGTCCGCCGCCGCTGCTGACCCAACCAGCAGCGGGACACAGATACGGTTCGGGGCAATAGCTCAGCTGGGAGAGCGCTGCGTTCGCAATGCAGAGGTCAGGGGTTCGATCCCCCTTTGCTCCACTAACAGGTTTCGAGGGGGCTCCGCCCCCTCGAGCTCCCCGAGAGGCGCTTCCCGAGAGGCGGGCGCCCGGAGAGGGGAGCCGGGTGTTCCGGGGTGCGTCAGAGATGGTGGATTGAGATCGGCGGGCTGGGCCTATAGCCTCGCCCGACATGTTCAGTCCGCGCGCGATGCTCGAGGCAGCCGTCGGTTACGTCCGCAAGAACCCCGATGAGGTGGTTCGTCAGGCCGTCAGCGCGACGGGCCTGAAGTTCGGCGTGCCGCTCGCCACCCTGCGGTGGTTCGCCGGCAACCTGACCGGCAAGAAGGCCCCGAAGGACGTCGAGATCACGAGCGCGGCTCCCGCGCTGCGCTTCAGCGCGGTGGTCGACGCCATGGGCACGCCGGTGCGCGCGTCGGCCGCGATCAAGATCGACGAGGTGAGCATCAGCCCCGACTCGATCCGCGTCACCATCCGCCTGCGCGAGGTGAACCTCGCGCTCGCCGGCCCGTCCAACGACACGCCGGTCGCGACGCTCATCCAGTCGGGCGCGCTCGATCTGTCGAAGCCCGGCAATCTCGTGAAGTTCATCCCGAAGAAGCCGGCGGCGATCGTCGAGGCCGACGGCGACCGCATCGTCATCGACCTCATGAAGGTGCCGAAGCTCGCGGCCGATGCGCGGATCCAGAAGATCCTCGGCATCCTCTCGCCGGTGCTCGGCATCCGCGCCATCGAGACCGACCGCGACCACCTCTGGATCAAGCTGCGCGCGACGCCCGCCGGGCTGCCCGCGGCGATCACGAAGCTGCGCGACGCGACCAGGTAGCAGCCGTTGAACGCGGGGGGCCGCAGCACGCGGGCGCTCGTCGCGCTGTCGGCGGGCTTTGCGCTCGGCGCGTTGCTGCTCGTCGTGCAGACCGCGGCGTTCCGGCTGGTCGCGTTCGACGCGCCGCATTTTCACGGCGTCACGGTCGCCATCCGGGCGGCGTTCTGCGCCGCGGATGTCCTCCTGCTGGCGGCGCTCGTCGCCCTGGGGCGTCGCGAGCCGCCGGTGCGCGGGCTGCTCGTGATGGCGGCGGCCGCGACCGGCACGACGCTGCTGAGCGGCCTCGTCGGAATGCTGGCGAGTGGCCCTCGCGCCGGCGACCCGGCGACGTGCCAGCTCGACGCGACGCTGTCCGCGACCGAGACGCCCCTGGTGCTGGGCGCTGCGCTCCTCGGGACGCTGGCGCTGCTGGCCATGGCGCAGCCGCACGGAGAGCGCGCGTCCCGGCGGGCGCACCTCCTCGCCGCGTTGCTCTTCTTCGTTCTCGCGCTGTCGCTCGGCCTGCACTTCACCTCGCTCTTGCTCGGGGCACGGCCGCTCGCCGTCGCGTGGATAGCGTGGGCAGCGCAGGTGTCCCGTGGGCTGCTGCTCGCTGCGTTCGCGGCGCTCGTCGCGCGCGCGCGAGCGAGGGCGGCCCCGGCGGTCGAGGTCGGTCCGCACGGCGGCGCGTACCG
The DNA here is from genome assembly GCA_028287035.1 of Labilithrix sp. The sequence continues at coordinate 2,348 of JAQBQL010000158.1, read as the reverse complement.
CGCGCCCGCGCCCGGCGCTCCACGGCCGCTCCGCGCGCCGCTACCCGTCGATGAGGCGACGACCGCCTCGCTCGAACAAGCCGACGCCGCGCTCCGGCGCTACGCCGTGGCTCTCGGCCTGCGGATCGCCTTCTCGGCGGGGTCGGTGCTGCTGGTGGTGTCGAGCCTCGCGACCATGCGTGACGGCGCGATGCTGATGCCCGCCTCACCGATCGCCGGTGTGGTCACGAGCGTGCTCCTCGTGCGCGCGCTCCGCTCGCTGCGCGGCGTACCCGCGCCGATCCGCCTGAAGCACCTGTGGGGCGCGCTCCTCGCGATGGCCGCGGCCGGCCTCCTCGATCTGGCCGCGAGCCTCCTCGGCCTGATCACCCTTGCAAACGGAGCCGGCGACGAGCGCGCGATCATGAACCAGGCCCTCGTCGTCTGGCCGATCACGGCATGCCTGTTCTGGATGTCGACGTCCTTCGCGGCGCGGGCGCTGGGCGGGCTCGGCGAGCAGCTCGAGGTGGACGCGGTCACGCGCCGGTCTGCGACGACCGTGGCCCTCCTGGTCGGCGCTGCCATGGCGGCGGTCGGCACGTTCTTCACGGGTCTCGGCCAGGGACAGGACGCGGACGCCGGAGCCGCGGTGTTCGTCGTCTTCGCGCTCGGCACCGTCGGCCTGAACGTGGCGGCCTTGACCATGCAGCTACTCCTCGTCCGCGCAGCGCGTCACGCCGTGGTCGCGGCGGGTTCATTGGCGAACGCAGGTTGACGATCGCGCGAGACGCGCGTGTCATCCACGGATGAAACGTCGCCTCGCCCCGATCGCCGCCGCCGCGCTCGCCGTCGCCCTCGCCGGTCCCACGCTGCTGGCCCCGCGCGACGCCGGCGCATTCTGCGGCTTCTACGTGGGCGGCGCCGGCGCGAAGCTGTTCAACGACGCGACGATGGTGGTGCTGATGCGCGAAGGCACCCGCACCGTGCTCTCGATGCAGAATGCATACAAAGGGCCGCCCGAGAAGTTCGCGATGGTCGTTCCGGTCCCGGTGGTCCTCCAGCAGGAGAACGTGAAGACCCTGAAGAAGGACATCTTCGATCACCTCGACCAGCTCGCCTCACCGCGCCTCGTCGAGTACTGGGAGCAGGATCCCTGCGCGCCGGTGGCCCCGGCGCCGCTGCCGACGATGATGGCGCGCCGGATGGCGGCGCCCCCGTCCGCGGCCGGCGGCGCACGCGAGGAGCTCGGCGTCACGGTCGAGGCGCAGTTCACGGTCGGCGAGTACCAGGTGGTCATCCTGAGCGCGAAGGACTCGGGCGGTCTCGACACCTGGCTCCACCAGGAGGGCTACAACGTGCCCGAGGGCGGCGAGCCGTACTACCGGCCCTACGTCGCGAGCGGGTCGAAGTTCTTCGTCGCCAAGGTCGACGTCTCGAAGGTGCAGATGAGCGCCGACGGCGTCGCCGTGCTCTCACCGCTGCGCTTCCACTACGACAGCGAGGAGTTCAGGCTGCCGGTGCGCCTCGGCCTCATCAACTCGAGCGGCACGCAGGACCTCATCGTGCACATCCTCGGGCGCGGCACGCGCTACGAGGTGGCGAACTACCCGAACGTCACCATCCCCACGAACCTCGACGTCAGCGAGGCGGCGCAGGACCGGTTCGGGCAGTTCTACACGACGCTCTTCGACAAGACGCTCGAGAAGAACCCGAAGGCGGTGGTGACGGAGTACGCGTGGGAGCCCACGTCGTGCGATCCGTGCCCGGGTCCGCCCATGAATTACGGCGATCTCACGACCCTCGGCCTCGACGTGCTGCCGTCGTCACAGCAGCCGCGTTTCGATCCGAGCACCGGCGGCCTGGCGGTGCCCAGCCGGGCCGCGCCGGGTGTCCCTTCACGTGGCGTGCGCGTGAATCCCTCGATGGCCGGGCAGCTCGTGCTCACGCGCCTGCATGCGCGGTACACGAAGGAGTCGCTGGGCGAGGACCTCGTGTTCCGCGCCGCGCCGGCGATCGTCGGCGGCCGTGAGGTGACGACCGGCGAGGGCGGCGCGCTCGAGCACGGCGCGCAGCCGAGCGGCTTCAACAACTTCCAGGCGCGCTACGCGATCCGCCATTCGTGGGCGGGCCCCATCGACTGCAAGGAGCCGCATCGCGGCCGCTGGGGCGGGAAGCCGGGCGGCGACGAGGCGCGTCCGCCCCCGCGCTCGGCGCGCAACCTGAACATGACCCCGCACACCCCGACCGACCTGAGCACGTTCGTGAAGGCGGACGTCCCGGAGATCGGGTTCGTGAAGGGCGCAGGGGCGACGGTCGCTGGGGCCGGGGCCGCGACGGGCGGCGCGGCGGGCGACGCGGGCGGAGCGGGC
>JAQBQL010000153.1 GCA_028287035.1 Labilithrix sp. | reverse complement strand
GCCTTCCACGACCCCGCCCGCGCCCGCCCCGGTGTTCCAGGGCGGAGCCACGCCGGGCGGCCTCGGCGGGTCGCGGCCCGGCGGCATGGGCGGGGCGCCTGGCTCCTCTGCGCCGTCCGCGTCGCGGCCCGACCCGGGGGCCGGCGCGACCGCGGCGTCCGTCGCGCTCGAGGCTCCGCCCATCCCGCCCCCTCCGGGCGCGCGCGTCGTCACCCTCGACGAGTGCATCGCGCAGGCGCAGGCCGGGAACGTCGAGGCGAAGTCCAGCGAGCTCGACGTCGAGTCCGCCGGCTCCGGCACCACCGGCGCCCGCGGTCGTCTTCTTCCGCGCCTCCAGGCCGACGGCGCGCTCCAGCGGTGGGACTCGGCGTTCGCCCTGCCCTTCGCGCTGCCCGGCGTCCCTGGCCCGGCGCCGGTGCTCACCGTCCGCGACGCGTTCACGTGGACCGCCGGCGTCACCGTGATCCAGCCGATCACCGGCCTCTTCGGCGGCATCAGCGAGCTGAAGGCAAGCTCGATCGGCGTGGACATCGCGAAGCTGCAGCACGAGACCACGCGCCGCGATCTCGGCTTCCGCGCGGCCGAGATGTACCTCCGGCTCCTCGAGGCGAAGCGTCTCGTCGAGGTGGCGGTCGCCTCGGTGAGCACGCTCGAGGCGCAGGCACGCCAGGCCACGTCGCTCCACAACAACGGCGTCATCGCGAAGAACGATCTCCTCCGGGCGCAGCTCGCGCTCTCGAACGCGAGGCAGCGCGAGATCATGGCGCGTGGCAACCTCACGATGGCGCGGGGACGGCTCGCGACCCTCCTCGGCCTGCCGCGCGGCACGCCCGTCGAGGCGGCGCCGCTCGGCACGACGGCCACCGCCGACACCACCACCGCGATCAGCGTCGAGCAGGCGGAGAACGCATCGACGCGCCGCCTCGAGGTGAAGGCCTTCGACATCCGCATCGACCAGGCCGACTCGCGGAAGTGGGCGGCGCGCGACAAGCTCCTCCCGCAGATCCAGGGCGTCGCCAACTTCACGCACTTCGAGGGCTCGGCGTTCCAGCAGAAGGACGCAGCCTACGTGGGCCTCACCGGCAGCTGGGACATCTGGGACTGGGGCGCAACGTGGAGCGAGGCGCACGACGCGTCGGTCAGGGTCGAGCAGGCCAAGCTCGCGCGCGTGCGGATCGAGGACCGGGTTCGTCTCGAGGCTCGCCAGGCCGCGGTCGACGCGCAGTCCGCGCGTGAGGCCCTCGAGGTGGCGAAGGTCGCCGTGACGCAGGCGGAGGAGAACTACCGGATCGTGTCGCGGCGCTTCGAGGAGGCGGCGGGGACCGCCTTCGACGTCGTCGACGCGGAGGCGCTCCTCACGCAATCCCGCGCGCAGTACGAGAACGCGAGCTACGGCTGGCTCGTCGCGCGGCTCGGCCTCGAGCACGCCACCGGCGAGGCCATACCGCACGTGCGCTGAGTCGCGCCGGAGCGGACCACGCTGCCTCCGGCGCCTCGTGGTAGGAGCCAGAGGGCATGTACCGCCGCGCCGGCTTCTTGCTCTTCGCCGCCGGCTGGGGCGCGAACCACTTCGCGACCATGCTCATCGTGTGCCGGGTGCGGCTCGGGCTGTCGGCGTCGGAGCTCGGTCTGATCTTCGGCGCCTACGCGCTCGGCCTCGTCCCGGGGCTCGTGCTGGCGGGGCGTGCGTCGGACGGGCTCGGCCGCCGCGCGCTCGTGGTCCCAGCGAGCCTGCTCGCGATCGCGGCGAGCACCGTGCTGATGTTCGGTGGCCACGGCTTCGGGGTGCTGCTCGCGGGTCGCCTCCTCTACGGGCTCGCCATGGGATCGATCATGAGCCCGGGCAGCGTCTGGGTGCAGGAGCTGTCGACCGCCGGGCTCGGCCCGCGGCGAGCGACGCTGTCGCTGTCGGCGGGCTTCGGGCTCGGACCGTTGATCTCGGGGGTGCTCGTCGAGACGGCGCCCTTCCCGATGGTCACGCCCTACGTCGCGCACGCCGTCGCGATGGCGACTGCGGTGTGGCTCGTCCGACCCGTACCGGAGACGGCGCACGGAGCAGGACGCCCCCGCGAACCGGCAACGACCCCCGAGCAGCGCCGGGAAAAGGCGGTCGCCACGCGACTGCTCCTCGGTCAGCTCCCCGTCGCGCCCTGGGCGTTCGGTCTCGCCGCGGTCGGCGTCGCGATCCTTCCCGGACTGATGCGACCTCACGTCGGTCGACCTGCGCTGTACGCCGGGTTCCTCATCGCGGTGGCGCTCGCGACGGGCGTCCTCGTGCAGCCGCTCACGACGCGGCTCGGCAAGCGCGGTGATCTCGTGGGCCTCGCCGTCGGAGGCCTCGGCACGCTGCTGGCGGCGGAGGTCGTGGCGCTCGGCTCGCCGGCGCTCGCCTTCGTCGCGGGCATCCTGGTCGGCGGCGGCTACGGGCTCGTCATCACCACCGGGCTGAAGAGCCTCGCGCAGCGCGTCTCGAGCGAGCATCGCGGCACGGCGGTCGGCGTCTACTACGTGCTCACGTACATCGGCTTCGCTCTCCCGTTCGTGCACGCGACGGTGGCGAAGCACCTCGGCGACGTGCGCACGCTGCAGATCACCGGCGCCGCGTGCCTGGCCTGCGTCGGCGTGCGCGCGATCGTCGCGCGCTTCGACCCCTGAGGGCTACCGCGGGGCGAGCCGGCATTCGAGCGGCTGCCGCCACTCGACGCCCTCGGCGATCGCGACGCGCGAGAAGACGCCGCCGCGCGCGACGAGCCAGGAGCCGACCTTCATCCCCTCCATCGTGATCGACGAAGGCGGCGGCCGGACCGGCACCTCGCCGAGCCCGAGCTCGAGGGCCTCGAGGCAGACGTGGTCCTTCGACCACTTCACGCGGGCCATCATGAACCCGGCGGCGCCGCGGAGCTCCGGGGTCGCCACGCGCACCCAGGGAGCGATCGTCTGGATGGTGGATCGCCAGCCCGGCTCCTTGCACGAGGGGTCGTCGGCGAGCCGGAGCGTCGACCAGGGCGCGAGCACCTCGGGCGGCTGCGACGGCACGAGGAGCAGCGCGGGGTCGATCGCCGACGGAGGATCGCTGCCGCTCGCGATGCGCACCACCCCGAGCTCGCGCCGCGGCCCGATCGCGAGCGCGTCGGGATTCGCCGGGTAGAAGCTGGGCTCGCCGGACCGTGCGTTCACGTCGAACAGATCGGTGATGCCGCCCGCGCCGTTCATGCGGAAGACGTGCTCGACCCCGGAGCTCTCGAGCTCCAGCAGGGCAACGTCGTCCGCGGGGAGCGAGACGCCGGAGACGATGGTGGACTCACCGTCGGTCGGCGGGCGCACCGCCATGCGCACGCGCTCGTTCGGGAGGACGAGCGCGAGGAGGCCGCGCACGCCATTGAAGAGCAGATCCGACGGGCCCGACGGCTCGAGCGAGGTGAGCGCGACGAGGCCGCCCATCTCGGTCATGTCGTCCTGCAGCACCTCGTCGTTCGTCATGCCGGCGAGACGCCCCGCGGCGAGGACCTGGGCCATGGGAAGCGCGGTCTTCCTCACCGGCGCGGCGGGATCGAAGGGCGGCACGATCTGGAGGCCGCGGCGCAGCGTGCTCGCGCGCCGGTCCGGGCCGTTCACCTCGAGGGTCCCGGTGTCGGCGGTGGTCGCGTACCCGGTGAGCAGGCCGCGCAGCGCCGCCACCTCGGCCTCGGGGGGGTTCGTGTCGTGGAGAGGCGCGACGATCGCGCGGGGCACCGGATTGCGGAGATACCCGACGTCGCCCTGATCGCCGGCCGTCGGGAGGCGGTTCATCCCGAGGCCCAGGTCGTCGCTCGACCGCTCGGTGCGCGGCAGCACGTGCACGACCGCCGGACCGGTGCTCCGGCACGTGAGCTCCACGGAGGGCGTGCGGCGGACGTCGGCGGCCGATCGCGCCGGCTGGACGGGCGCGCGCGGCCGCGGCGCCCGGGGGGCCCAGCCGATACGATAGAAGCCGCCGACCTCGCAGCCCGCGGTGCTGCAGGGTCCGATCTCGTGCACGCCGGCGGTGGGCGGGCCCAGCACCTCGACCCACGACGCGCCGTGATCGAGCGTCTGGTAGTAGCGTCCGTCGGAGCTCTGCCCGAGCGCGTAGGGACCGGCGGCGGCCAGCGGGAAGGCGTACGGCGAGCGCACGACCCTGCCGTCCTCGTGGATCTGCAGGATGGCGCCGGCGCCGTCCCAGGCGCGGAGCACGCCGCTTCCGGGCGCGAACGACCAGGAGCCGTCGAGTGGAGCCTCGCGCCGTTTCACTCGCTTGTGTGAACGGTAGATGCCGGGATCGAACTCGCGCATGCCGCGGAGCAGGGCGCTCGGCAGGGGGACGTCGAAGGGAACGAACGCGCCGCTCCGGGGCTCGAAGATGCCCGGCGTGGGCGCGCTCAGGATCGCGACCGCGCGCCCGTCGGCGCGGGGTACCCAGCGCGCGATCGTCGCCTTGGCCGCGCCCGCATCGCCGGCGAGCGCGGACAGATCGACCTGCTGCCACGTCCCGCCTGGCTGGCGCACGCAGGCCGCCGTGCTGGGACCCACCACCGGGGGGCCATCGCAAGGGACCGGAACCGCGAGGCCACCATCGTCCGACGCATAGAACGCGAAGTGCGTGCCGTTGAAGCTCTGCTCGATGACCGGTGCGTCCCCCGACAGCGCGTGGGACACGACGAACGACGCCCCGCCGCCGGCGGAGCCCGAGGACCCCGCCTCCGTGCAGGCGAAGAGGATGTCGTCCGCGGTGGGCACCGCCGAGCAGCGCGCGTCGGGCGGGAGCTTTCCGCTGAGGACGGCGAGCAGCTCACCGCTGCGGAGGTCGACGCGCACGAGGTCGCCGTGCTCGAGCACGAGGCCGACGTTCTCGTCGAGGCCCGCCCCCCACTCGAACACGCTCCGCAGCGGCGACTCGTGCCCGCGCCACCGTGGGTCGACGGCGCGGATCTCGAGCGGTTTGTCCACCGGCTGCTTGTCGAAGATCGACAGCTGCCCGTCGGGCTCGAGCCGCGCGCCTCCGCCCGCGTCGTCGTGGATCCACAGCTCGCCGAGGACCACCGCCACCCGCGAGGGCGGCGCCTTGAGCTGCGACGAGACCTCCGACCAGTGCGCCCCGTGATCGGTGCTGAGGAGGGCGCCTCCGCGGTCGTCGATGGCGAGCGCGCGGCCGTCGTCGAGCGCCTCCACGTCGGCGAGCCCCGGAGGATCGAGCGCCACGCGTTCACCCCGCGGCAGGGACAGCGCCCACCGCTCGCCGTTGCTGGTGCGCACCAGCGCCGAGCGCGGTCCGAACGAGACCGACGTGATCGAGTCGTCGAGGCGCACCACGGGCTCGAGCGCCCCGTCGAACGTTGCGCTGCGGTACAGCGTGCTCGCGGTCCAGAAGACGTATCCGCCGCCGAGCCGCGCGGGCGTCCTCAGCGCGCCGGCCAGCGGGTCGTCCGGGATGCCTTCGCCGATGCGCGGCTCGCCGCGGCCGACCACGACACGCCAACGGTCGTGCACGAGGCCGAGCGCGCTCCCTTCACCGAGGAGGAGCGCCAGCGTCGGATGGCGCGGGTCCGGAT
>JAQBQL010000105.1 GCA_028287035.1 Labilithrix sp. | reverse complement strand
GCGGGCCCCGTGCCGCCCTGGAGCGGGCGGTCGCCGCCGCCCGTGAGGCGGTCCCCCCCTGCGGCGGAGCCGCCGATTTACGGCATTTCGTGGAGGTCGTCTTCGAGGCCCTGGCCTCGCGCTGCGCCGTCGCCGCCTGAGCGGTGGCGCGTGTGGGATGCGGCGGCTAAGCTCGCGCGTCCATGGCCAAGTTCGAGACCCTGGTCGACATCTACGACAGCTCCATCAAGACGTTCCCGGACAGCCCGCTGTTCGGAACGAAGCGGGGTGGCCGCTGGGAGTGGATGACGTACCTCGAGTTCGGCAAGCAGACGGACGCGTTCCGCGCCGGCCTCGCGGGCCTCGGACTCAAGGCGGGCGACACCATCGCCGTCATCGCCAACAACCGTCCCGAGTGGGCGGTCGCCGCCTACGCGTGCTTCGGTCTGGGCGTCGCGTTCGCGCCCATGTACGAGGCGCAGCTCGCGAAGGACTGGGAGTTCATCGTCCGCGACTGCCAGGCCAAGGCCATCGTGGTCGCCACCGACACGATCGCCGAGAAGACGCGCGCGTTCCTCGGCGCGATCCCCTCGCTCGAGCACATCATCAGCCTCGACCCGGCGACGAAGACGGGCGGCCAGGTGCACGCCTTTTCCGACCTCGCGAAGACCGCCACCAAGGTCAAGTCGATCTCCCCGAGCCCCGCGGACACCGCCTGCCTCATCTACACGAGCGGCACCACGGGTAACCCGAAGGGCGTCATCCTCACGCACGGCAACATCGCCTCCAACGTGAACGCCATCCACGACTGCTTCCCGTTCAGCCCGCACGACCGGTCGCTCTCGTTCCTCCCGTGGGCGCACGTGTTCGGGCAGACCGTCGAGCTCCACGGCATGTTCTCGATGGGCGCGTCGCTCGCCATCGCGGAGAGCGTCGACAAGATCCTCGACAACCTGGCCGAGACGAAGCCGACGCTGCTCTTCAGCGTCCCGCGCATCTTCAACAAGCTGTACAGCGCGGTGCAGAAGCAGATCTCCACGAAGCCCGGCATCGTGCAGTCGATGGTGAAGAGCGCGCTCGCCACCCGCAAGAAGCAGCGCGACGGCGCGGAGGTCTCGCTCGGCGAGGGCCTCGTGCTCGCGGTCACCGACAAGGTGGTGTTCTCGAAGGTCCGCGCGCGCTTCGGCGGCAACCTGAAGTACGCGTTCAGCGGCGGCGCCGCGATCTCGACGGACGTGGCCGAGTTCATCGATGGGCTCGGCGTGACCGTCTACGAGGGCTACGGCCTCACCGAGACGAGCCCGATCGCCACCGCGAACTACCCGAACAACCGCAAGATCGGCTCCGTCGGCAAGGCCATCCCGGGCGTCACCATCTCCCTCACCGCCGAGAGCGAGATCGTGGTGCACGGGCCGAACGTCATGCGCGGGTACCACAACCGCAAGGAAGAGAACGACGCGGTCTTCACGAGCGACGGCGGCTTCCGCACCGGCGACATGGGGAAGCTCGACAAGGACGGCTTCCTCTTCATCACCGGCCGCATCAAGGAGCAGTACAAGCTCGAGAACGGCAAGTACGTCGTCCCGACGCCCCTCGAGGAGCAGCTGAAGCTCTCGCCGTACGTGCTGAACGCGATGGTCTACGGCGACAACAAGCCGTTCAACGTGGCCCTCGTCGTCGCGAACGTCGACTCCGTGAAGAAGTGGGCAGCCGAGAACGGCGTCAGCGGCGAGGGCGATACGCTGCTCGAGAACGCCAAGGTCCGCGCGCTCTTCAAGGGCGAGCTCGAGAAGTACGGCGAGAAGTTCAAGGGCTTCGAGGGCGTGAAGGATTTCGCGCTCATCGCGGAGGACTTCACGACCGACAACGGGATGCTCACGCCGAGCCTGAAGGTGAAGCGGAAGAAGGTCACCGACACGTACCAGCCCCTTCTCGACGCGCTCTACGCGGCCAAGAAGGACAAGGGCGCGGCGACGACCGACAAGAAGAAGAAGGCGCAGGCCTCCGCCGAGTGAGGCGAGAGGGGCCCTCGGCGGCCCTCGCGGTCGCGGTCGTCCTCTCGCTCGCCTCGTGCAAGGGTCAGGTCGACCCGCGCCGCGTGGTGCTCCGCAGCGAGGGGGCGATCTGCTTCGGGACGCCCGGCGAAGGTGACGGCGGGGAGGGCGGCGTCGCCTCGGGCGTCGACCTCGAGCCCGGCAAGCCGCTGGTCATCGGCGTGCGCTCGGCGTGCCTCAGCAACGTCTGCGCGACCGCTCGCTCCGGCACCTGCCACGTCGACCGCGACGGGCAGCGGCTCGTCATCAAGAGCGAGCTCTCCTGGCGCGGGCCCGAGGACCTCGGCGACCGCTGCCCCAAGGACTGCACGTACCTCGAGGCGCAGTGCCAGACCGACCCGCTCGGCGCGGGCACGTACGTCGTCGTGCTCGGCGATCGCTCCGTCGAGGTGACGCTGCCCTCGCACGCCGCCGTGCGTTGCGACACGGACCGTCCGCCGCCGTCGGTGTTCGCCCCCGCGCCGCCGGCCGCGAAGCCGGCGCCCGCGGTCAGCGCGACGCCCCCCGATCACCTCGATCCGTCGCTCGTGCCCGCGGCGCCCGGCACCGGTGTCGTTCCCACGCCGCCACCCGGCGACACGATCTGCCTCGGTCCGGCCGTACCGAACAAGGCGCGCGCGCTGAAGGCCGGGCAAGCGGTGGCCGTCACGTTGCTCCACAAGAACGTGTGCTCGAGCCTCGCGTGCACGAAGGCGCCGGGCAAGTGCGTGGTGAAGCGAAAAGGCTCGCAGATCACGGTCACGCCCACGTTCCCCGCGCCCACCGCGAAGCCGACCCAGCCCTGCACCGAGGACTGCACGGCCATCGCCGCGACGTGCCGGACCGATGCGCTACCGGCGGGTCAGTACACCCTCCACGTGGGGGCGCAGCAGAGGGAGCTCACGATCCCCGCGCCCTCGGCGCCCGGGTGCAGCCCGTGACGCGCGCCGCGTCTTAACGAGCGCGACGAGCGCGCCGTTGGTGATGGTCGACGACCTCCTCGTCCACTTATCCCGCAAGCATGCTCACCCACGAAACGACCCACGCGAGCCAGGTGACGATCGGTTACCTGGACGGCACGGTGCGCACCGGCCGCCTCCGGCACTTCGACCCGTCGATCTCGGATCTCTCCGCCGACCTCGACCGCACCGGCCGGGTGTTCATCCCCGCCGAGCAGATCGCCTACATCGGGTTCATGCGCGGCAAGGGCGAGCCGCCTGCGGTGCCGGCGAAGGGCCCGATGGAGATGCTGAAGGTCCACGTGGCCGGCGGCCGGAGCTTCGCCATCGAGGCCGTGGCGTCGACCACCTCGTCGAACCTCGGCTTTCGCGGGTACCCGACCGAGAAGGGGAGCCCCTTCCGTCAGATCTACTTCTACGCGCACGGCGTGAAGGCGAAGGAGCGCGACGTGCCGCTGGGCGAGATGCTCGTCGACAGCGGCGCGCTCGCCCGGCCGTCACTCATCGCCGGCATGCAGATCCAGGTCGCCAACCGCGGCGCGCCGCTCGGGAGCATCCTCGTCGAGCACGGCGTCGCGCCCGGCGCCGTCGAGCAGGCGGCCGCGCTCCAGGCGCGCCGCAAGCTGCGCATCGGCCAGATCCTCGTGGAGGCGGGGCTCGCGACGCAGGAGACCATCGAGCGCGCGCTCGCCGAGCAGCGGCTCCGCAAGGGCAAGCGTCTCGGCGAGGTGCTCGTCGAGCTCGGGCTCGTGACCGAGAACGATCTGGCCGTCACCCTCGGCAAGAAGTTCCAGATCCCGGTCGTGGACCTCGACAGCTATTCGATCGACCCGGCCGCCGCCGATCTCGCGCCGCGCGACGTCATCGAGAAGTTCGGCGTCCTGCCGGTCGCCATGAACGGCGCGAACCTGGTCGTCGCCATTTACGACCCGCTCGCCATCGACGCGCTCGACACGCTGCGCTTCCACGTGAAGCGCAAGATCGACGAGGTGCTCGTCACGCCGTCGCAGCTCGCACGGTACGTGAAGCGCTATCTCGCGGCGGCCGACCAGCAGAGCGAGGCCCACCAGCTCGACGATCTCCTTCGCGACCTCAAGGCCGACGACGTCGCGTCGGCGGGCGCCATCGAGGAAGAGGACGACAGCGGCATCGTCGTCTCCGGCAAGGAGGCCGACGGCGGCATCGTCAAGGTGGTGAACCAGATCATCATCGACGCGGTCCGGCGCGGCGCCTCCGACATCCACATCGAGCCGAACGGCAAGGACTCGAACGTCCAGATCCGGCTCCGCGTCGACGGGGAATGCTCCACGTACCAGGAGGTGCCCGCGGCCTACCGGAACCAGGTCCTCGCGCGCATCAAGATCATGGCCGGGCTCGACATCTCGGAGCGTCGCAAGCCGCAGGACGGAAAGATCCGGTTCCGGCTCGGCGACCGCATGACCGAGCTGCGCGTCGCCACGCTGCCGACCGTGAACGGCAACGAGGACGCGGTGCTCCGTATCCTGGCGTCGTCGAAGCCGATGCCCCTCGATCGGATGGGGCTCTCCGAGCGAAACCTCGTCGAGCTCCGGCGCGTCATCGCGCAGCCGTACGGCCTCGTCCTGTGCGTCGGCCCGACGGGCTCGGGCAAGACGACCACGCTCCACAGCGCGCTCGGCGCGATCAACACGCCGGACACGAAGATCTGGACCGCCGAGGACCCCGTCGAGATCACGCAGGCCGGCCTCCGTCAGGTGCAGGTCAACGCGAAGATCGGGCTCACGTTCGCCTCGTGCATGCGCTCGTTCCTGCGCGCCGATCCCGACGTCATCATGGTCGGCGAGATGCGCGACCACGAGACCGCGAGCACCGCGGTCGAGGCCTCGCTGACCGGCCACCTCGTCCTCTCGACGCTGCACACGAACAGCGCGCCCGAGACCATCACCCGCCTCCTCGACATGGGGCTCGACCCGTTCAGCTTCGCGGACTCGCTCCTCGCCGTCCTCGCCCAGAGGCTCACGCGCTCGCTCTGCAAGAAGTGCCGCGTGCAGGAGCCCGGAACGGAGACGGACTTCGCGGAGATGCTCCGCGGTTACGACGAGCTCACGCTGGCCGAGCAGTTCGGCATCGTGCGCGAGAGCTTCCTCGTCTGGCGGGCGGTCGGCTGTGAGGCCTGCGAGAGCAGCGGCTACAAGGGCCGCCTCGCCCTCCACGAGCTGCTCGTCACGGACGACGCGATGAAGACCGACATCGGCAAGCGCGCTTCGGTCGACACCATTCGCCGCGGCGCCATCGCGCTCGGCATGACGACGCTGCTGCAGGACGGGATCGCGAAGGCCATCGCCGGGCAGACCGACATGAAACAGGTGCTGGCGGTCTGCTCGAAGTAGGGCTGCGGCTGCGCGGATCGCGCAAGGTCCCGCGCTCCGGGGCCATGCCCTGCGCAGAACGGACGCCCGACGCAGGCCAGGCCGACGGGCGCTTGGCGCCGCCGAGGCGAGGGTGGATCGACGAGGAAGGCGCAAATGCAGGGCTCGCGGCGCGCGTGAGCGAGGCCTTGCGCATGGTGCTCACGTGGACCGCGCGGCCCCGGCGACCACCCCTGCCGAGCTGCCGCTGCTCCGGAGCGCAGCGCCGCCCGCCGCGCACGCCGGCAATTCCAGGGAGCCGCGCCATGGCACCTCGCTTGCTCAACCGGTTGCCATGAACCTCCGGCTCCTCCCGCTGCTCCTCGCCGCCGCCGGCGTCGTCGCCTCCACGCAAGCCGGCTGTGCAGCGCCGACCGACGACGAGGACAGCGAGTCCTCCGCCGAGGCGCTCACCGGCGGGCGCATCGTCGTGCGCGGCTTCGGGTCCCCCGGCTCGCAGGTCGGCAAGTGGGGCTACGACATCAAGCAGGACGGCCGCTCGAAGGCGATGAGCCCCGCGCTGGCGAAGGAGATCTTCGTCGACATCGGGATGAACATGCTGCGCGTCCCGGTGCGAGCCGCCGACGCGCACCCGGCGCGCGGCGTCGAGAACATCAAGGTCGGCGAGTACGCCGAGGACATCGACGCCATCAAGACGGTCATGGCGGCGCGTCCGGGCGTCGAGATCTTCGCGAGCGTGAAGCTGCTCGGACCGAAGTCCTTCCCCGGCTGGGTCAAGGACGGCGGGGAGGTCGACGCGGGCAAGTACTCCGCGCTGCTCGAGAGCTACCTCGCGTTCATGGCCAGCAAGGGCATCACCGTCGACTGGCTCGGCGTCGACAACGAGCGCCGCTTCAACGAGGGCAACATCACGCCCGGCAAGTACAACGCGATCGTGGCCAACGTGAAGGCGTTCTGCCGCGAGAAGAACCTGAAGGTGCCGGGGTTCATCGCGGCCGAGGACTACGGCCCCGGCGAGGACGTGCCCTGGCTACAGAACCTCTGGCAGTCGAACGCGCAGTTCCAGCACGTCGACCACGTCGGCGTGCACATCTACTCGAAGCACCGCGACGCGGGTTACGTCGCGCAGATGCAGCGGCTCACCCAGGCCGACCACGGCAAGGGGCTCTGGGACAGCGAGCTTCACTGGAACGACCAGAACGACGACGACAACGTCGGGTTCGACGACATCAAATCGGGAATGCTCACCGCGTTCGACCACTTCGACGACGGCTACAAGGCCGTGTCGTGGTGGGCGTTCCAGCCGCGCAGCCGCGGCAGCAAGTCGGCCTACGTGATGTCCGAGCTCGTCAGCTCCACGATCGGCGCGAACAACCTGCCCACCGACGACTTCGACGGCAAGGCGCCGGCGATGGGCAAGCTGACCTCCCGCGCGTTCAAGAACGGGCCGAACGAGGTCACGCTCTGGGTGGCGAACCTCGACGACAAGGACCGCAAGGACCAGAAGACCGAGATCGCCAACCAGAAGGTGGCCGGCGCTGCGTACGTGCAGTGGTCGTCGTCCTCACGCCCCGAGGGCCGGTCCGGCAACGCGTCGCTCGCGAAGAAGGACAAGTCCGTCTTCGCGATGGATTTCCCGGCGAACACGATCACGCGGGTGACGGTCAGCGTGAAGTGAGCGCGGCGGCGGTCAGCGCGGCGCCTCGGCGATCACGTCGCGCATCGTGAGCGGAGCGCGGCCGAGGATCTGCCCGAGCGTGGGGTCCACGGTGCCGAATTCCCCTTCGCGGCTGGCGAGGTACAGGCCGAGCGCGATCCCGATGACGGGGGCGGGCACGCCGCGCGCGGTCATCGCCGCGCGGAACGCGTCGTCGGTCACGACGGTGCGGCGCATCGGCCGGCCCGCGGACGATGCGAGCGCGGCCAGGTCGGCGAGGTCGAGCGCCTCACCGCCGGTGAGCGGCGGCGTCGGTCCTTCGTAGCGGCCCTCGTCGGCCAGGATGGTCGCGGCCGCGTCGGCGAGGTCACGGTGCGCCGTCCACGAGACCTTGCCGTCGGCGGGCCCCTCGACGACCCCGGTCTTCCACGCGTCACCGAGGAGGGAGAGCCCGCTCGCGGCGTAGAAGCCGTTGCGAAGCGACGTCCAGGGCACGCCGGAGGCGCGAAGCATCTCCTCGGTGGCGGCATGGTCGAGCATGGGCGAGAACCGGGAGGTGGCGCTCGCGGCCATGTGGCTCGTGTACACGATGCGCCGCGCGCCGGCCGCGCGCGCCGCGTCGATCGCGGCGCGGTGTTGCGCGAGGGTGTCGCCGCCGTGGGCGCGCGCGTTCGACGAGACGATGAGCACCTGGGTTGCTTTTTCGAATGCGCTATCGAGGCTCGCACGATCCGCGAAATCGCCGTGGCGGACGCGCACCCCGAGGGCGGCCAGCGCGGCGGCCCCGGCGGGATCGCGCACGCTGACCCCGACCTGGGCGGCGGGCACCCGCGTGACGAGGCTCTCCACGATGCGGCGGCCGAGCTGGCCCGTTGCTCCGGTGACGATGATCATGATGGTCTCCTTGTTATCGACGATACCAGTAACAGGTATCGTCGCTATCGCAAGTCCCGGAGGCGGTGGTATCGTCGCTACCATGGCGAAGCGCGCCCAGGCCGACCTGCCGGCCCGCGAACGGATCGTGCGCGCCGCGGTGCAGCTGCTGTCCCGTGGCGGTCGCGACGCGGTGTCGACCCGCGCGGTGAGCGCCGCGGCCGGCGTGCAGGCGCCGGCGATCTACCGCCAGTTCGGGGACATGGGCGGGCTGCTCGACGCCGCGGCGCGGGAGGTGCTCGCCGCGTACGTGCGGCAGAAGTCGCGGCGCGAGCCCTCGGACGACGCGCTGGACGATCTGCGCCGCGGCTGGGACGAGCACGTCGCGTTCGGGCTCGCGAACCCGGCGGCGTTCGCGATCCTCTACGGCGGCGGCGCGGCCGACGCGGAGCCTGGCGCATCGCGCGAGGGCTACGCCATCCTGGAGCAGCTCGTGCGGCGCCTCGCCGACGAGGGGCGCCTGCGGGGTACGGTGGCGAGCGCGGCGCGGCTCGTCCACGCGGGCGGGAGCGGCGTGACGCTCACACTCCTCGCGACCGAGCCCGCCGAGCGGGATCCGCACCTGTCGACCGCGATGCGCGAGGCCGTCCTCGCCGCGATCAGCCCGGGCTCCGTGGGCGCCGCGCCGCGCAGCCCGGGCCG
>JAQBQL010000102.1 GCA_028287035.1 Labilithrix sp. | reverse complement strand
CGGTGCCCTTGTAGATCGTGCCGACCTCGGGCTCCGCGGTGATGCCCTTGATGATGTCGATCGCCTTCTTGACGGCGACCGAGTCGGCCGACGCGATGTTGACCGTGCCGTCGTCCTCGACGTCGATGGCGACGCCCGTCTGGTCGACGATGCCCTTGATGGTCTTGCCGCCGGGGCCGATGATGAGGCGGATCTGGTCCGGCTTCACCTTGAGCGTCGTGATGCGCGGCGCGTACTTCGACAGATCGCCGCGCGCCTCGGTGAGGGTCTCGGCCATCTTGGCGAGGATGTGGATCCGGCCTTCCTTCGCCTGATCCAGCGCCTGCGTCATGATCGCGCGCGAGAGGCCGGCGATCTTGATGTCCATCTGGATGGCGGTGATGCCCTTCGCGGTGCCGCAGACCTTGAAGTCCATGTCACCGAGGTGATCCTCGTCGCCGAGGATGTCGCTCAGGATGGCGTTGCGCTTGCCGTCCGTGATGAGGCCCATCGCGATGCCGGCGACGGGCGCCTTGATCGGGACGCCGGCGTCCATGAGGGAGAGCGTGCCGCCGCAGACCGCGGCCATCGACGACGAGCCGTTCGACTCGAGCGTCTCGCTGACGATGCGGACCGTGTACGGGAACTTCTCCTGGTCGGGCATCATGCGGCTGATCGCACGCTCGGCGAGGGCGCCGTGCCCGATCTCGCGGCGGCCCGGGCCGCGCATCGGCTTGGTCTCGCCGGTCGAGAACGGAGGGAAGTTGTAGTGGAGCATGAAGCGCTTCCAGCGCTCGCCGGTGAGCGCGTCGATCTTCTGCTCGTCGCTGGACGTGCCCAGGGTCGTCGTGACGATCGACTGCGTCTCGCCGCGCTGGAACATCGCCGAGCCGTGGACGCGGGGGAGGAGACCCACCTCGGTCGCGATGGCGCGGACGGTCTTCATGTCGCGCCCGTCGATGCGCTTGTTCTCGGTCATCACGTACTCGCGGACGACGACGTACTTGCGCTCGTCGAACTCGGCCTTGATGAGCTTCTCGTGCTCGGCGAACTTCTCGGCCCCGAGATCCTTCGTGAGGGTCTCGACCATGAGGCTCTTCGCGGCCTTGTAGCCGTCGTAGCGCTTCTTCTTGTCCTTGATGAGCGAGGACTCGAGGATCGCCTTGTCGACGAGGCCCGGGATCTTGGCGGAGATCTCGGCGGGGAGCTTCTTCGGCTCGAAGGTGCGCTTCGGCTTGCCGACCGCGGCCTGCATCTTCGCGATGAGCGCGATGATCGGCTGCGCGGACTCGAACGCGAAGAAGAGCGCGTCGATGAGGTCCTTCTCGCTCGCCTCCGCGGCGCCGCCCTCGACCATGACGATCGCGTCCTTGGAGCACGCGACGACCATGTCGATGTCCGACTTCGCCTGCTGCTCGAAGGTCGGGAAGATGAGGAGCTCGCCGTCGACGCGCGCGACGCGGACGCCGGCCAGCGGGCCGTCCCACGGGATGTCCGAGATCGAGAGCGCCGCGCTCGCGCCGCAGAGGGCGAGGACGTCGGTGCCGTAGATCTTGTCGGCCGACAGGACGGTCGCGATGATCTGCGTGTCGTTCTTGTAGCCCTCGGGGAAGAGGGGCCGGCAGGGCCGGTCCATGAGGCGGCAGGTGAGGATCTCCTCGTCACGCTGGCGCGCCTCGCGCTTGAAGAAGCCACCAGGGATCTTGCCGGCCGCGAACGTCTTCTCGACGTACTCGCAGGTGAGCGGGAAGAAATCGAGGCCGGGGCGCTCGTCGCCGCTGACCGCGGTGACGAGGACGACGGACTCGCCGTAGGTGATGAGGATGGAGCCGTGCGCCTGCTTGGCGAGACGGCCGGTCTCGAAGGTCAGCGGCTGGCCGTTGATCGTGACGGATTCGCGAACGAATGACATGTGGATGAGCGCTCCTTGCGCGCGTGCGCTGCGTCCGTGCAGCTCGACGCCGGACCGCTCGTTCCCTTGTGTCCTCGGTTCACGGGCCCGAGCGCGGCGCGCGGGGTGCGACGCCGGCTCGGATGCGTGAATCGAAGAGCCAGGGGATAGAGACGTGCCCGGAGAGACAGAAAGCAAGAAGGGGATGGCGCGAGACCATCCCCTTCAGGGTGAGATTACTTCCGGAGGTTCAGCGCCGAGACCGTCTTCCGGTAGCGATCG
Source organism: Labilithrix sp. (assembly GCA_028287035.1). The sequence continues at coordinate 14,688 of JAQBQL010000102.1, read as the reverse complement.
AGGCTGGACTTCTTGAGGTAGGCGAGAAGGCGGCGGCGCTTCGAGACCATCTTGAGGAGACCACGACGGCTGTGGTGATCCTTCGCGTGGGTCTTGAAGTGCTCGGTGAGGTACGAGATGCGCTCGGTGAGGAGGGCGATCTGCACTTCGGGCGAGCCCGTGTCGGTCTCGTGGGTGCGGAACTTGTCGATAAGCTCCGACTTTTTCTCGGTATGAAGCGGCATGCTGGAGACTCCAGTGAAAGGGCGACCCCCAGAGCGATCCCCGCACAAGCGCGGGAGAGCGGACCGGAGCGAGCCCCGTGGCGTGGCTGCGAGAGCGGCGCAGTATAGGCGCGTGATTTCCCACGTCAACAGGGCCTTTTCCGCTACGATTTGTGCCCTTCTCCTCGTGCCGGAGCCATGCCGCCCTCGACGCCGCTCATGAACGACGTGACCGACACCCCCGGGGAGGCCGTGGGCGAGGGCGAGCGCCACCAGGCGACGATGCTCCACGCCGGGGCGCCGCCCGTGCTTTCGGGCGCCCCCCTGACGCGGCGCTGCAGCGCCTGCTCGACGCTCTATCCGTCGGACTTCCTGGTCTGCCCGCGGGACGCGAGCCCCCTCGTCGACGAGTCCCGGGTCGACGGGACCGACCCGCTCATCGGCGCGCTGCTCGGCGAGAGCTACCAGGTGGTGCGCGTCATCGGCGAGGGCGGGATGGGACGGGTCTACGAGGCCCGGCACCTGCGCCTCAAGGAGCGCCGCTTCGCGGCGAAGGTCCTCCACGGTGACCTCGCGAAGAACGCCGAGATCGTCGCGCGCTTCATGCGCGAGGCGGAGAGCGCGAGCTCGCTGTCCCATCCCAACGTGGTCGACGTCTTCGACGTCCACCACCTGCCCGACGGGACGCCCTATCTCGTCGGCGAGTTCCTCGACGGAGAGGAGCTCGCTGACCTCGTGGCGCGGCAGGGCGCGCTCGAGCCGCGCGTCGTCGCGCACATCGGTCGGCAGGTGTGCCGGGCGCTCGCCGCGGCGCATGCGCGCGGCATCGTCCACCGCGACCTGAAGCCCGAGAACGTCTTCGTGCTGCATCCGCCGGCAGGCGCCGCGCACGCCGGGGAGCCGGCGCCCGTCGCGGTGAAGGTGCTCGATTTCGGGATCAGCAAGTCGGGCGACAGCGAGCGGTCGCACCTCACGCGCACGGGCTTCATCATGGGGACCCCGAGCTACATGTCGCCCGAGCAGGCGCGCGGCCTTGCGGTGGACCTGCGCGCCGACGTCTACTCGACCGGCGCGACGCTCTACTACGCGCTCACCGGCAAGCGGCCCTTCGACGCCGACGATCCGACGACCACCATCTCGATGGTGCTGACGCAGGACCCGCCGCGGCCTCGCTCCATCGACCCGCGCATCCCCGAGGCGCTCGAGCTCGTCGTGCAGCGGGCGATGGCGAAGGAGCCGAGCGACCGGTACGCGAGCATGCCGGACATGGAGCGCGCGCTCGCGAGCTTCGAGGAGAGCCTCGGCGGCTCGCGCGCGCTGGCCGTGCACGGCCCGGGCACCGGGCTCGTCGTGCCGACACCGGGCGGCCAGGAGAACCCCGCCGACCGCGCGCTCGACGTCGCGAAGGCGCTCTTCGGCAACCCGTCGGCCTCCGGCAGCCAGTCCGTGCCCTCCGCGCGCATGGCGGAGATGAGCCGGCCGACCATCGTGGTCGCCAGCGCGGTCCTCGGCGCGTGGCTCGTCGGCGGGGCGACCGCAGCGCTCGCCGGCCTCGTCCGGGTCCTCCACGATGGCGAGGTGACCCTCACCGAAAGCGTGCTCCTCGTCGTGGGCTGCCTCTTCGCGGCGGCGACTCCCGCTGCCCTCTACGTGCTCCATGTGAAGAAGGTCGTGTGGCCGAACAGCGTCCGCGCCCTGCAGCTCGCGGGCGATCTGAAGCGCACCGCGACCGCCGCCCTGATCAGCTACGGCGCGCTCTCGATCGCGACGCGCATCATCGCGACCGTCCTCATGCGCAGCTCACGAAGCCTCGCGAGCGGCGTATGGGATCTCCTGCTCTTCGCCGTGAGCATCGTCGCCGCCTTCGTCCTGGGCGGCGCCGCCCCCCTGATCCGCCGCCTCAGGTAAACGCCAGGACGGTAAGAGGTGGCGCGAAGCGCGCGCCCCTCGATCCCTTGGCGTCTTGGCGCCTTGGCGTCCTGGCGCTTTCTCGATCCCCAGCCTGGCGTCTTTCCTTCAGAAGCGCGCCTGCACAGCGACCGACGCTCCCACCCGGTTCGGGCTCTGGAACACGCGGAGCGACGCCGTGCCTTCCGTCGGATCGCGCACCACGAGCGTGCCGTTGTTGTCGCGGATCAGCTGCACCCAGCCGACCGCCGCGAACATCTCCGAGATGTCCCAGCGCAGGGCGAGGCGCGCCTGCACGATCGCGGTGCGGTCCTTGTTGTACGGAAGGATCGACTCGTCGCCCTGCTGGCGGACGACGATCACGCGCTGCGCAGGCACGCCGCCGTCCGTGAACTCGCTCCGGAACGTCGAGGGCAGCTGGACGCCGCCGCCGATGCCCGGGGTGAGGTGCAGGCTCGGGATGTTGTAGTCTGCAGCGATCGACCCGAACAGCTCGGGATCCGTCTTCGCGCTGCCGGGCAGGGTCTCGAACGGGATGAACCCGGGGACGTTCCGCACCACGAAGTTCAGCTCGCGGTAGATGCCCGTCGCGCTGAAGCGCAGGTAGCCCGCCTTCACGACGCCCTGGATGGCCGCGCCGCGCGCTGCCTGGTCCGAGGTCGCGCCCGCGACGTCGAAGTCCTTCAGGTGCTGCTCGAGGTAGTCGAGCTCGGCGCTGATGCTGAACGCGAACTGCTTCTCGTCGTACTGCTCGGGCTTGAAGAGGATGAGCGGCTTGTTCGGGTCGTTCCGGTAGAGGAGGAAGTCGACCGACTGCGGCACCGGCATGTTGTGGTGGAACACGACGCGGCCCGAGCCGCCGTACGTGTAGACGTTCTTGCCGCGAACGTCCTCGAGGTCGAACTTGCCCTGCTGGAAGTAGCCGGCCCCGAGATCGAGGTGGAGGTTGTCGATCGGATCGGCGCCTGCGCCCGCGAGGAAGCCGAAGTTCGTCTCGCCCACGCGGACGGTCTCGACGTCGTTCTCGCCGCCCGGCGAGAGGACCTGCTGCGGCTGCACGATCGACGCGGTCTTGAAGCCGCCGAAGACGTAGAAGCGCTTCGCGTCGTACTGGACCTTGAGGCCCGGCGCGGCGCCCTGGAGGCGCGGGAAGATCGACTGGTTGATCGACGACGCGGTACCACCCCACGACAGGTCGTAGAGGTAGCCGAGCCGGAAGCGGTCGGTGTCGAGCGGGAAGAAGACCGCCGAGAGGCCTTCCTTCTCGGTGGCGCCCGTCTGGTAGTGCAGGCGGAGATACGAGCCCGAGTCGTAGATCGCCGAGTTGAGGTTGTTCGAGTTCGACGCGAGCTGCGCGAGGTCGAAGCGCATGACGAGCGCCGCCTCGGTCGTGAGCTTGTCGATGAACGCCGGCAGCTTCTTGTACATCACGAGGTGCGTGATGTTCTCGCGGCCCGAGAAGCGCGAGTTCAGGTTGTCGAAGAAGAGGCGGTACTGCGAGCGATCGCCGACGCCGAAGGTCGGCGAGAGGGGGATGAGCTCGCCGGTCTTGTGGAGGAAGTCGTCGTCACCGAAGGTCCAGGTGAGACGCGTGTCCATGAAGCCGCGTCCCTCGACGCCGGCCGGCGGGGTGCCCGCGGCACGCGCGCCGGCGGTGCCGGTGTTGTCGACGGCCGGATCGATGGTCGCGGCCGGAGCAGCGGTGGCGGGCTGCATGCCGACCGTCGGCGCGCTCGGCGACGTGGTCGGCGCGCCGACGTCGGTGGTCGGCGTCACGGTGCCCGTCGCGCTGGGCGCGGTTCCGGTCCCGAACTGCACGCCGCCCGTGGCGGGCGCAGCGCCGGTTCCTGTTCCGGTTCCAGCGCCGGTCCCCGACGGCTGCGTCGCGGTGGTGGGCGCGGGCTGCGTCGCGGTCTGCGCGCGCGCCTCACGCGGCAGTGCGAGCAGCGCCGCGGACGCGAGCGCCGGCGTGAGGAGGAGCCCGACGAAGCGGACGGCGAGCTGCCGGGGACGGTGGGAGAACGAGCGCATCGAGCGGAGCTCCATCGATTACTGCGGGTTTTGTTCGGCAATGGTGCGCGGGAACACGCACGCGAGAGGCGGGGGGTCGTACGAGGGCAAGCCGCCTTCGACGGCAGGCGGCAGCACGCGCCGACAGGCCTTGCCACCGCGCGGATCGGAGAGCTGGGTGCACGTGAACGCCTTCGGCAGGCCGCGGTCCGTCGTGCAGTCGGCGTCGGTCTGGCAAGCGAAGTCCTCGAGGAACGGGCCGGACTTCAGGTCGAGCACGATGTCGTCGTTGCAGCGCGCCTCGAGCGTGTACTGCGCGCCGCCCGAGAAGAAGCTCATCGTCCCGGTGAAGGAGCGCAGCGTCACGCCCTTCAGGGCGAGCGCGTCGAAGCTGGCCGACGCCGACGCATCGGCCTGGATGGCCGCGCTGCGGTTGTTCGAGTCGGTGACGGTGAGCCGGAACGTGCTGCGCGCGAGGTAGTTCGAGTACTCGGTGCACTCGGGATCGGCGGTGCAGGCGGTCGAGCAGTCGCCCTCGGGCTCCCCCTTCACGAAGGAGTTGATCTTGCCGTTGTGGTCGAAGTCGCAGTTCGACGCGTCGTTCGTCGCCACGTAGGCGCCGCTGGCGGTCTTCGCGACGTCGGCGGGGCCGAAGTGAGGCGTGACGCGCACCTTCTGGGCACCGTCCGGTGTCGTCTCGACGCGCAGCAGGTTCGCGGTGCGAACGAGGAGCTGCGTGGTGTCCGTGATGACGCTCGGCGTGAGGCGCTCGGGCGCCGGCACGAGGCACGGCCGGCGCGCGGGGTCCCACTCCTCGAGCGTCCACGTCGGATACGAGATCTGCGTGAAGCCGAAGAACTCGCTCGGTGTGCCACCGAAGGTCTTCATCCGGTCGCACACGCGCATCCGCGGGGGCGCGTTGAAGTTGAACGAGAAGACGCTGTTGAAGCCGCCGCGCTTGTCGCCGAGGTCGGTCACGTAGAAGCCGTCCGACGAGAGGCGCGTCACGATCGTGTCGTACGCGTAGGTCGTCGTCGCCTCGTTGTAGCCGGTCGCCAGCTGGACCTGCTCGCGCGGGAACGGCGTACGCCCGTTGCCGCTGCAGCCGAGCATGGGATCGCAGAGCAGACCGCGCACGTCCGCGATGCGGGGCAGCGCGAAGAAGATCGGCGCGCTGATCCCCTCGGAGTACGTGCCGCTCTCCTCGCTGTCGTCGTTCGCGAAGGCGCAGCCCGTGTCGGCCGGGAAGTCGATGACGCCGTCGCCGTCGTCGTCGATGCCGTTCGAGCACGAGGGCGGCGGATCGCGCAGCGGGTCGGCGGGGACGTACCCGAGATCGTCGGCGACGAGGTAGGCCGTGCCGTACGCGTTCAGGAGGGAGACCTCGAACTCGACCGACTCGCCGTTGCGAAGGAGGACGTTGCGTCCCTCGACGTCGTCGCCCGTGAAGGAGGACACCGCCCCCGGCTTGGCCGAGATGCGCACGTAGCGATTGAAGGTCGAGTCGACCTGGTTGTTCGCGTCGTACGCGGTCACCTTGGCGCGGAACGGGACGGGCGTCCCGACCTGCAGTGTGCGCGGCGCCACCGGCGAGCCGGTGTTCGTTCCGGCGGCGAGCGTGACCGCCAGGTGCGGCCCGCCCTTCACCCGCCCGAACCCGTCGGAGCACGAGGGCAGCGTCGCGACGATGCCGGTGAGAGCCAGCGTCGCGAGGAGCGATCGAAGCGAGCTTCCGTTCATCGGCCGATGAGCTCCACGCGGTTGTCGGACTGGCTGCCGAGCGTCTGGTCGACGCACGAGAGGATCTTGCACTCCTCGCCGGCGAGCGGGCATGCCGCGACCGGGACCTTGCAGGCGTCGGCGTCGGGGGCCCCGTCGCAGCGCCGCTGGTGGAACTGCGCGACCTGGTCACGGCAGTCCTTGCGGACGCAGCGGCCAGCGTCGCCCTCGCAGGCGCCGATGGTGGCGCACGTGAGCGTCGCGCCGGGCACGTCGCCGACGTGGCCCGGGCAGGAGCAGACGAAGTTCACGTCTCCGCAGTCGCCGTCGACGCTGCAGGTCTTGAGGCCGTCCGCGGTGCCGTTCTTCTCGGGGTCGAAGCCGCAGGGCTTGCCGGCCCGCATGTAGTCGATGAGCGCGTCGCGCTGCTGAACGCGCGTGTCGAGCTGCGTCGTGTTTCGCTGGAGCACGCGGAAGCCCGAGCCGCCGCCCGCGAGGTAGTTGCTCGTGGCGAGCTCGTACAGGTTGGTCTCGTTGATGAGCTGCATGCACAGCCCCTCGGGCGCGGGGTGCCCGGGCGCGTGGGCGGTCTTGTCACAGCTGCCGGGCAGGCCGGGCCCCGTGTCGCCGGGCTGGTTGCAGTCCTTGTCGGCGAGGCAGGTCGCGCTGTCGCGATGGCCGATGTAGACCTGCTCCGCGCACGCGTTGACCTCGCACTGCTTCTTCAGGACGTCGCACGTGCCGCCGATGCTGACCGCGCAGTCGTCGTCGGACGCGCAGCGAACGACGCACTTGTTGGTCGCCACGTCGCAGAAGTCTCGGCGCGGCCGGGCGGTCTGGCACTGCTCGTCGGTGGTGCAGGCGATGTTGACGCGGTCACACCCGGAGCAGTTGAGGCGCACGCGGGCGCCGGCGATCTGGATCTGCGAGGCGCAGCCGCGGTTCGCGGTTCGCCGCGCCGAGAAGTCGAACATCTGCTGCACCTCGAGGCCCGAGAGCTGCATCTTCGAGATCGAGTTGTCGAACGGGAAGATGTTGTACATCTGCTCGGTCGTGATCGGCCCCGGGTTGAGGTCGGTGCGGATGCCCGTCGAGTTCGTGAGCGAGAAGTCGGTCTGGATGCCGAGGCGGAGCCAGATCGCGTTGCCGACGACGTTGCCGAGCGGGGAGTCGCCGCCGCTCGTCGCGAAGCGCTTCGAGCCCGTCGGGCTGAACCCGATGAGCGTATCGAGGTCGGCCACGAGGTCGAGCGACCGCCGGTACGGCTGGAGCATGTCCGCCATGACCGGGTCCTCGGGGACGGTCGCGTCGATCGGGAACGCCGTGTAGCGGCTCTCCTGGACCTCGAAGCCGTTGACCGGATCGTACGCGGCGGGGTTACCGCCGGGACCGACCAGGTTGGGGTCGTTCGAGACCACGAGATCGAGCCGGCCGACGTACTTGGCGAAGGCGCCCGAGTGCGCGATGAGCACCTTGCGCGGCGTGCAGGGGCGCTTGATCGAGTACGGGTGGTTCACCGGATCGCGATCGGGCCCGGTCGGCGGCGCCACGTCGGTGTCGATCTTGGCGTTCGGGTCGACGGCCCAGACGTAGCCCGGGTTGTTCTCGTCGGCCGAGCAGTCCTGGATCTGCTGCGGCGGGTTGATCACGATGTGGTTGTGGCCCCCGAGCACCACGTCGATGCCCGTCGTCCCGCGGACCATGCGCTGGTCGACGTCGAGGCCGAGGTGCGTGACCATGACCACGAGATCCACGTAGGGACGCAGCACGTCGATGTACGTCTGCGCGACGTCGATCGTGTTGAGCGGGGTGAGGCCGCTGCGGTTCGGGGTGTCGAAGATCGAGGTGAGGCTCGACAGGTTCGCCATGCCGATGGCCGCGACCTTGAGACCGCCCGTGTTGAGCACCGTGAACGGCCGCGTGACGGTGCCGACCGAGCCGTAGTTCGCGAAATCCTGGGTGGTCTGGTCGAACTTGTAGTTCGCCGACAGGAGCGAGTAGTTGCTCCACTTCCGGAACTGCGTCGTGATGTTGTTCGCGCCGCGATCGAACTCGTGGTTGCCGAGCACCGCAGCGTCGACGCCGAACTGGCTCATCGCGCGGACCTCGGGCTCGCCCGCGAAGAAGTTGAAGATCGGCGCGCCCTGGAAGCAGTCGCCCGAGTCGAGGTGGAGCACGCGGGCCGAGCGCGCGCGCTCGCGGTTGATGACGTACGCCATCCGCGCGACGCCGCCGATGTTGGCGACGCTGTTGATCTCGCCGAGCCCGAGGGTCGAGTCGACCTGGGTGATGACCTGCTCGTACGGGAACAGGCGCGAGTGGATGTCCGAGGTGTGGAGCAGCGTGAGGTTGACGCTGCACACCTGCCCCGGCGGGCAGGCGCTCGCGACCGTGTCCTTGTCGCTGGCGCAGCCCGGCAACGTCGCGGCGGTGAGGGCACCGGCAGCGAGCACCGCGAGTGCGGCGATCACGCCGGAGGTTCCGGAGCGACGGAGGGATGAGCGGGCGCGGTCCGAACGATGGGACGCGACGACGCGGGCCTTGTTAGCCATGATGCGGCGCGCACGCTACCACGGCGCCGCGCCGCGTGTCCGTCGCAAGTCGACAAAAACTTGACCCAAACGCGCGGTTGGCGTGACGCAGGCGTGTCATCGGCGCGCCAGCGCCGTTTCGCCGAAGGCGAATGCGCCGATGAGCTCGCGAGACCAGCGGGGAGGCTCACGCGCAGCGTGAGGGGCGGCAGCCCACCTGTCAGAAATGAGGGCCTGACGGCGGGGCGCTGGATCGGACAGGGCCCACGTCCTGGGCGATGCCGGCGAGGAGATCGATGAGGCGCGGCGCGAGCTCGCGCGCGAGAAGCTCTTCCACCGCATCGGCGCTGTCGCACGCGAGCGCCTGCTCGGCGATGGCCTCGGCCTCGGGCACGCTCAGCCGGCGCACCGCCTCCTTGATCTCGGGGATGGCGGCGGCCTCCATCGAGAGCTCCCTCAGCCCGAGCCCGACGAGGAGGCACGCCGCCAGCGGATCGGAACCCATGGCTCCGCAGAGCGACACGGGGATCCCGCGGTGCTTGCCGGCGTCGGTCACGAACTTGATCATGCGCAGGATCGCCGGGTCGAAGGGCGACGCCTGCGAGGCGAGCGACTCGCTCCCGCGATCGATCGCGAGCGCGTACTGCACGAGGTCGTTCGTGCCGATGCTGAAGAAGTCCGCTTCGCGCGCGAACACGTCGGCCATGATCGCCGCGGCGGGGACCTCGATCATCATGCCGAGGGGAATGTTCTCCTCGAACGGTTGTCCGCGCGCTCGCACCTGCTCGACGGCCTGGAGGACGAGGCGCTTCACCTCGCGCATCTCGTGGATGCTGCTCACCATCGGGATCATGATGCGGACGCCGCCGTGCGCGCTCGCCCGCACCATGGCGCGGAGCTGGGTGAGGAACACCTGCGGCTGCTTCAGCGCGAGCCGCACCGCCCGCAGGCCGAGCGCCGGGTTCATCTCCGACGGGAGCTGGAAGGTGCTCGCGAACTTGTCGCCGCCGATGTCGAACGTGCGCAGCGTGACCGGCTGCGGGCTGACCGCCTCGACGATGGCGCGGAACACCTCGTACTGCTCGTCCTCGCCGGGCTGGGTGGTCCGGTCGATGTAGAGGAACTCGGTGCGGTAGAGGCCGATGCCCTGCGCGCCATGATCGACGGCGAGGATGGCCTCGGCGGGGAGCTCGACGTTGGCGCGCAGCGCGAGCGACACGCCGTCCGACGTGACGCAGGGCGCGTGGCGCGCCGCGAGCAGCCGCCGCGCGAACGCGAGGTGCTGCTCGGAGCGCTGGCGGGCCTCGCGGATCGACTGATCGGTGGGATGAACGAAGACCTGCCCGGTGAGGCCGTCGACCACCACCATGTCGCCGGTGCGGATCTGCTCCAGCGCATCGGACACGCCGACCACGCACGGGATCTCCAGCGCCCGCGCCATGATCGACGTGTGGCTGGTGCGCGTGCCGACGCACGTGACGAACCCGAGCGCCGGCTCGCGCACCATGCTGGCGGTGTCGGCGGGCGACAGGTCACGCGCGATGACGATCATCGGCTCGTCGAGCCGGATCGAGCGCTGGACGTCCTCACCGACGAGCGCGCGGAGCAGGCGATCGCACACGAACTCGACGTCGTGGCGTCGCTCCGAGATGTACGCGTCCTTCTCGTTGTCCCGCGGCCCGAACATGGCCACGATGACCTCGCTCGCCTCGGAGACCGCCCACTCGGCGCACTTCTTCTCCTTGCGGATCCGGCTCTCGATCATCTCGTGGAGCGTCGGATCGGCGAGCATCAGCTGGTAGGCGTCGAGGATCGCCGACGCCTCGCGCATCGCGGTCGGCATGCGGGCGTCGACCTCGCGCAGGCTGTGCTTCGCGGCCTCGACGCCTGCCTGGACGCGATCGAGCTCGGACTGGATCTGCGAGGAATGGATGTGACGGCGGACGAACGAGGCGCGGAGATCCCCGAGCACGAGCGCCGGTCCGACCGCGACGCCCGGCGAGCCGGCGATGCCCTTCAGGGTGATCGCGTCGCGGACGTCGAGCTCGAAGCCGCTCGGCGGAAAGGACGGCGCCGCGGCGGGGATGGCATTCCCCGACGGCGTGCGCGCCCCTTCCGGGGGAGGAGTGTTCCGCCCCTCGGGCATCAGCTCGGCTCTCCGAACCTTCCGGCGATGAGCTCGCCGATCGCCGCCACGCACTCGCCGGCGCGGTCGCCCGTCGCGGTGACGCCCACGACGGTGCCCTTGGAGCCGCACAGGAGGAGCACGCCCATCACACTCTTCGCGTTCGCCGACTGGCCCTGATGAGAGATCTGCACGTCGCAGGGGTACTTCGATGCCAGCTGCACGAGCTTCGTCGCGGCTCGTGCGTGCAGACCGAGATCGTTCACGATCGTGAAGTCCGACGTCTTCTTCTCGCTCATGTTCCTTTCCTCCGCAGGCCCGGCGGCGCAATGTCGACCTCGCCCGCGCCGAGCGAGATGGGAGCGATGCTGACCTTGCTCTCCAGCGTCCGGATGTCGGGCTGGACGTCGCCCCGCCCGACGTCGCGATGCACGACCGCGATGTCGATGCGGGGCGAGGGCGGCTCGCCCTCGATGATGGGACGCGACGCGCGCTCGTGCAGGAGCCCGTCGAGCGCGACCGCGACGTGCTCGGCCAGCACCACGCTGCGGTGCCGGCCGCCCGTGCACCCGAACGCGATGGTGAGGTAGCTCTTGCCCTCGCGCTCGTACTTGGGGACGACGTACTCGAGGAGGGGCAGCGTCTTCTCGAGCAGCTCGCCGGTCTCCGGGAGCGCCATCACGAAGTCGCGCACGCGCGGGTCGGTGCCGGGCAGGTGCTTCAGCTCCGGCACGAAGTACGGGTTCTTGAGGAACCGCACGTCGAACACGAGGTCGGCGTCCACGGGCGCGCCGTACTTGAAGCCGAAGGACTGCACGCGCACGGTCATGCGCTCGGTCGCGCCGGAGGCGGGGCCGAACGACGAGACGATCGACCGACGGAGCTCGTGGACGCTGAGGCGCGTCGTGTCGAGCGCGTGCGTGGCGCGGGCGCGGAGCGGAGCGAGCCGTTCGCGCTCGAGGGCGATGCCCTCCAGCACGCCCGCGGCGCCGCCCAGCGATTCGCTCATCGCGAGCGCGTGGGGCCGGCGGCTCTCGCTGAAACGCCGGAGGATCGTCTCGTCGGAGGCGTCGAGGAAGAGCACGTGGAGATCGCGCTTGCCGCCGTCCTCGAGGGTCGACAGGACGTGGCCGACTTGCCCGAGGAAGACGCGCACGCGCACGTCCATCCCGAGCGCGACCCGCGTGATGCCGCCGTTCTCGCACAGGCGCACCGCGTCCGGCGCGAGGGCGGTCGGCAGGTTGTCGATGCAGAAGAAGCCGAGGTCCTCGAGCGCGTGGAGGGCGGTGGTGCGTCCCGCGCCGGACAGGCCCGTGACGACCACCACCATCGGCTTGCGGTTCTCGCCGCCCGGGCGCCCGCTGTTCGGAGCGCGCGGCAATGGCGGCGATGGATTGCTGTCGGTCATTCGTCCCTCTTCCGGACGGCCGGAATCCATGCGGAGCTCTCGTTGCTGCGGTCGGGGAAGACGCGATGCACGCCGCCCTGCGGGTACGCGGGCGTGAAGGGGGAGGGCCGCTCCGAGTCGTCCTGCCAGGCGGGGTCGGGATGCGCGAGGCTCGAGTTCGGCGGCGGCGGCACCCGGTAGCTCACCGGAGGCGTGCTCACGCTCTCGGGGGGCGGCTGCTCGATCGCGATCTCGGGGGCGAGGCCGGCGTTCTCTTCGAGGCGGGCCATGAGCTCGCGCGCGCTGTGCTTGCCGGCGCGGCGGAGCAGCTCGTTGCGCGCCGCCATCTCGAGCATCGCGCCCATGTCGCGGCCGGGACGGACGGGCACCGTGACGAGCCGGACCTGCGTGCCGAGGATGATGTAGTGCTGGTCGTCGATCCCGAGCCGATCGTAGTCGCGCTTCTCGTCCCACTCGTCGAGCTGGACGACGATGTCGATGCGCTTCCGGTCGCGGACCGCGGTGACCCCGAAGAGGTCCTTGATGTTCAGCACGCCGAGCCCGCGCACCTCGACGTGGTGCCGGAGCATGTCGGCCGGGCAGCCGAAGACCATGCCGGGCGGCCGCCATTCGCAGCGGACGACGTCGTCGGCGACGAGCCGGTGGCCGCGCAGCACGAGCTCGACGGCGCACTCGCTCTTGCCGATGCCGCTCTTGCCGATGAGCAGGAGGCCGATGCCGAACACGTCGACGAGGACCCCGTGCAGCGACGTCGTCGGCGCGAGCTTCTCGTCGAGCACGCCATGCAGCATGTTGATGGTGCGGCTGGAGCGCGCCGCGCTCATCAGGAGCGGCGTTCCCGTCGCCTCCGCGGCCTGCACGACGGCCTTCGGCGCGACCTCGCGCCGGGTGATGACGACGCAGGACAGCCCGAGCGAGAAGAAGCCTCGAGCCGCGAGCCCGCGGGCGTCGGGCGTGAGCGTCTCGAGGAACGAGAGCTCGGTCTCCCCGAGCACCTGCACGCGGGTCGGCACGACGCCGTAGTAGTGGCCGGCGAGGGCGAGGCCGCTCTTCTGGACGCGCGGGTGACGGACCGGGCGCCCCATGCCCGCCTGACCCACGAGCTGCGTGAGCTCGGCGGCGAGGCGCGTGTCCGCCATGAGGTCACCGACCGTGACCTCCGACATCGGCGGCGGGTTCGAGTAGCCCGACGTCACGCTTTCCCCCCCGGGTTCAAGGTGTGCCCTTCTTCTCCGTCTCCTCGCCGCTGATGAGATCGTAGACGCTCGCCGACGACGGCGCGCCGACCAGCCGGGCCCGGAACTCGCGGCTCCTGAGCAGCCGCGAGACGCGGGCGAGCGTCTTCAGGTGCTCGCCCGTCGCACGCTTGGGGCCGATGACGCCGAAGAGGATCGACACCTTCGCGTCGTCGATCGCCTGGAACTCGACGCCTTCGGGCACGATGAGCAGGGCCGCGACCTGCTCCTTGAGCTGCGGGAGCGCGCCGTGCGGGATGGCGACCCCCTCGCCGATCCCGGTCGACTGCAGCGCCTCGCGCTCCAGGAGGACGCGCTCGATCTCCTCGGGAGTGACGCCGTCGTGCTCGCCGAAGAGCGAGGCGAGCAGCGCGATCGCCTTGTCCTTGTCGAAGCTGCTGCCGGACGCGCGCCGGATGCCGACGCGTTCCGGCGCGAGGAGATCGGTGAGCCGCATGTTCCAGGGGGTCGTCAAGAGGCAGGTCCGAGCGCTGGGCTCTAGTCCTTCTCGGGCGACTCGGGCAAGAGCCGTTCGGAGGCTCGCTCGGCGCCCTTCTTCTTGTGGGCGCCGTGGCCGTCGCGGATCTGCCGCTCCAGCTTGTCGACGACCTTGTCGATCGACGCGTACATGTCCTCGGAGGACTCGTGCGCGTGGAAGTGGTCGGCGCTCGCGTGCACGTCGACCTCGACGGCGAACACGGTCTTCTGGCACGAGAGCGTCACGCTTCCGTGGAGCGGGCTCCGGAGGAACTTCTGCAGCTTCCCGATCTTCTCGGTCGCATAGGTCTTCACAGCTTCCGTAGCGTCCATCTGACGAAACGTGATCGCGATGTTCATGCGTAGAAATCCTCCGCGCTGATCTGCTTCCAGGTTAGCCCCGCGCGGGGCCGCGCCGCCATTCCTAAACGGCAAGACGCGGGAGAGCGAAAAGCCCCCCCGCGCCGGTGACGTACATGCGGAGCCTCAGAACAGCTTCTTGCGTTTGCTGGACGCCAGGATGCCGAGCATCTCGCGGTACTTCGCGACGGTCCGGCGGGCGATCTGGATCCCGTCGTTCTTCGCGAGGATCTCGACGATCGCCTGATCGCTGAGGGGGTTCTGCTTGTCCTCGCCGTCGATGATCTTCTTGATGGCCTGCTTCACGCTCTCCGAGGCGATGTCCTCCTCGGAGACGCGGCGGATCGACGAGTTGAAGAAGTACTTCAGCTCGAAGAGGCCCTGCGGCGTGTGCACGTACTTGTTCGTCGTGACGCGGCTGATCGTCGACTCGTGCATGCCGACCGACTCCGCGACGTCGCGGAGGATCATCGGCTTCAGGAACGAGACGCCCTTCTCGAAGAACTCGCGCTGCTTCTCGACGATGCACTCGGTGACGCGGATGATCGTCTTCCGGCGCTGCTCGATCGCGCGGATGAGCCACTGCGCGTTGCGCAGCTTCTCGCCGATGAACTCCTTGGCGTTCGGATCCTTGAGGAGCTGCTTCGTGAGCGTCTCGTTGATGTAGAGCCGCTGCACGCCGCGATCGTTGTCGGTGACGGTCCACTTCTCT
>JAQBQL010000061.1 GCA_028287035.1 Labilithrix sp. | reverse complement strand
CGGCGGCGTCGCTGTGCGCAGCGCTCGGCGTCACGGGCTCGGGATGCTCGGGCCGCCGTCCCGCCGCGACCGGCGCGCCGAGCCCCGCGAGCGCCGCGAGCGCCCCTGCCGAGCAAGCGCCGGGCTCGAGCTTCCGCGTCGACAAGGGAGCGCTCCGCCGCGCGAGGGTCGACGAGAAGGGCCTCGCGAAGCTCGACGCCAGCGCCTACCGCTACTTCCGCATGCTCGCGCGTCCCTACGAGGTGCGAACCTGCGCGGCGTTCCAGGATCTCCGCTGGAGCATGCCCGTGGCGGCGGTGCACGGCGACGCGCACCTCGAGCAGTTCGTCGTCACGAGCGACACGTACGGTGCCGAGGACTTCGATCAGGCGGGCTTCGGGCCGGCGGTGGTCGACCTCGTGCGCTTCGCGGCGTCCCTCGTCCTCGCCGGGCGCGAGCTGGGTTGGGCGTGCGACACGCAGCGGGTGACGAACAAGTTCTTCGACGCGTACCGCGCCGCCCTCGACGCTCCTCCTCGCGCCCACCCCGCGCCGGCGGTCGTGGCTCGCCTCCGCAAGCGCACGCCGCAGGGCCGGGCCGCGTGGCTCGACTGGGTGGGCGAGCAGATGCTGCCGCTCCCGGAGGAGACCGATGCGCGCGCGCGGCTCTCGTGGAAGACGTTCGTCGAGCTCCAGCAGGCGGTACGCCCGGATCGCCCCGCCGCCTATTTCGATATCGTGCGCTTCGGTGAGCTCCACATGGGCGTCGGCAGCGCGCTCGAGCACAAGTACCTGGCCCGCGTGCAGGGGCCGACCGCCGATCCGGCAGACGACATCGTGCTCGAGGCGCGCGCCGGCGGCGACACGAGCGCATCGGGATGCGTGTGGCGTCCCGATCGCGGCGACTCGCTCCACGTGCTGCGCTTCATGGCGACGCTCGGCCCGCGGATGCCCGAGGTCTTCGGCTACGTCGGGCTCGCCGACAGCGCGGCGTCGCGTCCGTTCTGGATCCAGTCCTGGAGCCCCGGCTACGAGGAGATCGCGCTCGCCGACATCACCTCGCAACATGAGCTCGAGGAGGTCGCCGAGTCGGTCGGCCGTCAGCTCGCCGGCTACTTCTGGAAGAACGAGGTGCAGCTGCTCCGCGCCTATCACCGCTTCTCGCAGCTGCACGGCTTCGACCTGATCCGGGAGCGCGCGACGCGGCTCGCCACGGACCTCGCGACCGAGACCGTCGCGGCCTGGCAGGAGTTCCGCGCTCAGCCCTGAAGCAGCATCACGAGGCGCACCACCTCTGCGTCGGCCTGCAGCTTGCTCACGTAGGTATGGTTCGCGAGCACCGTCGGTCCGCGCTCCACCAGCGACAGCAGGCCCGGCGCGGACGGGACCGCGAAGAACACCTGCCCGCGGTGCCGGTAGTGGATCTCGGCGCCCTCCACCGGCGCGCGGGACACGTCGAGCACGAGCTCGACCGGCCGGTCCTCGGCGACCCGGTCGTGGCGGACGAGCACGTAGTCTCCCGGCCCGAGCCGCAGCGCCCGCGAGCTCACCAGCGAGAGCGAGCGGCCGGTGATCTCCGACGCGAGCGCGACGAGCACCGCCGCCAGCTCCGGCTCTGCGGCATGCGGCTCGTCCACGTGGTCGTACGAGCCGCGATCGACGAGCCGGTACCGCTCGTAGCCGCGCGCCGCGAGGCGTGAGCGCAGCGCGCCCGCGAGCTCCGTGCCGATCACCTCCGGCAAGGTCACCGCGGGCAGCGGTGACGCCGACCACTCCTTCTGCGTCCTCATGGGTAGAACCAGCCGGCGAGCGACACGCGCAGGCCGGAGAGCACCTCGCGCACCTGGTGCAGCGACACGTCGCTCACGTCGAACACCACGAGCCGGTTGCCGCGCGGCTCTAGGAGGAGCGCGCTCTCGGTGCGGACCACCTCCCCCGCCTCGAGCGTCACGTCGAAGAGCTCGAGCTCTCCGCCGGTGGGGGGGTCCGGCGACGGCAGGTAGTACGCGAACGCCAGCGCGCGACCGACCCCCTCCTGGTGATCCGAATGCGGAAGAAGGAAGTGTCCGGGGCGATAGGCATACGCGCGGAGGTCGGCGCGCGTGACGTGCTTGCCCGTGACCCTCGAGAGCACCGGCGCGAGCGCCTCCGCGAACGACGCACGCACGTCGCGGAGCGCCTCGGTCCGCGGCTCGGGAGACGAGGCGTCGAAGGCGAAGATGTCACCCCGGTGCTCGTCGACCGGCTCCTCGTCGAGCACGGCGAAGAGCGCCGGGAGTGCGGCCTCCTCGACGAACCCGTCGAGCACGAGGTGCGGGAATGGCTTCGCCGTTCGCCACGCGGCGACGTGCCGGGCCTCGGCAGCCGCGGTGGCGTAGCAGGAGCGATCCCACATCACGTCCGCGACATACCACGCGCGCGGTGGTCAGATCTCCGAGACGCGCTCGACGAGGCTCACGATGACGGCGAGGAGCTCGGCGGCCTCGACGGGCTTCGGCAGATGCATGTCGAAGCCGGCGCGGAGGGCGCGGGTGCGGTCCTCGGTGCGTGCAAAGGCGGTGAGCGCGACCGCCCGCACCCGGCCGCCCTGGTCGGGCGAGAGCTTGCGGATGCGGCGGATGAGCGAGTACCCGTCCTCGATGGGCATGCCGATGTCGGAGACGAGGACGCTCGGCCGGTACTCGGCGAGGGCCACGAGCGCCTCCATCGCGGAGCCCGCGGTGCGCACGTCGGCGCCGCCCTGCTCGAGCACCGCGGCGAGCAGCTCGCGCGCGTCGGGCTCGTCGTCGACCACGAGGATGCGGAGGCCGTCGAGCTCGGACTTCGGAGCGAGCGAGTACGTCGCCTCGTCGCCTGACGGAGCACGACTCGGGATGGCCTGAGGGCTCGCGAGCGGGAGGAGGACCGTGAAGGTCGAGCCGGTGCCGAGTCCGTCGCTGTGGGCCGCCACGGTGCCGCCGTGCAGCTCGACGATGTTCTTCACGATCGCGAGGCCGAGCCCGAGCCCGCCGTGCGCGCGCGTCGATGCGCTATCGGCCTGCTTGAAGCGATCGAACACGTGGCGCAGGAACTCGGGCGCGATGCCCGAACCGCTGTCGGTCACCGCGAGCTGCGCCGCGTCGCCGACGCGCGTGAGCGACACGGCGATGCGCCCGCCCTTCGGCGTGAACTTCACGGCATTTGCGAGCAGGTTCCAGACGACCTGCTGGAGCCGGGCGGCGTCGCCGATGACCTCGTTGGCGGCGGGGTCGAGCGACACGTCGAGGCTCACGTTCTTCACCTCGGCACCGAGCCGCACCACCTCGAGCGCGCGCTCGATGACGGTGTCGATGGCGACGGCACCCACCTCGAGCTTCATCTTGCCCGAGATGATGCGCGAGACGTCGAGCAGGTCCTCGATGAGCTGCGCCTGGGCGGTCGCGTTGCGCTCGATGGTCTCGAGCGCCTTCGCGCGCTTCGACTCGGGCACGCCGTCCCCGCGGAGGAGACGCGTCCACCCGAGCATCGCGTTGAGCGGCGTTCGCAGCTCGTGAGACACGGTCGCGAGGAACTCGTCCATCGTGCGGTTCGCGCGCTCGGCGACCTCCTGCGCGATGCGTGCCTCCTCGAGGAGACGGCTCCGCTCGGTGACGGCGCGGCTCAGCTGGAGATGGCGGACGACGACGTTCGACAGTGTGACGAGCGTCTTCTCCTGGAGGGGGGTCAGCGTGCGCGGCTCGTGATCGATGACGCAGAGCGTGCCGAGCTTGAGCCCGTTCTCGACGAGGAGCGGCGCGCCCGCGTAGAAGACGACGTTCGGCTTTCCGAGGACGAGCGGATTGTCCTGGAACCGCGGGTCGGTCCGCGCGTCGCGCACCGTGAAGAGCCCCGGGTCGGTCGCCTCGATGGCGCGCGCACAGAACGCGAGATCGCGCGGCGTCTCGCGGGCCTCGAGGCCGACGCGCGCCTTGAACCACTGGCGAGACTCGTCGACGAGACTGACGAGCGCGATCGGCGTACCGCAGATGGCGGCAGCGAGCGCGACGAGCTCGTCCAGCTCGGACTCGGCGGGCGTGTCCATGACGCCGTACTCGGCGAGGACGCGCAGGCGATCGGCTTCATCGGTCGACCCGGGCACACATGGACCACTACCGCGTTCCGGCGCTCGCCCCTAGTCTTCCGTCGCGCCGCGCACGAGCGCCGCGTCAGTAGCCCAGCTCGACCGCGGACGGCGCGCTGGCACTCGGCGCGGGGTCGGCGTGCTTCCCCGCCGCCTTGCTGACCGGCGCGTCGACGCTCGCGCGGGGTGCGGCCGGTGCCCGCGGCGCCGATGCGATGGGTGC
>JAQBQL010000055.1 GCA_028287035.1 Labilithrix sp. | reverse complement strand
CGCGCACGTCGCGGGTGCCGCTCGGCCGCTGTCCTCCGTCGCGTCGCTGGCCGCCGCACGGGCGCGGCGCCTGGTCGGAATGGTCGCGCCGCTCGCCGCGGTGGCCGCGGCGCTGTTCTTCTTCGTGCGCACCCGCCCCGACCTCGAGGTCGGCAAACCCGCGCCTCGCGGCGACGACGTGGCGGGCACCGCCTCGGTCCCGACCCTCGATCGCGTGCAGATGGGCGAGGTGCCTTCGCCGGGCAGCCCCTCGTCGCACGAGCCCGAGACGACGTTCAAGGGCGGCATGCAGCTCGCCGTCGTGCGCGACCGCCGCGGCGACCAGGCACGCTTCGCGGGCGGGCCGGCCCTGCGCGTCCGACCGGGCGACCGGCTGCGCGTGGAGGTTGCGCTCGACCGCGAGGAGGCCATACTCGGCGGCGTGCTGGCAGACGATGGCGAGTATCTCGAGCTGATGCCGCTCGCCGTGCGCGGGCCCGGCACCCACCTGTCCGAGCGATCGGCGAAGATCGACGCGTCGCCTTCGAGCGGCACCATCGTCATCGGAACGCCCGAGGCGATCGCGCGGGTGCGGGCGACGAGGCAGATCGCGGGCGTGGCCGCCGTACGCGTCGAGTGGGAGGGTGGACAGTGAGCGCTCGCCATTCGCGCGTGCTGCGGCGGCTCCGGGCGGCCTGCGCGTCGCTCGTCTTCGGCGCCGTCACCGCGTATGGCGGCGCGGCGCTGGCCGAGCCCGTGCGCATCCTGGTAGCGGCGGGCAGCAAGGTGGGCCTGCCCGCCGAGCGACCCCTCAAGTACGCCAGCGTCGATGCGACGCGCGTTCGCGACGTGGTGGTGAGCCTCGGCGGCGTCAGGTCGGAGAACGCGTTCGTCCTCGCCGAGCCGTCGCGTGCGCAGCTGTTCGCCGCGGTCGACCGCGCGCGTGCCGAGGCGGTCAAGCACACCTCGAGCGAGGTGACGCTCATCTTCTACTTCAGCGGTCACGGCGATCACGACGCCATCCACCTCGGCGACGACCGCGTGCTCCTCACCGATCTGTCGGCGAAGCTCGGCGAGGTGCCGGCCGGGCTTCGCATTGCCGTCACCGATGCGTGCCGCGCCACGCGCGACAAGGGGTTCACCGCCGACGCGCCGTTCGCGATCACCGCCACGAACGTCCCGCAGGCGAGCGGCCAGGTGTGGCTCCACGCATCGAGTGACGGCGAGGCTGCGCAGGAGTCCGACGAGCTGCAGGGGGCCATCTTCACTCACTCGTGGCTCAACGGCCTGCGCGGCGCGGCCGACACCAACGGCGACTCGCGCGTCACGCTCGACGAGAGCTTCGCGTTCGCACACTCGCAGACGATGATCCGTTCCGCGAAGAGCAGCGGCGTCCTGCAGAAGCCCGAGGCGGTCGTCAGCCTGCGCGAGGCCTCACCCGTGGTCCTCACCGAGACGGCCGCGCGCATGGCCACGCTCTCCCTTCCGCAGGGGCGTGACGCACACTTCCTCGTCTACACCCAGGGCGCCAAGAGCGTTCTCTCCGAGCTGTGGAGCGCCCCCGATCGACGCATGGCGCTCCGGCTGCCGCCGGGACGGTACGTGGTGCAGCGGCGCATCGGCCAGGCGGGCGGCATCGCCACGATCGCCATCGGCGAGGGCGAGGAGCGCAAGCTGGACGACCGCGAGTTCGCGCCGTCGAGCCTCGAGGTCCTGGCGCGCAAGGGCGAGCCCGACGTCGAGCCCGATCGCGTCGACCCAGCGGAGGGCGCGCCGCCGCGTCATCACGAGCTCGTCGCTGGCTACGACATGGGCACGAACGCGCGCACCGCGTTCGTGCACGGTCCGCACGCGAGCTACTCGTACGCGTGGACGCACGTGGCGCTCACCGCGGGCCTGGGCGCGGAGCTCACCGGGCGAACGTTGACCGAGAAGGAAGAGAAGCTGGTCGGCGGGTACGGCCGCGCGTCCGTCGAGTATCGCGTTCCCGTGGGCGCCGTCACGTTCCGCCTCGGCGCGGGCGGGCGCGCCGGCGTCGTCTCGCAGACCGTCGACCCGACGAGCGCCGCGCCCGTGAGCGACGTCGCGCAGAGCCATTCGGCCTTCGTCTTCGGTCCCGAGGCGTTTGCCGCCCTGCGCCTCGCGCTCGACCCTCGCCAGCGCCTCTTCTTGGATCTCGGCGCGACCGCCAACGTGCTCTTTCTCCGTGAGGAGGGCGCGCTCAGATCCTTCGCGGCGCTGATGGGCTCGGCGTCCCTCGGCGCTCGCTTCTGACGGAGCGAGCGCTCAGCGGTTCGCGGTCGGGAGGCTGTTGACGTCGAAGGTGGGCACGCTGCCCGGCTTCGTCGTCTCCGCCTTCACGGCGGCGGCCTTCACGCCCTCGGCCTTGACCACGCCGTCACCGGCCCGGGCGGCCGGCGTCGCGACCGCGGGTGCTCGCGCGGGGAGGGTGGCAGTGGCGAGGGTCGTGGTACCGACCTGGATCGTCTCGGGCGCGCGGACCGCCGATGCTGCGTCCGGCCGACCGAACACCGCGATGGCGGCGAGAACGGCGACAGGGAGGAGCGCCGCCGCCATCAGCCAGGTGAAGCGCTTGCGCCGCGCCTGCGCGCGGACGAGCAGGGTCGGCTCGGGGCGATATCCGTCGAGGGTCACGTCCGCGAGCGACCGGACGCGTCCACCGGGCGCGTAGAATGCGTCTTCCTCGACGGCGGGGACGGTGAACACGAGCGAGCTCGCCGCAATCGCCCGCGGAGCGGCGCGAGGCGTCGGGGCGGTCGGGGCGGTCGGGATCGGCGTCTGCGTCTCGAGCCGCGGCTGGCCGACCCCGAGCAGGGTGGTGAGGACCGCCGAGGGCGCCGGCGTGGCGGGGCCCGAAGTGTCATCGGTGCGGCGACGGACGAGCGCGTCGAAGATGTCCGTGGAGTCGGGCGACCGATCGTCACCGCCGCGGCGGCCGGAAGCGCCGTACGGGCTGGAGGGCGGGCTCGCCGGGAGCAGCACGCGGCTCGAGCGGGGCGCCGCGACGATCTGCTCGGCGCGGGCGATGATCTCCGCCATCTCGCGGACCTCGAGGATGTCGCCCGGATCGAGCTCCTGGGTGCCGGTGAGCGGGAGGGGCGTCTCCTGGGCGTGCGGAGTGAGCAACGCGACGCGGAAGGCGTTGCGCGCTGCGCTGTCTGCGTCGGAGATCATGCCAGGGCCGCCTCTCGTTGCCACGTCTTGGACCATCCTCGCGCTGGTGTCGGGAGTCGAGCCCGGAGGTGGTAGCGCGAGATCCACCGAGGCGCCACTCCATTGGTGCCTCCGGTACGCAACCGCCGGCCGGCCCGCGGGGTCCGGGCCTCTCCCCGCCTTGCCATCGCCTGCGGGCAGTGAAAAGACGCCGGTGATGGCCGACACCGCGGAAGGAGCCTGGCTGACGCGGACGGACATCGCCGCCTGCGACGCGCGGTTCGGCCGCGACCAGGTCGACCGGTTCCTCCAGAACGGCCTGCTCTACACCGAGCCCCCGCGGCTCGACCCGGCAGGGCGCCTCGTCGCGGCGCTCGGCGCTCCGGGAGGCGGGCTCACGCAGGTACGGATCCGGCAAGGCCTCATCGAGGTGGCGTGCGCGTGCTCGCGCGGTCGCAGCTTCGTCTGCGAGCACGTATGCCGGTTGCTCGTCGACGTCGCGGCCCACGAGGCGCTGCGCGTCGCGCTGGTGAGCGGCGCCCCGGCGTCGCGCATCGCGGAGCTGATCTCGGAGCTTCCCGCGCTCCGGCGGTCGGTGCTCGAGGAGCGAACGCTGGCCGAGCGGCTCGCCACCTGGCTTCCCCCCCGGGCGTTCGACGACGCCTTCGAGATCGACGTCGAGCCGGTGCGCACCGCGGGCCTCGCCGCCGCCGAGGCGGAGCGACCGGCGCTCGTGGTGCGCCACCGCCGCCCCGGCGGACGGGCGCTCGTGAAGCCGCGCGAGGTCCTCGAGGCGCGTCTCAGGCCATGGCACCGGCGGCTCGTCGAGCTCACCGCGCCCGGCCACATGGACAAGACGTCGCTCGTCTCGACCCGGGCGCAGGCGTCGATGCTGCTTCACCTGCTCGTCGGGCGTCACCCGATCTTCACGCGCGGCTTTCGCAGCCGGCTCCGCTTCGCGAAGGGCGTGGTCGCGCCGCGTCTCGAGGCCGAAGGCGGCCGCCTGCACGCGCGCTGGTACGACGAGGACGGCGTCCTCGTCGCGGCGGCCGAGGATGCGCTCCTCTTCTCCGGCCCGTTTCCGTTCCTGTGGGCGGAGGCGCGCGAGACGTTTCATGCCGTGTCGCCCGACGTCGACCTCGACGTCGCCTGGGGTCTGTCGCGCGTCCCCTCGTTGCCGCTGACCGAGACGACGCGCGAGCGGATCGGCCTTGCGCTGCTCGGCGCGCCACGCGGCCTGGGGGTCGCCGTTCCCGGGCCGGAGGCCTTCGGGCTCCCGCCGCTCGAGGCGCCCGTGTTCGAGCTCCGGCTCACCGGCACTCCGCTCGACGTGCACGGTGAGCTCGTGGCGGCGTACGGCGCAGGTCGCGTGCCCCTGGCGCCGCTCGGCGCGACGCTCGCGGCGCGGAACGAGGACCTCGAGCAGCGCGCGGTGGCCGAGGTGCTCGCCGCGGGCCTTTCCCCCGAGGAGCGCGATCCCGAGGGCCCGCTCCGCGCCCGCGAGGACGCAGCGGTGACGCTGTTCACGCGGGGCCTCGCCGCCCTGCGCGCCGCCACCGAGCCGCGCTTCGCGATCCTCGTCGACGAGGCGCTCGCCCGCGTCCACGTCGGACCGCCGGTCGTGGTCGACGTCCACGTGGGCGTCGCCTCGGGATGGCTCGAGACGGAGCTCGAGTTCCGCGCCGGCACGCTGAAGGTCGAGATGGACCGGCTCCGGCGCGTGCTCGCCGACCGCGGGCGGTGGGTCGAGCTGACCGACGGCACCATCGCGCAGATCTCCGAGCAGGTGCAGGCCCTCGTGGCCGAGGCCGATGCCCTCGGGCTCGGCACGGGCAGGGGTCGCCTCGCGCCGCATCACCTCGCGCGCGTCGAGCGCTGGGTCGACCGCTATGGCGGCGAGCTCGACGAGCGTGCCGCGGCCCTCGCCTCACGGCTCCGCTCCCTGCCGGTCAGCGCGGTCCCCGCCTTGCCTCGCGGGCTTACCGCGTCGCTCCGGCCTTACCAGGCGCGTGGCCTTGCGTGGCTGCAGTTCCTTCGCGAGCTCGGCGCAGGCGGCGTGCTGGCCGACGACATGGGCCTCGGCAAGACCCTGATGACGCTCGCCCATCTCGCGCGCTGGAAGGAGGACGAAGGCCCTGCGCCCTCGCTCGTCGTGTGCCCCACCTCGGTCGTCGGCAACTGGGTCAGCGAGGCGAAGCGCTTCGTCCCGGATCTGCGCGTCCTCGTGCTGCACGGCGCCTCCCGGTCGCTCGCGCACGCCCGGATCCACGAGCACGACCTCGTCGTCACGACGTACGCGGTGCTGCGACGCGACGCGGATCGCCTCGCCGCTCGCCGGTTCCGGTGCGTCGTGCTGGACGAGGCCCAGAACGTGAAGAACGCAGGCGCGGCTGCCTCGCGCGCGGCGCGCCGCCTCGTCGGCGACATGCGGCTCGCGCTCTCCGGCACCCCCATCGAGAACCGGCTCTCCGAGCTGTGGTCGATCCTCGGCTTCGCCAATCCGGGCATGCTCGGCGAGCGTCACGCCTTCGAGGACCGCTTCGAGCGGCCGATCGCGAACGACCCGTCGGGCGAGGTCGCGCAGGAGCTACGCGCGATCGTTCGTCCCTTCGTCCTCCGTCGCACGAAGACCGAGGTGCTGTCGGAGCTCCCGCCGAAGACCGAGCTCGACGTCCCCTGCGTCCTCGGCCTCCGCCAGAAGCGCCTCTACGACGCTCTCTCGCTGACGCTTCGCGAAGCCGTGAAGAAGGATCTCGCGCGCCGCGGGAGCGCGGTGGCGCGCCTCTCGGTGCTCACCGCGATCCTGCGGCTTCGGCAGATGGCCTGCGACCCGCGCCTGGTCGATCCGTCGGCCTCGCCCCACGACAGCGCCAAGCGCGCGGCGTTCCTCGAGCTCGCGCGGCAGCTCGTGGCCGAGGGCCGACGAGCCCTCGTGTTCTCGCAGTTCGTGCAGCTCTTCACGCTCTGGCGCGCGGATCTCGATCACGAGAAGATCCCTTACGAGTACCTCGACGGCGCAAGCGTCGGCCGGGACGCCATCGTGGCGCGCTTCCAGAACGGCACCGCGCCTCTCTTCCTCGTGTCGCGCCAGGCCGGCGGCGCGGGCCTGAACCTGACCGCCGCCGACACCGTGGTGCACGTCGATCCGTGGTGGAACCCCGCGGTCGAGGATCAGGCCACCGACCGCGCGCACCGCTTCGGCCAGGAGCGTCCGGTCACGGTGCTGCGCCTCGTCGCGCAGGGCACGATCGAGGACAAGATCGGGCTCCTCAAGGACAAGAAGCGCGAGCTCGCGGCGTCGATCATCGACGAGAGCGGGGCGGGCGAGGGCCTGAGCGGCCTCACCGACGACGACGTCACGCTCCTGCTCGGCGGCGGCCTCACCGACGGTCCCGCCGCGGCACCGGAGACGCCCGAGCTCGGCGCGCCGGACCTCGCGCGGCGCTTCGTCCCGGTTCGCGAGATCGACGAGCTGCGCGCGTCGCTCAAGCGCATCGAGGGCAGCGGAACGCCGCGCAAGGAGCTCGCGCAGAAGGTCGGTCTCCCGCTCGCGCGGCTCACGCTCCTGCTCATCGGGCACCGCGTCCCGATCAGCACGAAGGCAGCGCAGCGCATCCGCGCCTTCGACGCCGCACGCGCCGCACGCCTCGGGATCGCGCGGGCGAGCTCGACCACCGACCCGTAAAGCACGGTAAAGCGAGGCATGTGCGTGTGACCCGCGACGTCTGACTCCACGAGACCGAACAGGGTCTCGAGGAGAAAGAAGAGATTCACATGCGTTCCAAGCTCATTGCCACTGGCCTCGTCCTCAGCTCCCTCATGACGCTCGTCGCGGTCCCCGCGTTCGCCGACGAGGGGAAGGGGCCCAGCTTCCCGATCCCCGCCGCGCAGTTCAAGCAGCACGTCGATGCGCGGCAAGCCAAGGCTCGTCAGCACATGGAGGAGCGCGCGAGCAAGCTGCCCGCGAACGAGGCGCAGGCGCTCCGCGCGAAGTTCGACGAGAACACCGCCAAGGTGAACGCCGAGGTCGCGAAGGCGATCGCCGACGGCACCGTCACCAAGGAGGAAGCCCACGCGGTGCGTGCCGCGAGCCCGCACCACGGCAAGGGTGATTGCCAGAAGAAGTCGTGAGCCCGGCGCGCGATCAGCGCGTGAAGAGCGGCGCGGCCTTGGCGAGGACCCACTGGTAGCGGTCCGGCAAGAGCCGCTGCACGAGGTCGAAGGCCTTGGCGTCGGTCCCGACGAGGACGCGCCGCTTGTTCTTCTGGACGCCGCGCAGGATGATCTCCGCGGCGTCGTCGGCGGTGATGCGAAAGAGCTTCTCGAAGCGCTCCGCACCGCCGTCGAGGTCCTTGAGGCCGAGGTCGAGGATGCTCGCGTTGAAGCGCGCCGCGCGTACGATGTTCGTCTTGATGCCGCCCGGGTGAACGCACGTCGCGTGGACCGGAGCGGCGGTGATCGCGAGCTCCATCTGGAGCGCCTCGGTGAACCCGCGCACCGCGAACTTCGTCGCGTTGTAAGTGCTCTGCCCGGGGAAGGCGAGGAGCCCGAAGAGGCTCGACGTGTTGATG
Source organism: Labilithrix sp. (assembly GCA_028287035.1). The sequence continues at coordinate 32,283 of JAQBQL010000055.1, read as the reverse complement.
ACGTGTCCGTCACCCGAGGCGCGCAGGTGGGGGAGGAACGCCTTCGTGCCGTAGACGACGCCCCAGAAGTTGATCTGCACGATCCACTCGGCGTCCTCGTAGCCGATGCCGTCGACGGTGGAGCCGACGCTCACGCCGGCGTTGTTGAAGATCAGGTTGCAGCCGCCGTGGTCGCGAACGACGTGCTCGGCCCACGCGTACACGGCGTCCTTCTTGGCGACGTCGACCAGCTCGGTGGTGACGCGCCGCCCGTGACGCTCCGCGAGCGCCGCGGTGGCGTGGAGGTTCTGCTCGTTGACGTCGCTGATCGCGACGTGGCAGCCGCGCGCCGCGAGCTTCACCGCGAGCGAGCGCCCCATCCCGGAGCCGGCGCCCGTGATGGCCGCGACCTTGTTGTCGAAGGAAGGGTTCTTCACGACGGCAGCGCTCCGCTCTCGCGCGGCTTCGAGGCGGCGACGCCGCGCGGCTTGTGGGCCGCCGCGACGGCGAAGAGAGTGCGCGTCGCGCTCGCGATCTCGAGCACGGCGTCGCGGGACGACGGGCTGATGCCCACCATGTTGAAGAAGCCGTGGATGAGGGTGCCGAAACGGCGGACGACCGTGACGTTGCCGGCCGCGGCAAGGGCCGCCGCGTAGGCCTCGCCCTCGTCCCGCAGCGGGTCGAACCCCGCGGTGACCACGAGCGCCGGGGGCAGGCCCGCGAAGCTCGTCGCGTGCAGCGGTCCGATGCGCGGATCGCCGGGCTGGACCCCGGACCGGCCGGCATACCGCTCGTGGAACCAGTCAATCGACTCGCGCGTGAGGAAGAAGCCGTTCGCGAACAGGTCGAGTGACGGGTACGGCTTCGTGCGGTCGACCGCAGGATAGATGAGCATCTGGAGGACGGGCGGCGGGCCGCCGTCGGCCGCAGCCATCTGGGCGATGACGGCCGAGAGGTTCCCGCCGGCGCTGTCGCCGCCGATCCCGACGCGCGCCGGATCTGCTCCGAGCTCCGCGGCATGCTCCTGGGCCCAGCGCAGTGCGGCGCGCCCGTCGTCGACCGCGGCCGGGAAGCTGTGCTCGGGGGAGAGGCGGTAATCGACCGCGAGCACGTGGAAGCCGCCGTACCGGCAGAGCATGCGGCAGGACGCGTCGTGCGTGTCGAGATCCCCGAACACGAAGCCGCCGCCATGGAGGAAGAGCAGCAGCGGCGCACCCGCGGGCTCGAGCGGCGCGTAGTGGCGAGCCTTGAGGCGGCCGGCGCCCCCGTCGACCGCGAGGTCCTTCACGGATCCGACCGCGACGCCGACGCCGCCCGCGACCGAGGATCCGCTGCGCTGCTGGCGGCGGAGGTCGTCGGGGCTCGTGAACGTCATCGGCCCGCGACGGGCCTCGGCGGCGAGGATGAGCTGCACGTCGGGCGCGAGAGCCTCGCCGTCCTTCACGATGGGCTTGCCGCCCGACAGCATGATCTGCACGCGTGGCGGAAGGAGCGACAGCGCCGCCGCAACGCGCCCGAGCGCACGGTCGACGAGCCGCCGGCGCGGCAGCGGATCAGGGCGAGACACGTTCTTCGCTACGGGTCGGGGCATGGGTCTCCACTTTCGCACTGGGGCGGCGTTCGCGTCGAGTCACGGTCACGTAATCGGTCACGTCGAAGCGCCGGACGCGGCGCATGAAGGAGAAGGTGAAGCCGGGCCAGATCGCGGAGTTTCGCCCGCGCGCGTCGAGGTACCAGCTCTGGCACCCGCCGGAGGTCCACACGGTGCCCTTCATCTTGGCATCGACCTCGGCGACGAACGCCTGCTGCGCGGCGGCGGTGGGCTCCACGCTGGTGAGCCCGTGCTCGCGCATGTGCGTCGCGGCGCGGACGATGTGCTCGATCTGCGCCTCGAACATCGTGATGACCGAGCTGTGCCCGAGCGCGGTGTTCGGCCCCTGGATGAGGAAGAGATTCGGGAATCCCGCGACCGTCGTTCCAAGGTGGGCGGTCATGCCGTCCTTCCAGGTCTCGGCGAGGGTCGCCCCGCTGCGGCCGCGCACCAGCTCTCCGAAGGGGTAGCTCTGCACCTTGAAGCCGGTGCCGAAGATGATCGTGTCGACCTCGTGGAGCACGCCGTCCTTCGTGCGCACCCCGGCCGCCTCGATGCCGGCGATCGGGTCGGTGACGACGTCGACGTTCTCCTGCGCAACGGCGGGAAGATAGTCGTCCGAGAGGAGGATGCGCTTGCAGCCGAGCGTGTAGCTGGGCGTCAGCTTGGCGCGGAGCACCGGGTCCTTCACGTGGCGCTCGAGATGGCGGAGCGACTGCCGCTGCGCGATCTTCGCGATGCGCGGCTCGAAGAACGCGAGCGCGAGCGCCTCGCGGGATACGTAGAGCCGGGCGCGCTCGAGCCACTGCCGCGCGTTCGACCCGGCGAAGCTCGCGCGCGCCGCCTCGGCGATGGGTCGCGCGTTGCGCGGCATGACCCACGGCGCGGTCCGCTGGAAGAGCGAGAGGTGCGCCGCCTCCTTCTGCACGTGAGGAACAAACTGGATCGCCGACGCGCCGGTGCCGATGACCGCGACGCGCCGCCCGGCGAGCGAATGCTCGTGGTTCCACCGGGCGGAGTGGAAGGTGGTGCCCGCGAACGACGCAAGCCCCGGGAGCGCGGGGACGCTCGCCTCGCTGAGCGCCCCCACCGCGGTCACGAAGATGCTCGCCGTGAACGTCCCGCGCGTCGTCTCGATCGTCCAGCGCTGCGCGTCGTCGCTCCACGTCGCGCGCGTGACGGCGTGCCCGAAGCGCACGTTCGGCAGGACCCCGAAGCGCGCGGCGCAGTCGCGGAGGTACGCGTGGATCTCGGCGGACGGCGAGAAGCTCGAGGACCAGTGCGGGTTCCGCGCGAACGAGAACGAGTAGAGATGGGATTCGACGTCACACGCGCAGCCCGGATACGTGTTGTCGCGCCACACCCCGCCGACGTCATCGGCGCGCTCGAGCACCACGTAGTCGTGGAAACCCGCCTGGCCGAGGCGGACGGCGGTGCCGAGGCCGCCGAACCCGCTGCCTGCGATGGCGACGTGGACGTGCACGGGTTCGGGGGCGGTCTCGAGCTTCGATCGGGCAGTGGTCATCGGTTCGCCTCGTGGTACCAGCGCGTACCAAGAACTATGGTACGATCCGGTACCACGATGCAAGGCGCGGCTGCGAAAAACGGCGAACCTGTCGTAACTGCTACGGATCCGTACCGGCTCCGGCTGCTCGAGGGCCTCGCCGCTTCCGTCTCGGAACGTGGCTACGCCGCGACGACCATCGCGCACGTCGTGAAGGCGGCGCGCGTCTCGAGGCGGACGTTCTACGAGCGGTTCGAGGACAAGGAGGCGTGCTTCATCGCGCTCTACGTCGAGGCGTCGTCGCTCCTGCAGCAGGCCGTCGAGGCAGCGCTCCGTCAGCCCGCGCTGCGCTGGCAGGACCAGCTCGAAGCCGGCATCGACGCCTACCTGGGAGCGCTCGCCCAGGACCCGGGCCTGACGCGCTCGGTCCTCGTGGAGATCCAGGCCGCCGGTCCCCGGGCGCTCGATGCACGGCTCGCGGGGCGCGCACGCTTTGCGGCGATGCTGCGTGCGTTCGTCGATCGGACGCGCGAGCAGCATCCGCAGCTGAGACCGCTCACGCCCGCAATGGCAACCGCGCTCGTCGGCGGCATCGACGAGCTCCTCCTCGTCCGCGTCGAGTCGGGCGATGCGAGCAGCCTCGGCGAGGTGAGGGAGACCGCCTCGGAGCTGATCCGCGCGGCGGTCGGAGAGCGCTGACGGCCCTCAGCCCTTGCCGAGGGCGTAGGCGGCGAAGGCCGCGCTCGCGGACAGCACCGCGTTCTCGGCGCTGACCGGCACGATCCCGAAGGCTGTCAGCAGCGCGACAGCGCCGATCAGCGCGCCGACACCCGCGCCGACCCAGCGGGTGCGCATCGCCTTTCCTCGGCTCTCCTCGAGGCCGTCGAGGAACACCTCGACGCGGTCATGAGACGGCCGATCGGACGTGGTGTCGTCGTGTGCGCGAGGGTTCTCGACGGTCCGGGTGCTCATGGTCGCCTCCACCGGTTTCCCGTGGTGCACGCGTCGTGCCGAGCGGCGCAAGGGCGGCGCGTTGGTGCTCGACGCGGGCGCGTCCCCGCGGTTGAGTGGCGCCATGACCGTCCTCGTCACCGGCGCGACCGGAAGCATCGGCAGCCACCTCCTGCGGGAGCTCGGGAGCGACGTGGTCATCACGAGCCGCGATCCGGACAAGGCGCGCAAGACGGTGCCCGCCGTGACGATCGTCCGGTGGGATGGCCTCTCGGCCCTGCCCGCGGGGACGCTCGACGGCGTCGAGGTCATCTACCATCTCGCCGGCGAGCCCGTGGCCGAGGGCCGCTGGACGGACGAGAAGAAGGACCGCATCCGGAGGAGCCGCGTCGACAGCACGAGGGCGCTCGTCGACGCGATCGGCGCCGCCGCGACCAAGCCTAAGGTGCTCGTCTCGGGCTCGGCGGTCGGGATCTACGGCACGCGCGGGGACGAGGTCCTCACGGAGACGAGCGCGCCCGGCGCAGGGTTCCTCGCCGACGTCTGCGTGGAATGGGAGAAGGAAGCGCTGCGGGCCGAGAGCGCGGGCGTCCGCGTCGCGTGCGTGCGTACCGGGGTCGTCCTCGCGCGGGAGGGCGGCGCGCTCGCGGCGATGCTCCCGGTCTTCCGGTCGGGGCTCGCCGGAAAGCTCGGCGACGGCAAGCAGTGGATGCCCTGGATCCACATGGCGGACATCGTCGCCCTCCTCCTCTTCGCGGCGCGCGACGAGCGCGTCCGTGGACCCGTGAACGGGTGCGCGCCCGAGCCCGTCACGAACCGCACGTTCACGGAGACGATGGGCCATGCGCTGCACCGGCCGACGCTGTTCACGGCGCCGGCGTTCGCCATGAAGCTCGCGATGGGCGAAAAGGCCCAGATCATCCTCGCCTCGCAGCGCGCGACGCCCGCCGAGGCGCTCCGCCAGGGCTACGCGTTCCGGTTCCCGACGCTCGAGGGCGCCCTGCGCGATCTGCTCTGATGCTCACCCTCGACCGTGAACAGCTCGTCCCTCGGCCCCGCAGCGAGGTCTTCGCCTTCTTCGCGGACGCGACGAACCTCGAACGCATCACGCCGGAGTTCCTGCGCTTCCGCGTGACGACGCCGCAGCCCATCACGATCGCGCCCGGAACGCTCATCGACTACCGCCTGGGTCTCTTCGGGATCCCGTTTCGCTGGCGCACGCTCATCGAGACCTTCGAGCCCGAGACCCGCTTCGTCGACCGGCAGCTGAAGGGTCCCTACGCGCACTGGGTGCACACGCACACCTTCGAGGACGCGCCCGGCGGCACCCTGATGCGCGATCACCTCGAGTACGCGATCCCGTTCGGGCCTCTCGGAGCCGTCGCGCGCGTGCTCTTCGTCGAACGGACGGTGGCGAAGATCTTCGACTACCGCCGCGACGCCATCACGCGGCTGTTCCCGGCTCGCTAGGCGCCGCTGGCTGGCGCCGGGACGAGGAGTCGTTCGCGCAGGAAGGCGAGCACGCGGTCGAGCGCGGCGCGGGTGGGGTGGCCGGCCTCGTCGACCAGATCGGTCGTGACGACGGAGTGCGCACCCGAAGGAATGCCGTGCGGATTTCGGCGTGACGAGTCGATCTCGATGGTCTCGGCGCCCTCGCCGAGCTCCTCGCGCAGGCGCTCGAATCGTTCCCTGGGGCACAGCGGGTCGCCGGTGAAGCGCATGGCGAGCACCGAGGTGCCCGACGCCGCGCGCTCCTTGACGATGCGCAGCTCGGCATCGCCCACGTGCAGGCCGCGCCGCGCCTTCCGGGTGAGCCCGACGGGCAGGGAGGGCTGGCTCAGCACGGGCGCGAGCAGGAACGGATCCACCATCATGGCGAGCGCGAAGTTGCCGGTGAGGCACATGCCGATGGCGCCGATGCCAGGGCCACCGAGCTCGGCGAAGGCCTCGGCGCCGAGGGCGCGAAGCGAGGAGACGAGCGGGCTCGAGGCGCCGCTCGCGAAGATCCGTAGCTCGCGGCGCACGCACGCCCGCGCGGTCTCGGTGGCGAGGTAGAGGCGGCTGATGGGCCGGCCCGGCTCACCGAAGAGCGAGGGCATGAAGACCGTGAACCCCGCGTCGGCGACGACCCGCGCGAACTCCGCGACCTGCGGGGTGATGCCAGGGATCTCGTGCATGACGAGGACCGCGGGCCCGGCGCCCCGCCGGTAGACGTCGAGCGTGCGGCCGTCGTAGGAGCGGGTCGTCACCGCGAAGCCATCGAGGGGAACGGGAGCACGCGTGTGCGACGTCATGCCGTGTCTATAGCCGTCGTTCGCGAGCCCGGGTGAGTCGCTGTACGATCGCCGCGATGACCGATGCCGCCGCCTCGCCACCGCTGACGCCCGAAGACCTCGCCGCGCGGATGAACGCATCGCGTGACGGCTGGAACCAGGCGATGGGGCTCCGGTTCGTCCGCGTCGGCGCCGACGAGGTGGTCGCCGAGATCGACGTCGGACCCCAGCACCTCCAGCCGTACGGCGTCGTGCACGGCGGGGTGCACGCCGGGCTCATCGAGACGGTCACGTCGGTCGGCGCCGCGGTGTACGCGATGCGCCAGGGGCGCGGCGTGGTCGGTCTCGAGAACCACACGTCCTTCCTCCACGCGGTACGGACCGGGCGCCTCACCGTCACTGCGAGGCCGCTCGCGCGCGGCCGGAGCACGCAGGTGTGGGAGGCGACCGTCGCCGACGAGCAGGGACGTGCCGCCGCGAGCGGTCGCGTCCGGCTGTTCGCGCTCGACCCCGGCGCGTCGATCGGGGGCGGCGAGGTCAAGGTCGAGGTGGGCTGACGCTCAGCTGGCCGGGCCCTTGCGGCCGACGCGGAAGCCGTACTTCTGCGCGAGCTGGTGCAGGTACATCCGGTCCATCTTCGCGGCGCGCGCCGCCTGGCTCACGTTGCCATTGCAGCGTTCGAGGAGCGGACCGAGGTACGCCTTCTCGAAGGCGGCGACCGCCGCCTCCTTCGCGAGCCGGAAGGGCATGTCCCCGGGAGGCGCCACGCTGCGCGGCGGCTCGGCCTCGCCGGAGAGCTCGAGCCGGGCGTCCGGCGTCGGCGCGTCGATGGGCGCGCCGAGCGCTCGCATGGTGCCGCTCTTCCGCGACGGCGGCGGAACGTCGTCGAGCACGATGCTGCGCTCGACGTAGTTCTTCAGCTCGCGAACGTTGCCCGGCCAGTCGTGCAACTGCATCTCCTCGATGACCGGCGGCGAGAACAGGCGCGACGCGTCCCGGACGCCCAGCGAGGCAAGGAAGCCGCGGACGAGCAGCGGGATGTCCTCGAGGCGGTCGCGGAGGGGCGGTACGCGCACGCTGACCTTGGCGAGGCGGTAGTAGAGATCTTCGCGGAAGCGCCCGCGGTTCACCTCGCGCTCGAGGTCGCGGTTCGTCGCCGCGATGACGCGCACGTCGATGCGGCGCATCTTCGTCTGCCCGACGCGCCGGACCTCGCGCGCCTCGAGAGCGCGCAGCAGCTTGGGCTGGAGCTCGAGGGGGAGCTCGCCGATCTCGTCGAGGAAGAGCGTGCCGCCGTCGGCGGCCTCGAAGGCGCCCTCGCGATCGCGGTCGGCGCCCGTGAACGCGCCACGCACGTGACCGAACAGCTCGCTCTCGACGAGGGACGGCGAGATCGATCCGCAATCGACGACGACCACCGGCGCGTCGGCCCGGGATCCGCGCTGCACGAGCTCGGTGGCGACGAGCTCCTTGCCGGTGCCGCTCTCGCCCGTGACGAGCACGTCGATCTCGCTCGCCGCGACGCGCTCGAGGACGGCGAAGAGCCGCTGCATCGCGCCGCTCGCGCCGACGATGCTCCCGAACTGCTTCGCCGCGACGACGCGGCTCACGTGGCCGCGGCTCAGGGGAGTCACGCGCAACGTCGAGTCGCCGAGGACGACGAGCGCCTCCTTGTCGATCTCCGCGGCGAGCACCTTCACGCCGTCGAGGCGCGTGCCGTTGCGGGAGCCTGCGTCGGTGAGGCGCCAGGTGTTTCCCTCGCGCGCGATGCGGCAGTGGAACCGCGAGATGGTCTTGTCGGCGAGCACGAGGTCGTTCGACTCGTGCGAGCCGATCCGGCAGACCTCTCCGTCGAAGACGTGGGTGACGGACGCGTCCTCGCCGCCCACCCGCTCCACCATGACCTGGAGGCGCACCAGCTCGATCGGCGCCGCGCTGGCGGCGAGGAGCGGGTTGCTGAACTTGGCCTGGGTGACGTGCGTGTCCCCGAAGTCGTCCTCGCTTCGCGGCATGGCCGACACTCTACCCCACGGGCGGCCGGGGTCGACCGCGCGATGACGTCGCCGACGCGCTGCGTGAGCCTTCGTGAGTGCGTTCGCTCCAAGGTGCGCTCGCGTCGACGCGCCGCGCCGCTATGATGCCTCGTCATCGTGCGCCTTTTCTTCTCACGCCTGTGCGCTGCCTCGATCACGGTCTTCGCCGCGTCGGCCGTCGCTTCGGCGTGCGCAGAGCCGAATTTCGAGGTCGAGGAAGAGGAGCCGCCGGCGCCGCTCCCTGATCGCGTCATACCCCCTGGGGGGGATGCCGCGAACGACGGAGGCAAGGATGCCGCGGACGGCGCGACGGACGCCGCGGGCGAGGCGGGTGACGGCGCGCCGCGCACGCTCCACGCCTTCGTCTCGTCGACCGTGGCGAACGCGAACCTCGGGGGCCTCGCGGGGGCCGATGCAAGGTGCACGGCGCTCGGCACCGCGCAGGGTCTCACGGGGAGCTTCCGAGCATGGCTGTCCGTGCCGGGCACGAACGCGGCGGACCGTGTCACCGGAGCCGGGCCGTGGCTGCGCGCGGACGGGCAGGTCGCGGTCGCCTCGCGCGCGGAGCTGCTCGGCGGCACGCTCGCCCGCTCCCTCGAGTACGACGAGAAGGGAACGAAGGCGCCCTCCGCGGAGGACCGCGTGTGGACCGCCACCGCGCCGAACGGGAGCTACGACGGGCCGGACTGCGCGCAGTGGACGTCCGGCAGCGGCGGACAGGACGGGCTCGTGGGCGAGGCCGAGTACGCCGACGACCGCTGGACGAAGTCGACCGTCGAGCAGTGCTCGCAGGTCAACCGGATCTACTGCTTCGAGCAGCCCTGACGACGGACAGCCCGAGCGGGGCGCGATCCCCGGCAAGGCCGCCGAAAGCGCGCATTGTCGTGCGCCGCGGTCCCGTGGTACGCGTTGCGCCGTGAAGATCCCTGCGAGCGTCACCAGCACCCCGGAAGCCGCACGCGCGGCCTCGATCCTGACGGGGCTCGACAAGGATCCGCCCGGGCCCGAGGTCTTCGAGGCGTTCGAGGCGCTCGACGATCTTCCTGCGGACGTCGTGCGCGAGGTGCTCTCGTCGGTCACGGGCCCCGCGCCGGACCCGACGATGCTCGACGCGTCCCTCCGCGACGCGACCGGACTGCCGGAGCTGCCGCGCGACCTGCGTTGCGCGCGCGCGCTCCGCACCACCAAGCTGACGGACCTCACCCCGGTCGAGCAGGCGCAGCTGCGCGAGGCGGGCCGGGCGTGGGACGGAGAGGACCTGCCCGCGGCGGCGCGGCTCGCGTCGACCGGTGACGAGGCGACCTTCGCCGGATCGCTCGTCGTGAAGACGTTCTGCGACCCGCTCGGCATGCCCGTGTTCGACGTGTTCCTGCACGGCTCGGGCGAGGAGGCGAGCGGCGTCATCTTCGAGGCGGGCAAGAGCCGTGTCGTCGGGGCGGTCGCGTACGGCGTCGTGGAGCTCGCCGACAAGGGCGCGCGTGAGGGGCTGCAGGCGGTGCTCGCGAGCGAGCCCGACCCGGCCGAGGCGGCACGGCTCGGCGCCGCGATGGCGGCGGCGCGCGTCGCCGCCCAGGAGCGAGCGGCGGCAGAGGCTCGCGCTTCCGAGGCTCGCGCAGCCGAGGCGGCACGCGCCGCACGCCGGGCGCCGCGGGCACCCGAGCCCGCGCCGGAGCCGGAGCCGGAAGACGACGATGCGGAGCAGGACGACGACCTGGAGACGCGTCGCGTGCTCCCGTCGGCTGCCGCGCCGATCGATGCCGACGAGGTCGACGATGTCGACGACGCCGACGATCTCGACGATGCCGACGATCTCGACGATGCGGAAGACGAGACCGCGGCCGCAAATGACGAGGCGCCGACGACGAAGCGCGCCGCGCGGACGAAGGCCCCGGCGAAGAAGCCGGGCGTCCGCAAGGCGGGGTCCACGAAGACCGCCGCGAAGAAGACCGCCGCGAAGAAGACCGGCGCCAAGAAGACGAGCGCCAAGAAGACCTCGACGAAGGTCGCGCCCACGAAGGGTGGCAAGAAGGCCGCCTCCGGGACGAGCGGCGCGAAGAAGACCGCCGCCAAGAAGAAGGCCGCCGTCACCACGACCGGCGCGAAGAAGAAGACCGCCGCGAAGAAGGCACCGGCCAAGAAGGCCCCCGCCAAGAAGACGGCAGCGAAGAAGGCACCCGCGAAGAAGAAGGCGGCTGCCAAGAAGACCGCCGCCAAGAAGGCGCCCGCCAAGAAGAAGACGGCGGCGAAGAAGAAGACCGCCCGCTAGCCGCTCCTCAGCCGAGCGCCGCGAGGAGATCGGCGCGAAGGTCGTCGACCGACTCGAGGCCGATGGACAGCCGGAGGAGACCCTGGGGCGCGAGCGAGCCCTTGCCTTCGACGGTCGCGCGGTGCTCCACGAGGCTCTCGACGCCGCCCAGGGAGGTCGCGCGCAGGAACACGGAGAGCCGGCCGGCCACGGCGAGCGCCTCCGCGGCGCCGCCGTGCACCACGATCGAGAGCATCGATCCGAACCCGTCGGTCATCTGGCGCGCAGCGATGGCGTGCCCGGGATGGGTCGGCAGGCCTGGGTAGAGGACCCGCTCGAGGCGCGGGTGTCCCGTCAGGTCCGTCGCCAGCGCGAGCGCCGAGCCGCTCGCCCGCGCCATGCGCACGAAGAGCGTTCGCATGCCCCTCAGCAGCAGCCACGCCTCGAAGGGCCCGATCACGTTCCCCTGGAAGTGCCGCAGCCAGCGGATGCGCTGCCATACCTCGTCGTCCTGGCGCGCCACCAGCGCACCGGCGAGCACGTCGCTATGGCCATTGAGCGCCTTGGTCGCGGCATGCATCACGAGGTCGGCGCCGAGCGCGAGCGGCTGCGTGTGGACCGGCGTGGCGACGGTGGAGTCGACGAGGAGCCTCGCGCCCGCCGCGCGCGTGATCGCCGCGACGCCGGCGATGTCTACGACGTCCCAGGTCGGATTCGCAGGCGTCTCGATCCAGACGAGCGCCGTCGGAGCCGCCTGCACGGCCTCGCGGACGCGGTCGAGGGACGTCGCGTCCACGGTGACGACCTCGACGTTCCAGGCCGCGCCGAAGTCGGCCAGCCACAGGCGGAAGCCCTGGTACATCGCCCGCGACACGACGATGCGGGCTCCTGGCCTCGTCAACGCTTGCACGGCGGTCGTCGCGGCCGCCATGCCCGACGCGAACAGCGCAGCCCCCGCGCCCCCCTCGAGCTCGGCCAGGAGCGCCTCGGGCGCCAGGTAGGTCGGGTTCTCGTCCCGCGTGTACTCGTGCGCCGCGGGGAGGGCGTAGGACGCGTCCCGTGCGTACGTCGTGCTCGTGTGGATGGGCGGGACGACGGCCCCCGTGAGCGGGTCGATGAAGTGTCGGGCCTGGGCGGTTCGGGTCTCCCGGGAGGGCATGACGCACGCTAGCACCGTCAATCCTGGGCTCGCGGTGGTCGGAGCTTGCAAATCCGGGCGAGGTGGCTATGGTCACGCGCTCACACGCCAGTGGCTCGAGCCCTGGCTGTTACGAACGAATCGAGAACACTATGGGCAATCGTCTCTACGTCGGGAATCTCTCTTTCAACACCTCCAAGGAAGGCCTTCGCGAAGCCTTCTCGCAGTTCGGTGAGGTCACCGACGTGCACGTCGTGTCGGATCGCGAAACGGGCCAGTCCCGCGGCTTCGGCTTCGTCACGCTCGGCACGTCCGAGGCGGCGCAGAAGGCCATCGGCGAGATGAACGGCGCCCTGGTCGACGGCCGCGCTCTCCGCGTCAACGAAGCCGAGGAGCGTCCGGCTCGCGGCGGCGGCGGTGGTGGCGGTGGCGGTGGTGGCGGCGGTGGTGGCGGTCGTGGCGGCGGTGGTAACCGCTGGTAGTCCACGGCTAGCGGCCTCGGCTCGCTAGCAGGCGGGGCGTTCCTCACGGGACGCCCCGTTCTTCATTTCGCCTTCATTTTCGCGCCTGGCTCCGGTACCGGCGCTGCACCCGCTCGACCGCGAGCGCGAGATCTTCGACCGCGGGCTCGCCGCCCGTCGGCCCGTCGGCGCTCGCGGAGCCGCAGTACCCGTCCCACGCGCAGCGTTCGGTGCCGCCGCACTCGTGGTCGCTCCGGCAGCTGGTGCGCGCCACGGCGTACGCGGGGCAGCCCGGAAAATCGGGCGGGCAGTCGGCAGGGTCATGGCACCGGAGGACCGCGTCGTCCCCGGGGAGCGACCGCGGCCCACCCCGCAGCTTGCCCACGATGGTGGCGACGTGCGGCCAGTCGGGCGAGCCGCTGCCCCCGACGATCTCGCCCCGGTCGTCGAGCACGACGAAGAAGTACCTCGCGTCGCCCGTCACGGTGCTCACCTCGCGGCACGAGATCTCGCCCGACCAGGTCTGCCCGCGGCGGGCGAGCTCCACGTTCTTCCAGCCGCGCTCGCCCCAGAGGTGGAAGAGGACCACGACGTGCTCGGCGTCCTCGGCCGCGGGCAGCCGCACGCGGAGCGGCAGAGGAGTCAGGATCTCCTGCGCGGCGACGTACTCGACCGTCGGCGTCGCGGGTCCGGCCTCGCGCGCGACGGGAGCGCAAGCGGCGGTCGCGAGGCCGGCGGCGATGAGCGCAGCCGCCGGCAACCGCGTGAGACGAAGGAACATGGGGACCATCGTGGACGGATGGCCGCCGCGCGGCAAACCCGTCGAGACCCTCGCCCACGAAGTACGACCCTCGCGCACACGAACGAGTGCGTGGTTCCGTCGCAAGGCTTTCGATATGCTCGGACCGTGGGCTTGCTCGCGTAGCAACGCGGGCGTGAAGCGAAGTGGATCGCAACACGTGCACGGCCCCGAGGGACAATTGCATGGCATGGTTTCACTCCCGAGCGGCGGCGGTCGTTGGCTTCCTCGTCGGCGTCTCTGCGCTCGCAGGGACATCCGCTTGTGGCGGCAGCAAGAAAGAGCCGATGACTCCGTCTGCGGACGGTGACGGCAAGAGCGGTCCTGCCGAGGTCGGCAAGAGCGCGCCGGATCTCAAGGTCGAGACGCTCAATGGCAAGGGGGCGATCAGCCTCGACAGCCTTCAGGGCAAGATCGCGGTCGTCGACTTCTGGGCGACGTGGTGTGGCCCCTGCAAGCAGTCCTTCCCGAAGCTGGAGGAGCTGTCGAAGCAGAACCAGGGCAAGGTGCAGGTCGTCGGCATCTCCGTCGACGACAAGGCGGAGGGCGTCGCCGACTTCGCGAAGGCGAACGGCGCGACGTTCGCGATCGGCTGGGACGACGGGCACACCATCGCCGGCCGCTGGAAGGTCGACACGATGCCGACCACGTACATCCTCGATAGCACCGGCAAGGTCCGGTACATCCACGCCGGCTACAAGGACGGCGAGGCGGACGTCATCCAGAAGGAGCTCGCGACGCTCGCGTCCGAGTCCGGCGGATCGTCGAGCGCGAAGACCTCGGACGCGACGGACAAGCCGTCCGACAAGCCCGCGGACAAGCCGTCCGACACGGCGGCGACCGACAAGCCGGCCGACGCGACCACGGCGACCGCGAGCGGCGACACCGCCGCGGACGCGACGCCGCCGAAGAAGGGCACGAAGAAGGGCGGCAAGAAGGGCGGCAAGAAGCCCGTGAAGAAGCCGGCCGCACAGTAAGCGGCACGGGCTTCGCGGAGCGAGGGGGTCGGGCTAGAGTGCGCGTCCGATGATGCGTGCCGCCGCCCCTTCGCTCGTCGTGGTGGGCCTCGCGCTGGGGCTCACGGTCGGAGGGTGCGACGAGCCGGCGCCGCGCGCGCCGAGCTCCCGCGCGGCGGCGGGCGAGTGCCTCTCGATCGCCAGCTGGAACGATCTCCACGGACAGATCGCCCCCGAGGACGCGCAGGTCGACGCCAACCGCGTCCCGGCCGGCGGCGTCCTCGCGCTCGCCGACCGGCTCGCCGAGGTGCGCGGCACGGGCGATGCGGTGGTCGCCCTCGACGCGGGCGATCTCTTCACGGGTCCGATCGACTCGACGCTCGCCGAGGGCGCGCCGATCGTCGACGCCTACAACGTGATGGGCGTGGACGCCGTCGCCATCGGCAATCACGAGTTCGACTTCGGGCCCGCGGGGTACGAGCGCGTCGTCGCGGCGCCTGGCGCAACCGACGCGACGGGGGAGGACGGGCCGCGCGGCGCGCTCTTCGCGCGCATGGCGCAGGCGCACTTCCCGTTCCTGTCCTCGAACATAGGGCGCCTCGACGGTCGGCCGCTCGGCTGGAAGCTGCTGCGCCGGTCGGCGCTGATCCGGCGCGGGCCCTGGAACGTCGGCGTCGTGGGCTATTCGACCTCCGACACGCCGCTGACCACGCTGAAGCCGAACGTCGAGGATCTCGACTTCACGACCGCCGCCGCCGCTGCGGTCGCCGCCGAGGTGCGAGCGCTTCGCGCTGCAGGCGCTGCCCCGGTCGTGCTGCTCGCGCACGCCAGCCTCTCGGGCGTGCTCCCGCAGACGCTCGACGATCCGGCCGACCCCGAAGGCGCCAGGCGCGGAGGCGAGATCGCGGCGCTCCTCGACGGCATGCCGAAGGCCGATCGCCCCGACCTCGTCCTCGGCGGACATCGTCATCAGTGGATGCTCGGCAGGGTGCGCGGCATCCCGATCGCTTCGAGTGACTCGCACGGTATCGGGCTCACCCGCACGAGGTTCTGCCGCGCCGGAGCCGGAGGCGCGCCGCGGCTCGACCGCGTCGATCGCTACGTCGCGGCGGCGGGCTCGAGCGCCATGTCGCCGCTCGGCGTGGCGGTCCGCGAGGCGGTCGCGCCGTGGCAGGCGCGGGTCCGCGCGCTGGCCGATGCGGTCGTGACCACGCTTCCGAACGCGTGCCTCGACAAGGCCCTGAACGGCACCGCGCTCGCGGAACAGACGGCGCGCGCGCTCGCCCAGCACGTGAGCGCTGCCGGCACCCCGCCGCCCGGCATGCCGGTGGTGGCGCTGATCAACACCGGCGGCCTCCGCGCGCCGCTCGGTGCAGGACCGCTCCGCTACCGGGACATCTTCGGAACGTCCCCGTTCGAGAACGGCGTGTCGGTGTGCGTGACGACGAAGGCCGGCGTCGCGCGCACGGTCGCGACCTCCGTCCGTGCGCCGGAGGCCCATGATCGCCTCACGTTCGGCATCGAGGGCGCGCACGTCGTGCTCACGCGCGGGGCGGACGGCGGGCTCGACCTCAAGTCGCTGCGCATCGAGGACCCTTCGGGGCGCGTGACGCGCGACGACGACGCGGTGTGGCTCGTGGTCCCGGACTTCGTCTTGTGGGGCGGCGACGCGCTGCTCGACGGGGTCACGTGCACGCGGTCACTGACCTCGCAGCTCCGCGTCCGCGACGCGTGGCGCGAGGTGATCGCCCGCGAGCAAGCGTGCGACGGCGCGCCGAAGAACGTGATCATCGAAGCGCCGTGACGGATCGCGGTTCGATGGTACCTTTCAGGGACCAGCGTGAGGCGGGGGACGCGCCTTTTATGCTCGAGGAGCTTCTCCATGCGCACGACCAACGTTCTCGGTCTCTGTGTTCTCGTGACGGGCACGCTCGGCACCATCGCGGCGGTGGGCGCCTGCGGGTCGTCGTCGGACCGCTCCTTCTACGAGGACGACCCGGACGGCGCGGCCTCGTCGGGCACGAGCGGCTCGGGCGGCTTCGGCAGCAGCGGTGAGGCAGCCCCGCCGTGCGTCGGTCTCCAGTGCCAGCAGAAGGCCTGCGGCGGAGGCGGCGACACGACGGTGACCGGCAAGGCGTACGCGCCGAACGGCACGCTCCCTCTCTACAACGTCATCGTGTACGTGCCGAACACGACCCCGGCCGCCGTCACGCACGGCGCGACGTGCGAGACGTGCGGCAGCGTCACCGGCTCGCCGGTCACGACGGCGCTGAGCCAGCCCGACGGCACGTTCGAGCTGAAGAACGTTCCGGTAGGCAAGGACATCCCGCTCGTCATCCAGGTCGGCAAATGGCGCCGCCAGGTCACGATCCCGAACGTCGCCGAGTGCACCGAGACGAAGCTCACAGACTCGGAGCTCACGCGCCTGCCGCGCAACCAGAGCGAAGGCGACATGCCGCGCATCGCGCTCACGACGGGCGGCTGCGACGTCCTCGGGTGCATGCTCCCGAAGATCGGCATCGACGCGTCGGAGTTCGGCGTGCAGTCGGACGGCCCGTCCAAGTCCGTCCACACGTTCGTGGGGAGCGGCGGCGGCGCGCCGACGGGCAGCCTTCCGGCGCAGAGCTTCTGGAACGACGTCGACCAGCTGAAGCAGTACGACCAGGTGATCCTGTCGTGCGAGTGTCAGGAGGCGCAGTTCAACAAGAGCGGCGCGTTCCCGGCGATGGCGGACTACCTGAATGCCGGCGGCCGGATCTTCACGACCGACTTCATGTACACCTGGTACAAGTTCGCGCCGGACAACGGGCTCAGCTCCGCGGTGACCCTCCCGGGCGGGGCGCCGCTGACGAGCAACCCGATGCTCGTGGACACGTCCTTCCCCAAGGGCAAGGCGCTCGGTGACTGGCTCGCGACGGTGACCCCCGGCTCGAACAACCGCGTCACGCCGTCCGTGCTCTTCGCGAACGCGACGAGCCTCGATCCCGGCAAGGCGCAGCAGTGGGCGACCTCCGGCAGCAGCGCCGGCCCGCGCGCGTTCACCGTCAACGTGCCGGTCGGCGTGAGCGCTGACAAGCAGTGTGGCAAGGGCGTGCACATCGACGCTCACCTCAATGACGGCGCCCAGGACAAGGTGACAGCCAACTTCCCGGTCGGCTGCACGAACACCCTCAACGAAGGCGAGAAGCTGCTCGCGTTCTTCCTCTTCGACCTCGCGTCCTGCATCCAGGACGAGACGTCCGTGCCGCAGCCGCCGCCCGTCAAGTGACGGCGACGTGAGTGCGAGGGCGGTCAGCGACCGCGGTTGACGGAGCGCTTCGGCGGCGGGGGCTTCTTGGCCTCCGTCGGCTTCGGCGCCTTCGCCTTGCCGCCGCCGCCCGGTGTGCCGGGCGCCCCGGCATTCTTCTTCTTCGGCTTCTCGCCCGAGGTCGCCTCGGGGAGGGAGTCGTCGTCGACCGTCTCCCAGCCGAACATCGCCGCGGCGAGCTTCGCGGTCTCGCGCGAGAGCACGGACGTGACCGTCATCGAGAAGAACCCGCGCGTGACGAGCGCGGTGACGAGCTCCTGGACGGGCACGCTCATCTCGCGGGCGAGATCCTCGAGGGCGATGCTCGGACCGAGCCGCACCGTCGGGCCTGTGGGGGTCGCCGCGACGGCGGGGGCCGACGGCGGCGCGGCCTGCGCAGCCCGCGCGAGCACCGCCGGCGCGATCGACGAGGAGCTCGGCGGCGGAGGCGGGATCGAGTCGTCGTCGGCGCGGACGATCTCCTCGAGGCGCCGGAGCTCGTCGCCGCGCAGCGAGGCGAGCGCCCGCGCGACGTTCACCGAGGACGGCGGACCGTTCTCGTCGTCGTCGGAGGTGTCGCGCGCGACGTGCACGAGCGTCTTGTTGGCCGTTGGCTCGTAGACGCGCCGCCGGACCACGACGGTCGGCTTCACGCGATCGAGCACGGTGGTGGCCACGCCGGCGTCGGACGGCTTCGGCGGAGGATCGTCACCTTCGGGGCGAGTCATGTCTTGGGGATCCGGTCGGGACAGTATGGCTGCGTCCCACGCCGCGCGCTACGGCGACGTGCAGCCTTCACGCCTTCTTCGCTGCCGCACGCCGCTCCTTCTCGTCGACCAGCACCTCCCGCTCCGCGACGAGGCCGCGGAGCACCGAGCGCGCGAGCTGGAAGTGTTCCTCGAGCACGTCGAGGAAGTCCTCGCGTCCGATCTCGAGAATGCGGGTCGCCGCCGTCGCCCGCACTTCGTACCCGAGGTCCCGGCCGGCGACCGCGGCGCCGCCGAAGACCAGCGTGCCAGGTCCGTAGTGCTGGGCGCGCCGCCGGTCCTCGCGCTGCGCGTCGACCTCACCCGCGAGGACGACGGCGAGCATCGGGGCGGCACGACCACGCTCGACGAGCACCTCACCCGGCGCGAGCTGCCGCACGTGCGCGAGCTCTGCGAGGTTCGCGAGGGCCTGCATCTCGCCGCCGCGGAAGAGGGGCAACGACCGTAGCAAGAGGACGCGGTCGACGAACCCGAGCGGACCTTCCGGGATCGGAGCATTCGGCCCGCCGTCCGCGTCGTACGTGAACGGGTCGAGCTCGACGCGCGTCGCATTCACGAACTCGCCGAGGCCCTCGAGCGCGCGCTGCGTGAGCTGGAAGTTGTCTTCCAGCATGTCGAGCCAGTCGCCGGCGGGAAGCCGCAGGAGAAAGCTGTTCCGCTCGGCGATCGCGGTGCGCGTGCGTGGACGGTCGAGGCTGATGTCCATCGTGCCGACGAGCGAACGTTCGCCGAGCACCCACGAGGGATGCCCCTCGGCCTCGAGGCGGATGGCGCCGCTGACCACGAACCAGTGTGCGTCCGGCGGGTCACCGGGACGATAGAGCACCTCGCCCGCGGCGAGCCGCACGTCGGTCATGTTGGGCGCGAGGCGCGCCGCCGCCCACCGCACGTTCTCGGCCGGGAGACCGGCCATGAAGCCGGCGATGAAGATCTCGCGGAAGAGGCGCGACGAGCTCTCGCTGGCCATCAGGCGGGCCTCGGTGAGGTCAGCCCGGCCGGGCCGAAGAAGTGCGCCATCAGCGATCCCAGCGAAGGACGCTGCTGCTGCGCCCGCTCGACGCTGGCGCGCAACGTCGCTCCGCCCAGCGTCAGCGCGTAGTGGCTCGCGAGCGCAGCGACGGCGTCGTCGCGGTCCTCGATGAGGCGCGCCAGTGCCTCGTCGCGCCCGCGCGGGAGCGCGCTCACGTAGGGCGCGGCACGCTGCACCCGCGCCTCGGGCGTGAGGTCGTCGACGACGAGGCGGAACAGATCGCGAAGGTCGCCCGTGCTCCGCCCGGCGAGGAGCGTGTCGAGGAACTCACCGGCATTCGAGCGCACGTGCTTGTCGTCGGAGAGCGCCGCCGCGTGCACCCGGTGGATGTCCTCGCGCTTGTGGGCGATCTTGAGGAGACGGAACGCTCGCTCGAGCGCCTGGGCCTGCTTGTCGCGCAGCAGCTCGACGAGGAACCGCTCGCTCGGCGGCTGCGGCTCGCCGCGGGCCTCGGCCTTCTCGAGCGCCACCCGCAGCGCCGCGAGCCGCAGGTGCTCGACCAGGTTCTCGCGCACCGCCGCGTCGACGCGCGGCCGGTCGACCTTCACGTCCGTGCTCGCGACGAGGTGCCCGAGGGCCCGCAGCACCTTGTACCGGACGAGGCCGTCCCGTTCGGCGCCGAGCCGCGTGGTGAGGAAGTCGGCGGCGCGCTGCGTGCCAATTTCGGCGATGCTACGCGGCACGTGCGTACGGACCCGGCGCGGCGCCGCCGGATCGAGGCTGACCGCCTCGAGCGCGGCGAGCGCGGGCGCGCCGATCGCCTGGATGGCCGCGCGGTTGGCCTCGCGGCCGGGGCGGAAGGCGAGCCGCGCCACGAGGTAGGGGAGGAATCGCGGATCCTCGAGGGCCTGCATTGCCCGGGCGAGGAGCGTGATCGTCTGCTCGGTGCCGTCCAGCTGCGGGCTCGCGGCGATCTCGAGCACGAGGGTCACGGCGCGTGGATCCGCGGCGTCCGCGATCGCGGTGAGCAGGATCCGGCGCGCGGCGTCCCCGAAGGCGCCGGGCACCCCGATCATCGCGGTGAGGCGCGGGTGAGCCGCGAGCTCCTCCTCGTCCGACCGGAGCGCGAGATGGAAGGCGGCGTACGCCTGCACGACCGAGCTCGTGTCCTCGAGCGCGCGGGCGAGCGCCCGCTCGACGCCATGCTTCGCGAACGCCCGTACCGCGGCGACGCGCACGGCCTCGCGCTCGTCGGAGAGCAGGCGCTCGCCGAGCGGCAGCCAGTCGGCACGCGAGGACGCGCCGAAGATGTCGAGCGCCCGCAGGAGGACTCGCTCGTCGTCGTGGTAGAGGATCAGCGCGGAGACGAGCTTGCCGCGTCCGCGCTGCTCGAGGAGGTCCATGGCGGCGACCACCTGGTCGGGGTCGGGATGGGCCATCGCCTCGACGAGCGCCTCTGCGGCGTTGAGATCGAGCTCGGTGATCTCGTCGTCGATCCGCAGCTTGCCGCTCGCCAGCGCGCTCCGGAAGAGGCCGAGGTAGGGCGCACGCAAGCCGAGGGCGACGACGGCCCAGGCGAGGCAGAGCGCGGCGACCAGGGCCGCCAGGGTGCGCGGCCCGAGCACGTGCATCATGCTCAGCGCGAAGAGGAGGGCGGCCGTGAGCGCCTGCACGGCGCGCGCGAGCACGGTGTCGATGAGGCTCTTCGCGCGCTCGCGGACGCCGGTCGGCATCGGCAGGTAGAGCAGCTCGGTCGCGACGCGGTTCAGCGAGTAGCGAAGGCTCCCATCGACCATGCGCGTCCCGACGACGGGGAGCAGGCGCCCGCCCGTCAGGAACGAGGCGACGCCGCCGGCGAGGAGGAGGAGCGGGGTCACGGACACCGCGCCCGCGACGCCCAGCCGGCGCACGACCCGGCTCGCCACGAGGAGCTGCACCGCGAGCGACGCCACGTTCATCACCGCGTAGTACCGGGCGAAGAACTCCCCGAGACGAGCCGGCGGGATCCGGCTCGCGGCGGTGGACTTGAAGAGGTAGTCGACCGCGAGCACCGCAGCGGTCGAGAACGCGACGAGAAGCCCGACCCGCAGGACGAAGGGGTCTCTCGCGAGGCTCGGCCGGGCCGGCGCCTGCGCGGTGGGCAACAGGCTGTCGCCCGGGGTGCGCGCCGACACCACGGCCTCGTCGCCCTCGAGCTCGAGGGTGGTGAGGAGGAACGCCGTCCCGAGGAACGCAGCCGCCGCGACGAGCAGGAGCGACGTCACGGGCAGCCGCGAGAGGAGAAGCGCGGCGGTCCCCGCGCCGGCGACGCCGCCCATGACGCCCCCCGAGGCGATCGGACCGAAGAGGCGCCGGCCCTGCGCCGACGTGAACATCTGCGCGGCGATGAGCCAGAACTGCGGCGACAGGACCGCGCCCACGAGCCCGCTGAACACGTAGAGCGCCATCACCACGCGCGGCGTCGGCGTCATCGCGTGCAGCAGGACCGTCGCGAACGCGGCCACCGAGAGCGTCGCCACGAGCGCGTTCCGCCGCCCGAACGCCTCGGCCATGCGCGTGCTGGCCGCAGCCACGAAGAAGGAGAGCCCCGCGAGCGCGATGTAGACGAGGTTCAGCCGGCTCGGCGGCAGCGCGGTGAGGAAGAGCGCGTCGCGCGCCGTCTCGAGCGTGGTGTGCCCCGCGATCAGCAGGAACAGCACGAGGAACGACTTGATGACCGGACGTGCTTCGCCCTCGCGGAGATCGAGGAAGCGGACAATCCAGCGTGACATGGCAGAGGTAGGTGCGTCGGGGGCTGGCGCGAAGCGTTACGAAGGCTAGGATGCTAGGCGATGGCGGCGGTCACTCGCAGAGGGAATCTCGTCGATCAGGGGTCCCGTCAGGGTCAGCTCCGGGTGGGGCTCGCTGGCCTTGCGATGGCGCTGGTGCTCGCGGCGTTGCTCGGCCGCGCGGACGCGTCACCCGTGGAGCACGCCTCCCGCGCGCTCGTGTTCCTCCCGTTCTTCGTCGGCACGTACGGCGTGCTCGCGTCCTTCTACAAGACGTGCGGAGTGCACGCGCTCAGCGGGACACGCAGCACGGCCGGCGGATCCGAGCCGGTCGCCGATCGGAGCGAGCTCCGGGCGCAGCGCCGTCTCGGAGCCATGGTCGTGCTCGGTAGCGCCCTCGTCGCCGCGGGAGCGACCGCACTGTTCCTCGTCGCACGCTGAGCGCGCTGACCCCACGATCCGGAGCGCCGGGCCTGCCCGCCGCGTCCCCGAAAGGGGCCAGAAGCACTTTTCTCCACCCGCACTGTGTGCCATAGACGCCGAGACCGATGATCCCCGAGCGCTTCCTCACCCCTGAGTGCATCGAAGCTGCGCTCGGCAAGCCGCCGCGCGGCATCGGCATCCCCGTCCTGAAGCCGCTCTGGCTCGATCGCACGATCGCCCGCGCCCATCCGACCTTCCCGGCCGTCTTCTACGGCCCGATCGCGGCCGCGCTGCTCGTCTGGGCGTACCAGCCCGGGGGCGCGCTGGCGCTCCTCGGGACCTTCGTGACCGGCATGCTGGCGTTCACGCTGGTCGAGTACCTGCTCCACCGCATCATCTTCCACGCAGATTTCCCGGACACGCGTGAGGGGAAGATCCGTGAGTTTCTCACGCATGGCTACCATCACGCGTATCCCATCGATCCGTCGCGCCTCGTGATGCCGCCGATGGTCAGCATGCCCCTCGGCATCCTGTCGTTCCTGTTCACGCACTTCGTTCTCGGCGGCGGCACGTGGGACGGCGCGTGGAGCGGCTTCGCGGTCGGCTACATCGGCTACGACTCGCTGCACTACTTCTGGCATCACACGAAGCGGAACGCGGGGGTCGCCGGCTGGATGAAGAAGTATCACCACCTCCATCACCACGCCCCGGAGCCGGGCCGCTACGGCGTGAGCACGCCGCTCTGGGACGTGATCTTCGGCACCTACAAGGGCACGGCAGTCAAGCGCGCGACGCGCTGAGGCGCTATAAGCGCGGCGTGCTGCGCGCGATCATCGCTGCGTTCTCCGCGGTCTTCTCGGTCGCGGATCCGCTGGGGCTCGTCCCCGTCTACCTCGCGATGACCGCGGGCTGGGCGCCGGCGCGGCGGCGGCGCACCGCCGTCGTGGCGAGCGGCGCGATGTTCGTGACGCTGACCTTGTTCGCTGCGGTGGGGCCTTCGATCCTCCACTTCTTCGGCCTGTCGCTCGGCGCGTTCCGCATCGCGGGCGGGTGCCTCCTCTTCCTGATGGCGGTGGACATGCTGCGCGCGCAGCCGGCGCTGAAGCGCACCACGCCCGAGGAGCTCGCCGAGTCCCATCACGGCGACATCGCGATCTTCCCCCTCGCGTTCCCGATGCTCGCCGGACCGGGCGCGATCGCGAATGCCATGATGCAGACGTCGCGCGTCGAGGCAGTCTGGGAGAAGACGGCCATCTACATCGCGATTGGCCTCGCGTCGGTGGCCACGCTGATCGTGCTGCTCGTCGCGAGCTTCGCCGAGAAGCGGCTCGGCAAGACCGGCCTTTCGGTGCTCGAGCGGGTGATGGGCCTCATGCTGGCGGCCATCGCCGTGCAGTTCATCGTCGACGGCGTCGGCGATGTCCTCCCCGCGCTGCGCATCGCGGCGGCATCCTCGTGAGCAGCATCGCGGTCATGGGGTACCCCGCGGATCTCGCCGAGCTGGTCCGACAGCGCTGGGCCTCGCTGCAGCAGTGCTCCGGCAGCGGTCCGGTCGCCAAGATGTGCATCCTCCCCGAGCCCGAGGCCTTCGCCGAGCTCCTCTCGACCGCATACCAGGCGAGCCTGCTCCGCGAGGAGGAGCGGCCCGTTTCCTTCCGCCTGATCGTCGCCGCGCCTCAGGCGTTCCCCGCGGAGTCGGGCCCGCCGGACGGTCTGCAGCGGCTCGTCTTCAGCCGCCCGCGGCCGCTCACGCCCCACGAGCTGCGTCGCCTCTCGCCCGCCGCGAAGTACCACCGATCGCTCATCGGCATCGTCCGCGACGCCGACGGACAGTGGACGATCTGGGGCATCCTCCACTCGGGCCCGCGGTGGCTCGACGACGTGCGCGGCAGCCGCCGTGCTCACCCGACGCTTCCGTCCGCCAGGCTCGTCATCCACGCCACCGGACCGGGCCAGATCGCCGTGGCGAGCGGATCGATCCGGCTCGGCGAGATCCGCGGCGGCAGCACCGACACGCCCGGGCACGACGTGTTCGCGTCCACGTGGCTCTCCGCGATGTTCCGCGCCGAGCGCGCCGAGCTCATGGCCATCCACGAGCAGGCGCGCGCCGCGGCGACCGAGCCGTGGGCCGAGCTCGACGTCGACCTCGCGCGCGTGCTCTCCCAGCAGATGTTGAAGCGCCTCCTCGCCACGGTGCGAAGCATGCACCACGGCGGCACGCTCGTGATCCTGCCGCCCGAAAGCGCCGAGCACGAGGTCACGCGCGGCGCGCTCCGCCTCAAGTACGCGTTCGTCGACGACGAGCCGCGGCGCCGTTTCCGGACGCTCATGCTCGGCATCATGCGCGCGCTCGCGGAGACGCACGGCCGGGTAGGGGGCGCGACCGACCCGCCCATCGGCTGGCGTGCCTACGGCGCGAGCGATCACCAGCTCCTCGGCGCGCTCGACGAGGCGGTGTTCGAGATCTCGCATCTCGTTGCGGGTCTCGCCGACGTCGACGGCGCGGTGGTCATGACGAAGCGCTTCGAGGTGCTCGGGTTCGGCGCCGAGATCGTGAGCGACTCGTCGGAGGAGCTCCGCACCGTCCGGCGGGCCCTCGACCTGGAAGGGGAGCACCTCGAGGAAGAGAACATCGAGGGCGTCGGGACGAGGCACCGCTCCGCTTACCGCCTGTGCTGCCGGGCCCGCGGCGCGGTGGTGCTCGTCGTCTCGCACGACGGCACCGTCCGCTTCGTCACGTGGCGCGAAGGCGGCGTCGTGTACTGGGACCACGGCGTCACGGATCTCAGCGAAGGCGGCTGAGCCGCGAGGCGGCAGCAAGGCGACGAAAGGTTGCGTTCGGCGGCGCGTGCTATGGTCCGCGCGATGCGCACGGCGACCGCCCGACCGAAGCAGCTCCGCGGTGAGCGGCTCGTGGCGGTGATCATCGAGGCCGTCCTCGAGGAGATCTCGACGAAGGGCTTCGAGGGCCTCTCCATCGACGACGTCGCGCAGCGCGCGGGGGTCAACAAGACCACCATCTATCGCCGCTGGCCGACCAGGGAAGACCTCGCGCGGGCCGCGCTCGACCAGGCCGCCGACCAGCTCACCGAGCGCGCCGACACGGGCTCGGTCCGGTCCGACCTCGTCGCCTTCCTGCGCGCCTTCCGGGACTTCGCGACCTCGCCGCGCGGACAGACGCTGATGCGCATGAGCCTCGTCGAATCGTCCTCGATGCAGCGGCTGGCCCGCGAGGTACGCGACGAGAAGGAGTGCGTGCCCGACGACATCGTCGACCGCGCCATCGCTCGCGGTGAGGTCCCGCGTGGGGTCGACGCGCACCTGCTCTTCGACACCCTGGTCGGCGCGGTCCACCACCGGGCGATGTTCGGGCTCCGGACCGACGACCGGTACCTCGGCCAGCTCATCGACCTCGTCATCGCCGGCGCCCGAGGCCTCGGGCGGCCTGCTGCTCGTGCGCCGCGCACCGCGAAACGGCGCCGCCCCTAGAGCGCGCGCCTGCGCCTCGATCGGGTCCGGGCGGTCACGATCGTGGTGCGTTTTGCCCCGGACCCCAGGATCCGTGCTGGGAATCGACCAGCGAGCGCGCGAGAAAACGCAACCGCCGGTTGCTGTCTCCCATCGGAAAGGCGAAGAGCTGAGAGCACCGAGAGAGACGTTCTGTTCGGAGAGCCTTAAGGAGGTTCCCTTGATCGACACGAAGTACATCGAGCCCGCGTCAGGCAAACTCACCGTCTTCCTTCCCGGTCTCGGCGCCGTCGCGACCACGATGATCGCTGGCGTCATGCTGGCGCGTCAGGGCAAGGGCACGCCCGTGGGCTCGCTCACGCAGCTCGGCAAGTTCCGCGACGAGGCGGGCAAGTCCACGCCCATCAAGGACGCGGCTCCACTCGCGCAGCTCGATCAGCTCGAGTTCGCCGCCTGGGACATCTTCCCCGAGAACGCATACGAGTCCGCCAAGCACGCCGGGGTCCTCAACAACGAGCATCTCGAGCTCGTGCGCGAGCAGCTCACCGCCATCGAGCCGATGCCGGGCGCGTTCTTCCCCGAGTACGTGAAGCGCCTGCACGGCACGCACATCAAGCGCGGCGCCAGCAAGGCGGATCTCGTCGAGCAGCTGCGCGCCGACATCCGGCGCACCCTCGAGGAGAAGAAGTCGACCCGCGGCGTCGCCGTGTGGACCGGCTCGACCGAGGTCTACACGACCCCCGGCACCGTTCACGCGACCATTGCGGACTTCGAGGCGGGCCTTCGCCGTAGCGACCCGTCGATCACGAGCTCGCAGCTCTACGCGTGGGCGTTCATCAAGGAGCGCATCCCGTTCGCGAACGGCTCGCCGAACCTGGCGGTCGACTTCCCGGCGGCGCTCGACCTCGCCCGCGAGTACCGCGTCAGCGTCGGCGGCAAGGACTTCAAGACCGGCCAGACGATGATGAAGACGGTGCTCGCGCCGGCGCTGAAGACGCGCCTGCTCGGTCTCCGCGGCTGGTACTCGACGAACATCCTCGGCAACCGCGACGGCGAGGTGCTCGACGACGCCGACTCCTTCCGCTCCAAGGAGGTGTCGAAGCTCGGCGTGCTCGAGAGCATCCTCCAGCCGGAAGAGAACCACGAGCTCTACGGCAACCTCGTTCACAAGGTTCGCATCGACTACTACCCGCCGCGCGGCGACGACAAGGAGGGCTGGGACAACATCGACCTCTTCGGTTGGCTCGGCTACCCGATGCAGATCAAGGTGAACTTCCTCTGCAAGGACTCGATCCTCGCAGCGCCCATCGTCCTCGACCTCGCGCTCCTCATGGACCTGTCGCAGCGCGCGGGGTTCCACGGCATCCAGGACTGGCTGTCGTTCTACTTCAAGAGCCCGCAGCACGAGGCGGGCACGGAGCCGATGCACAACCTGTTCGAGCAGGAGGCGGTCGTCATGGCCAAGCTGCGCATGCTCGCGGGCCTCGCGGCGGCCGGGCCGATCAGCAGCGAAGGCGCGGCCGACTCGGACGTGCGCCTCCCGAAGACCAAGGTGGCCTGACCCGGATGGGCGCCTGAGCCCCGACGCGCCCGGGCCGGAACGGGGAGTCGTCGCGGTCGTGCAGAGCACGCTCGCGACCTGGTTCGGCTGCGGTCTCGTCCCCAGGGCGCCCGGTACGATGGGCACGCTCGGCGCCATCCCGCTCTATCTCCTGCTCCGTCCGTATGGGGCAGGGGCGGTGGCACTCGCCGCGGTCGTCCTCACGCTCGTCGGGATCTGGGCGGCGGCGGGGGTGGCGTCGCGGAGCGGCCTCCACGATCCGCAGCGGGTCGTCATCGACGAGGTCGCCGGCGTGCACGTCGCGTGGATCGCCGCCCCGCCGAGCTGGCAGGGCCTCGTCGCCGGCTTCGTGTTCTTCCGGCTGTTCGACCATCTGAAACCTTTTCCCGCCAACTGGGCGGAGCGCCGGCTCACCGGCGGCACGTCGATCGTGCTCGACGACGTCTTTGCAGGTATGTGGGGGGCAGCAGTGCTCTTCGCGCTGCGCTTTGCAGGAGTCTTGTGACCATGGAATCGTCGCCGTCCCGGATGAAGCGCCTCGTCTTCGCGATGGTGGACTTCGGCGGGCGCCACCCGTTCTTCGTGGTGGGCTTCGCGCTGATGCTGCTCGCGGGCTGCTGGAGCTACGCGCGCAAGCTCGAGGTCCGGTCGGACGTGATGGAGCTCCTGCCCCGCGACAGCCCGGGCTTCCAGTCGTTCGAGCACCGTCTCGAGCGCATCGGCGGGCGCGCGACCATCATCGTCGTCGCCGAGTCGCCGGACCGGAAGAGCAACGAGCGCTTCATCGACGCGATGGGCGCGCGCCTCGAGAAGATGGTCGACGAAAAGCCCGCGTGCATCGCCGCCTGCAAGGCCGACGCGAAGTGCGCAAAGGCCTGCGACCGCATCGCCTTCCTCGAGGCCGGCACGAAGGAGGTCCGCTCGTTCTACCAGGAGAACAAGTGGCTCTACGCCGACATGAAGGACCTGGAGGAGGCGGACAACACGCTCGACCACCAGATCGCCCTGAAGAGCGGCATGGTCGACGACCTCGAGAGCGACGGCGAGAAGCCGGAGCACAACCTCGGGATGGAGAAGTTCAAGGACAAGTGGAAGTCGAAGGCCGACGAGCACGATGACTTCCCGACGGGCTACTTCGCGAACGCGGACGGCTCGCAGATCGCGCTCTGGATCGTGTCGAACGGCGCCGGGATGGGCGGCTCCGAGGACGAGAAGCTCCTCAAGCAGGTCCACGGGATCGTCGAGGAGATGAACCCGAAGAGCTTCCATCCCGAGATGGTGGTCGGCCTCGGCGGCGACATCGCGAATGCGAAGGCCGAGAAGGACTCGCTCATCAGCGAGGCGGTCATCGCGACCGCCATCGCGATGGGGCTCATCCTCATCGGCGTCGTGTGGTTCTACGGCTCGTTCTGGGCGATCCCGCTCGTCTTCTTCCCGCCGCTCTTCGGTATCGGCTGCGCGTATGCCTTCGCCACGTGGAAGTACGGCTTCGTCAACTCGTCGGGCGCGTTCCTCGGCGCCATCATCCTCGGCAACGGCATCAACTATCCGATCGTCCTCTACTCCCGTTACAAGGAGTTCCGCGCGCGCGGCATGACGAGGGACGTCGCGCGTCGCGAGGCGGTCTGGAATGCGTTCCGTGCCGAGCTCGTGGGCGCCAGCGTGGCGGCCATCGCATACGGCTCGCTGACGGTCACGCGCTTCCGCGGCTTCAGCCAGTTCGGCATCATCGGCTTCTTCGGCATGCTGCTCGTGTGGATCTCGATGATCCCGTGCCTGCCGGCGCTCATCGTGGTCGTCGAGCGCATCCAGACCCATCTTCCGAAGTTCCTGCGCGAGTCGGACGTCCACCTCGCGGAGGACGGCAGCCGCGGCGTCGTCTCGAAGTGGGCCGGCAACCTGTCGGAGAAGTATCCGCGGGTGTTCGTCGGGGTGGCCGCGGTGCTCACGATCGTGGCCATCGCGAAGCTGCCCGGGTTCCTCAAGGATCCGTGGGAGTACGACTTCGACAAGCTCGGCTCGAAGGGCGCGCGCTCGAGCGGCGCGTTCAACTGGACGCGCAAGGCGAACGCCATCCTCGAGGCGCGCAAGAGCATGGAGGGCGCCCTCGTCCTCGCCGACAAGCCGGAGCAGGTGCCGCTCGTGAAGGAGCGCATCCTCGCGAACGACGCGGCCGATCCGCGCGGGCAGCTCATCCAGGACGTCGTGACCGTGCAGACGTACCTGCCGGGCACGAAGGCCGAGCAGGAGGCGAAGCTCGAGGTGCTCACGCGCATCCGCGAGCGCCTCACGCCCGGCGTCATGGCTCGCCTCTCCGAGGAAGAGCAGAAGAACATGCGCGAGTCGACGCCGCCCGACTCGCTGCACGTCGTCGAGGCGAAGGACCTGCCTTCGTTCGTGCTCCGCCGCTTCCAGGAGAAGAACGGGACGGTCGGCACGCCCTTCTACGTCCGGTACCGGCCCAACGTCTCGCGGAACGACGGCCACAACCTGCTCCGGATCGCGGCGACCGTGGACGGCATCGTGCTCCCCGACGGGACGCGCGTGGACACCGCGAGCCGCTCGACGGTCTTCGCCGAGATGATCAAGTCGCTCGAGCGTGACGGGCCGCTCGCCACCGGCGTCTCGTTCGGCTGCGTGCTCATCGTGGTGCTGCTGGCCACCGCCTCGCGCCGCGGGTCGGTGTCGGTCATCCTCTCGCTCGTCATGGGCGTGACCTGGACGCTCGGCATCGCCGCGCTGATGGGCTGGCGCCTGAACTTCCTGAACTTCATCGCGCTGCCGATCACGTTCGGGATCGGGTCGGAATATCCGTTCAACATCTACGACCGCTCGCGGCTGCTCGGCGGCGACGTGACGAGCGCGGTCAAGCTGCACCTCGGCGCGGTGGCGCTGTGCAGCTACACGACGATCATCGGCTACGGATCGCTCCTCTTCGCCGACAACCAGGCGCTGCAATCCTTCGGCAAGCTGAGCATCGTGGGCGAGCTGTCGTGCGTGCTCGCGGCGCTCTTCTTCTTGCCGGCCCTGCTCCACGTCATCACGCAGTTCTTCGGCGCAGCCAAGAAGACGGTCGCGGAGGCCATGTGAACAAGCTCGGGATCCCGGTCGCGCTCGCAGCTCTCACCCTCGCGGGCGCCTCTGGCGCCGCTCCGCCCGACGCGCTCGTCGTCGACGCGGGCGCGTGGAAGCTGGTCGAGCGCCAGTCGGGTCCCGTGAACTACTACGCAAAGACGACCGAGGACGGCGTGACGTTCCTTCGCTCGCACTACGTGCCGCCCAGCAAGACCTCGCTCATGGGGTGGCAGGCGCCCGAGGCCGACCGGCAGCGCCTCAAGAAGGTCACGTGGACCTGGCGTGCGCTGACCCTCCCGAACGGCGGCGACGAATGCGCGTCGGGCAAGGGCGACTCCGCCGCCGTCGTGTACCTGACGTGGAAGCGCGGGCTCCGCTACTACACGGTCAAGTACGTGTGGAGCGCGGTCGGCGTGAAGGGCAAGGTCTGCGACAAGAAGCGAAACCCTTTCGTCGCGCAGGACACCGTCATCGTCGACTCGGGCGCCCCGCTCAAGCAGTGGCGCACGGTGAGCGTCGATCTCGCGAGCGAGTACCGGAACCACTTCGAGGACGGCGACGCGAAGGCCGAGGTGCCCGACTTCATGGGCCTCGGCGTCATGAGCGACGGCGACCAGACGCAGAGCGAGAGCGCGGCCGACTTCGGCGTGTTCACGTTCGAGCGCTGAGTCAGCGGCCGGGCGCCCAGATCGCGCCGTGGGCCTCGGGCGGCGCCGCCGGAGGCGTCGCGACGTAGTAGTACGCGGACACGACCGCCCGGTACCGCCCTTCGGGACACGCGAGCGGCGCCGGCTGCCCGTGCCAGAAGGCGTCGCCGTGGGCCATCACCACCAGGCGATCGAGCATCGGCAAGTACGAAGCGCCGCACGAGGACCGGGCCTCTTCCCATAGCTCCAGGGCGCCGCCCCATGACGGGTCCCAGTCCTCGCCGAGGTAGTAGAGGACCGTGACCGCGCGCTCGAGGTGGCGCGTGCGATCCCGGTTGAAGTCCGCGTGAAGCG
The DNA here is from genome assembly GCA_028287035.1 of Labilithrix sp. Next base: position 1,034 of record JAQBQL010000055.1, on the reverse strand, counting down.
CGAGGTGCCCGCCGGGGAGGGTGAGGGAGAGGCCGGCGCCGCGGAAGTGCGGATCGCCGATGAGCCCCTCGATGCCGGTGAGCGCGCCCAGAAAGTCGAGGAACGCCATCCCTTGCAGCTCGGCGAGGAAGTGACGCACGACCGGCGCGACCCCTTCGAAGCCGGTGCGCTGCAGCTGGTTGAGGCGCGCCGCCTGCTCCTTGTACTCGCGACGCAGCCAGCCGGGATGCTCGGGCCCCGGGAACGCACGCGCGAGCGCGCGCGCGTGCTCGCCGCCTACGAACCCGTCGAACACCGCATGCGGAAACGGCCTGGCCGCGGCGTAGGATGCACGCTGGGCCAGGCCGAGTGTCCGCAGCGCGGACCTGTCGAAGAAGAACGAGCTCAGGGGCTCAGGGCGCGGGGAACGTCAGGTACGTGTGGTCCTTCAGGCCGCGCTCGTACTCGTTGAGGAGGCGCATGCCCTCGGTCGGCTTCAGGCGATCTTGCTTGATCGCCGCGTCGACCTGCAGCTTCAGCCGCGCCGCGAGGTCGCGCGCTTCGTACTGCGTCATGTGGAGCACGTCGCTGATCGTGTTCCCCTCGATCGTCTCCTCGAGGTAGTAACCGCACTCCTCGTCCTCGTCGAGGAACACGTGGACCTCGTTCACGCGGCCGAACAGGTTGTGGATGTCGCCCATGATGTCCTGGTACGCGCCCGTCAGGAACACGCCGATGTAGTACGGCTGGTCGTTCCGGGCGTGGAGGGGGAGCGTGTCCCGCGACGCCTCCGTGCGGTCGATGAACTTGCCGACCTTGCCGTCGGAGTCGCACGTGATGTCCGCGAGCGTGCTGAGGAGGGTCGGTTTCTCGTTCAGGCGGCTGATCGGCACGACCGGGAAGAGCGCGCCGAAGGCCCAGTGATCCAGGAGCGACTGGAAGACGGAGAAGTTGCAGATCTGCTGCGTGCCGAACTTCGCCTCGAGCGCGGCGAGCTCGTCCGGCAGATCCGAGGGATCGCCGAGGCACGTCGACATCTCGCGGATGCGCTCGGC
>JAQBQL010000050.1 GCA_028287035.1 Labilithrix sp. | reverse complement strand
CGCCGCCGCGAGGCCCCCGGCCCCGGACCAGCGGCCGCGCGAGCGAGAGGAGGCGGGGCGCATCGGTCCGCAGCGTAGCGGCTCCGGCGGGTCTCGGCGTAGACTCTGGACATGCGCTCGATGACGGCCTTGGCCGCCGCACCTCTCGTGCTCGCGGCGGCGCTGCTCGCCGGGGCCTGCGGCTCGGACGACGGGACGGAGGCGGCCGCGATCGACGGCGGCTCGCGGCCCCGCGCGCCCGGGAGCCCCGACGTCCCCGACGCAGGATCCGGCAGCGCCGACGCGACCACCACCGACGGGGCGTCGCCCTCCGACCCGTGCGCGACGAAGGCGCCGGCGTGCCCCACGACCACCACCACCGCCGGCAGCGGCGTCGTCGCGCTCGATCGCTGCGCGTTCCCGATGAAGCAGGACGCGACGTGGAGCACGCTTCCGCCGCTCGTCGACGCCCTCGCCAAGATCGTGCCCGTGACGAGCCTGAAGGATCTCTTCGCCGACCTCAATCGCGTCGGGATGCCGGTCGCTGCCGGCGCGGTGCCCGGCGGGCCGGCTGGCGTCTCCGTCGCGGTTCGCTGGAACGACGAGGACGACGCGAACGAGACATGGACCCCGCAGGGCCTCTCGGGCTCGGCAGACGCCGCGCCGAGCGGCCTCGTCGAAGGGCGCCGCATCCTCCTCTCCGCCTGGTACTACACGCCGCCCGCCGGCTCGACCTACGAGAAGGGTGTGCGCGTCGCGGTGCTCGACGTGACGGATCCCGCCGCGCCCCGCTACCGGTTCGCGCTGCTCGTCGAGCCGAAGGGCTCGGTCGCCGCGCCCACGTTCGCGCCGGTCCTCGTGCACGCGGGTGGCCTCGTGTGGATCGGCGATCTCCTCTACGTGCCGGTGACGGCGACGGGCTTCCGCGTCTTCGACATGAAGCACATCCTCGCGACCACGACCGACGTGGACGAGATCGGCTGCTCGGCCGGCGTCTGTCGCGGCGGGCTCTACAAGTACGTGATCCCGCAGATCGGCAGCTACACGGACACGTCGGCGTGCGCGCCCATCTACTCGTCCGTCTCTCTCGATCGGTCGACCTCGCCGCCCACGCTCCTCGCGAGCGAGTACTGCGGCGGGACCGCGTGCGGGGGCAAGCCGCTCGCGGGCCGCGCCTATCGCTGGCCGCTCGATCCGGCCACGGGGAGGCTGTCCTCCGGCATCTTCTGGCCCAGCGAGGCGATGCTCCTCGGCCAGCAGCAGGTCCAGGGCACCGCGTCGCGCGCCGGCGTCTACTACATGTCCTCGAGCGCCCCCGCAGCCTCGGCCGGCGCGCTCTATCGGGTGAAGGGCGGCAAGAGCGCGACCTCCACGTGGCTCGACTTCCCCGAGGACCTCATGGTGGACGCGCCGAACGGCCTTCTCTGGACGCAGTCCGAGGGGGTGGGCACGCGCGTCGTCGCGGGCATGAAGCTCACGAGCTACCCGGCGCCCTGACGTCAGCGCTCGCGCCGTCGCTGGCGAGGCTCGGGCTCCTCGTCGTGCTCGTCGACGAGGAGCTCACGTTCGCTCGCTTCGTCCGCCCGGACGCGCACCCGCGCTTCGTCCCCCGCCTCGACGCGGACGTGGGCCTCGTCGTCGTCGCCGCGAGCGCCGCCGAGGAAGGCCGAGGCACGGTCCATCGCCGAGGTGGCGTCGTGCGCCCCTCTTCGTGCGGCACGTGCCGCGCGCCGCAGCGTCTCGCCGAAGACGAGGGACAGCAGCGTGAGCACCAGCGGCAGCGCGACGCCCACCGCGAGGCCGACCACGATCTGCGCGAACATGAGCGCGATCTGCCCGACGATGCGCACCACGAACGGGGCGGCCCGGGCATGGCGCGCGCGCCGACGTGACCGCTTCGCGTTGCGGCGCGCGAGCATCGCCTCGCGCTTCTCGTGCGCGCGGCCCTTGCGGTCGCGCCGCTTCTCGTCCCACCGATCCTGGCGGCGCGGCCCGGGAACAGCCGGCGCGCCGGGGCGCAGCAGCGCGAGCGCGACGTCGATCGAGGCAGCGCGCCGGTCCGGATCGGGATCGAGCATCGCGCTCAGCGCGCGCACGAGCGGCGCCGGCGTGCTCGACGGAAGCGCCCGCTGCACGTCGATCCCGAGGCCCACGTGAGGAAGGTCCTCGGGCTGCATGCCGGTGAGCATCACGAGCGCGGTCGCGGCGAGGCCGTAGAGATCGGACCGCGGGGACGCTCTTCCCTGGAACTGCTCGGGCGCCATGAAGCCAAACGTGCCGACCACCGTGCTCCCGCCCTCGGGCTTCAGGCGGTCGCGCACCGCGCCGAAGTCGACGAGCGCGTAGGAGCCGTCCAGGCGGCGGATGACGTTGCCGGGCTTGATGTCACGGTGGACCACCGCCGGCGCCCTGCCGTGGAGGTAGCGGAGCGCCTCGCCGATGTCCGCGAGCATGCGGGTGACCTCGACGACGCTCGAGATCCGGCCCTGCGCGCGCAGCGACGCGAGGTTGTCGCCCTCCACCATCTCCATGACGAGATAGAGCGCGCCGTCCTCCTCGAAGTGCTCGAGGTAGCGCGGGAGGTTCGGGTGGCGCAGCGACGCGAGCGTGCTCGCCTCGCGCTCGGCGAGCTCGACGTCCTTCCACGCCTTCGCGCGCCCGACGTGGAAGCTCTTGATCGCGACGCGACCGCCCGCGCCCGGCGCCTCGTCCCCGCGCCTGGCGCGCGCCACGTAGCGCGCGAAATTCTCGGAGAGCTGGCCGGGCGCAGGCGCCTCCGTGCCGACGCCGTTGTCGCGCGCCTCGAAGGTCTCGGCCTGGGAGCCGGACCCGAGGGTGCGAATCAGCGTGTAGCGACCGCTCCGGAGCGTGCGTCCATCCGGCACGCCCCCGTCATACCACTACCAGCGGCCGCGCAGACCGCAGGCGGGACCACCCGTGGCCTCGACGGGCCCGAAACGCAGCGTGAGCCTTCCGTCGGTGGTCGGCCGCGGGAGAAACCACGTGAGCAGCGCGGCCGGAGCCGAGCCCATGCTCATGATGAGGCGGATGCTCCCGGCGCCGATGCCCGCGGGCGGAAGGCGGGTCGCCGCGACGGCTTCGCTCAGCGCGCACGTCTGGGCGAGACAGAACATCGACGGCACGAAGAGCGCGCGCGCGTAGGACGGCGAGAACAGCGCCGCGACCTGCGGGACCGCCGCCGCCGTCACGTCGTGGAGGAGCGTGAACGCGCGCAGCCTCGCGAGCTCGCGCGAGGTGAGCGGCTTCGGTACCGGCGCCTCCGCGGGCGACGCGAGGTAGCCGAGGTGAAGGATGTTCTCGCCGTCGGCCCGCGCCTGGCGCGCCGACGAACAGAGGGTGACGAGCGCGAGGCTTGCGACCGTGAGGGCGCTGCGAGCTCGCCCCGGACGCAGGGTGCAGGAAGGTTTTTGCAACGTGAGGGGGGCAGCCGCCGGCGCAGTATTCAGCCGGTCACCGAGACACCAGGATGCGTCTCGAGGCTCCATGATTCACGCTTAACGAGCTCCGTTGCGCGAAATTAATCCGCCTGCGCGTTTTCCTTCGCGGCTGGAGTTATCCACGACATCGGCGGGGTCTCACGCCCCGTGATGGGGCCCCGCCGATCCGGGATCGAGGTCACTCGCCTGGTGCGGGGAACGGCTCCGTGGCGGGGACGATGTGGGAGGGCTCGTCGCCGATCAGGACCGACAGCTCCCTCTCGCCTCGGTCGACGACGCCCTTGTTCTTCCGCGACATCCACTGGCGTGCGTCGTCGAAGAGCGAGTAGGCGACGGGGATCGCGAGGAGCGTGAGGAGCAGCGAGAGCGTCTGCCCGCCGATGACGATGCCGGAGATGTTCCGGTTGTTGCCCGAGCCGATGCCGCGCGAGAGCGCGAGCGGCAACATGCCGGCGACGAACGCGACCGTGGTCATGAGGATCGGCCGGAGCCGGTCGCGGTTTGCCTCCATGATCGCCTCGAAGCGCGGGCGGCCCTCCTTGCGGAGGTTGTTCGTGTGGTCGATCTGCAGAATGCCGTTCTTCTTCACGACACCGAAGAGCACGAGCACGCCGAGCGCCGACATCAGGTTGAGACCCTGCCCGAAGATGAGCAGCGACAGCAGCGCGAACGGCACGGTCAGCGGCAGCGAGAGGAGGATGATCAGCGGGTTCAGCCACGACTCGAACTGCGCTGCGAGGATCAGGTACATGAAGACGAACGACATGCCGAAGGCGAGCGCGAAGCCCGCGGCGAGCTCCGACGACGTCTTCGATCGGCCGGTCGGCGTGAGGTGGTACTCGGCCGGCGCGTGTGCCTTGTCGAAGGCATCCTTCATCGCGTTGACGACGTCGCTCTCGCCGTGGCCGGGCGCGACGTTGGCCATGAACGTGACCTGACGCTGCCGTCCGATGCGGTTGACCTGCGAGGGGCCCTCGCCGGTCGTGCTCGACACGACGGCGGTGAGCGGGACAGTCCCGTGCTTCCGGGACGGCACGGTGAAGAGGCCGAGCGCCCCGATGTCCTTCCGGTACTGCTCCTCGGCGCGGACGCGGATGTCGTACTCCTCGCCCTGCTCGGCATAGGAAGACGCCTTCACGCCGCCGATCTGGGTGAGCAGGGTGTCGGCGATGTCCGCCACGTTGACGCCGAGGTCGGCGGCGCGATCGCGGTCGACGCTGACCCGCAGCTCGGGCTTCCCGATGATGAGGTTCGTGTCGTAGTCGACGATGGCGGGCGACTTCTTGAGGAGCGGCGTCATCACCGCCTCGATCTCCTGGAGCTTCGAGAGGTCGGGACCGGACACGACGTACTGCACGGCGGCGTTCGACGCGCCCGCCGAGATCATCGCGACCTCGCCGGAGGTCGTCCGCAGGTCGGGCGGCAGCTTGGCGAGCACCTCGTTACGGGCGCGCGTCATGAGGTCCTGCTGCGAGGCCTTCCGCTCGCTGGGCTCGGTGAGCGCGACGTACACGCTCGCCAGGTTGGGCGTCGCCTGGTCGCCGCCCGACACCGTGACGACGGTGTGTGCGACGCCGGGGATGGCGCGCGTGTCCTGCGCCACGCGCTCGGCGATGAGGCCCGTCTCCTCGGCGCTGGTGCCCTCGGGAGCGCGGATGCTCATCTCGAACTGGGCTTGGTCGTCGACGGGCAGGAACCCGGCGGGGACCTTCTTGCCGATGGGAACGCACGACGCCATCGTCGCGCAGCACGCGACCACGATGACCCACCGGTTGCGCAGCGAGAAGCCGAGCATCCGCATGTAGAGGCGCTCGATCGGGCGGTAGAAGACGTCGACGATCCTGGCGAGCGGTCCGTGCTCGTCGTCGTCCGACTTGAGGGCACGCGCGCTGAGCATCGGCGTCAGCGAGAAGCTCACGAACAGCGACACGCCGACCGCGAACGCCATCGTGTAGCCGAAGTTCTTGAGGAAGCGGCCGGGGATGCCGCCGACGAACGCGACGGGGACGAAGACCGCCATCAGCGAGAGGGTCGTCGCGAGGACCGGGAGGCCGATCTCGCGCGTGCCCAGGACGGCGGCGACGAAGGGCTTCACCTTCTTCTCCTGCACGTAGCGGACGATGTTCTCGAGGACGACGATCGCGTCGTCGATGACGATACCGACCGCCAGCGCGAGCGCGAGCAGCGTCATCATGTTGAGCGAGAAGCCGACCATCCACATGAGCGCGAAGGTGCCGATGATCGAGATCGGGATCGACACCGCGGCGATGAGCGTGGACCGCGCGTTGCCGAGGAAGAAGAGCACGACGATCGCCGCGAGCACGGCGCCGAGCACGAGGTGCTCCTTGACCGCGTCGAGGCCGGTGCGGATGGTCGCCGAGTTGTCGCGGATGATCGACAGCTCGATGCCCTTGGGCAGCGTCTTCTGCACCGCGCCGAGGCGCTCCTTCACGCGATCGACGACCGCGACGGTGTTGGTGCCGGACTGCTTGCGGATGGCGAGGGTGACGGTCGGCTCCCCGTCGTAAGCGGCGATGCTGGAGACCTGCTCCTGGCCGTCCTCGACGCGCCCGACGTCGGCGATGCGCACCACGTGACCCTGGTCCTCGCGCACGACGATGCGCGCGATGCCGTCGATGGTCTCGACGCGGCCGGCGACGCGGAGGGTGATGCTCTGCGGACCGGTCTCGATGCTTCCGCCGGGGGTCGTCAGGTTCTGCTGCGCGAGGGCGCGCTGCACGTCGATCGCGCTCAGGTTCTGCGCGCGGAGCTTCATCGGGTCGAGCCACACCTGGATCTGGCGGAGCCGCCCGCCGATGATCGTGACCTGACCGACGCCCGAGATGCTCTCGATCTGGCGGCGGACGCTCTTGTCGGCGATCTCGGTGACGTCGCGGATCGCGCCCTTCGAGCGGAGCGCGACGAGCAGGACGGGGGCGGCGTCGGGGTCGACCTTGCTGACGACCGGCGCGTCGATGCCCTTGGGCAGGAGGCGCAAGGTCTGGTTGACCTTGTCACGGACGTCGTTCGCCGCAGAGTCGGCGGTGCGCTCGATCTTGAAGCCGATGACGACCTGCGAGAAGCCCTCGCTCGACGTCGAGCGGAGCTCGTCGATGCCTTCGATCGTGTTGACCGCGGCCTCGATCTTGTCGGTGATGTCGGTCTCGACCTCCTCCGGCGAAGCGCCGTCGAGCTTGGTCGTGACGATCACGTAGGGGATGTCGATGTTCGGGAACTGGTCGACGCCGAGGCGGGTGTACCCGACGATGCCGAGCACCACGACGACGAGCATGAGCACCCATGCGAACACGGGCCTCCGGACGCACACGAGAGCGAGCCACTGCATCTTCTCTTCTCCGTGATGGCGTCAGCGCGTGCGCTGGCCGTTGGCAAGTGTCTTGAGATCACCGAGCGCGACCGCCTCGCCGAGCTTCGCGCCCTTGAGGATGGGGATGCCGCCGGGGACCTCGGGAAGGACCGAGAGAACACGCTCCTGCAGGCGGCCGTCGACGACGAAGAAGGCGCGGAACTTTCCGTCCTTCTCCACGATCGCTTCCTTGGGGATGCCGGCGACCTTCTGGACGCCGACCACCACCTCGACGTCCGCGAACATCCCGGGCTTCAGCGCCTTGTCGGCATTGTCGACGATCGCCTCGACCACGAGATCGCGCGTCGCGGAGCGGATCGCGCCGGAGACGAAGCGGACCTTGCCCACGAACTTGCGGTCGGGGAACGCGGAGACGTGGAAGCCGACCTCCGCTTCCTCCTTCACCTTGGCGGCGTCGGCCTCGGGGATCGCGAGCTCGAGGCGCAGCTGGTCGACCGAGACGATCGTGACGACGCGCGAGTCGGCGCGGACGTACTCGCCCACGTCGACGTAACGCTCGGTGACGACGCCCGCGAACGGAGCACGGACGGAGCCGTCGCCCACGTTCTGCGCGGCCATCTGGGCGCGCGCCGTCTGCGCCTCGACGCTGAGCGACGAGGTGCGGCACTGGGCAGTGGTGCGGTCGAACTCGGCGGCGCTGATCGAGCCGCTGGCCTTGAGGGCCTCGGCGCGCTGGCAGTCGGCCTTCAGCTGCGCGGCGGAGGTGCGGGCGCTCTCGGCCATGGCGTTCGCCTCGGTGGCGGAGATCGCTGCCGCGCGCACGTCGAGCTGCGCGAGCACCTGGCCCGCCTTCACCTGGGCGCCGCGCTCGACGGACGTGCTGACGACGCGCCCCACCGCGTTGGCGGCGAGATCCGTCTCGCGCATCCCCTTCAGCGTACCGGTCAGCCGCAGGGTGACCGGCGCCTCCACCTCGGCCACGGGCTGCGTCCGCACGTTGGCCGGCGGCAGCTCCGCGTCCGACTTGTCGGCGGCCGCGGGCTTCTTGCAGCCGGCCCCGGCGCCTGCGCAGAGAACGGTTATTGCGGCCACACTCAATAATTGGACGAGTCTCATGAGTTCCTTCTCGGACGGCGAGAGCTAAGGAGCAGGGCAGGACGTGCAGCGGAAGAGGAGATCGACGAGGCCTTCGACGAACGGTCGCGGCGCGGGGCGGTCGGGATCGGTGATGTCGAGCAGGGCCGACATCGTGTAGTCGCGGATGGCGCCGACGAACGCACGCACGAGGATGTGGACGTTCGCACGCTGGAGCCGCCCGCTCGCCATCTCGGCCTCGAGCATGACCGCGAGCGGCGCGAGCGGCGGCTTCGGGTGCTTCTTGGTCATCAGCTTCTCGAGCGAGTACTCGCCGGACGGGTTCGACCAGGACATCATCATGACCGGGAGCACCACGCGACCGAGCTCGAGGAGCTCGAGGCCGAGCCGGACGAGCGCCCCGCGGAGATCGGGGACGCCGGCAGGGGGTACCAGGGCGGCGACGACCGCGGGCCCCTGCGTCGGGTCGAACCGCATGGCTGCGCGGAACAGGGCATCCTTCGACTTGAACCGGTGGAAGATCGTGCCTTCGGAGACCTTGGCGCGGAGCGCGACCTCCGCCGTGGTCGCTCTGATGCCGTGCTCGAGGAAGACGTCGCGGGCGGTGTCGAGAATCTGCTCGTCGCTGATGACGGGCGGCCGCCCGCGACGGCCGACTGCGGCGACGGCGGCGACGGCGACTGCGGGCGGACTCAGGAGGGTGGGGGAGCGGCGGGCGACCATTTATCGAGTACGGGCTCGATAATTACCCCCGCGCGTCACGCCCCGCAAGAACGGCCGCTTCGTTCACGAGCTCGAGCGCGGACACGTCGGCGCGCGGCTCACTTGAACCACTCCTTCGGCGGCGGGATGTAGATGCCCCCGGGACCGGTGCGACGGCCGCGCGGCCGCCCCTTCCGCCCTCGCGACCCGCTCGCCGAGGGCGCCTCGGCGGGCGCCGCTCCTGCCTTGCCGCTGGCCGGCTCGTCCGCGGCCTCGTCCTCGTCGGCGACGGCGGAGGGCGATGCCGACGAGGCGGAACCGGGCGGAGGCGGCTCGGCGCTCGCGGAGCCGATGGCTTCGGGGCTCCCGATCTCGCCCGCCGCGGCGGGGGTCCGCTTGGCGCCGCCCGTGCTGGTGAACGCAAACGCGATCACCGACAGGCCCAGCACGAGCCCGCCGAGCGCGAGCGCGAAGACCGCGCGGGACGGTAGCCTGCGTGGGCGCGGCTCGCTCGCAGCGAGGACCGCGGCCGGGCCGGTCACCACCGGAATGCCAGGGCGCGACGCGCGCGCCGCGAGATCCGGGCTCGAGGCGCGCGGCACGACCACCACCGTCGCCGGCTCCTCGAGCGCTGCGGCGAGCTCCGCCGCGGTCTGATACCGGGCGCCCGGCTCCTTCTCGAGGAGCTTCCGCACGATCGCCGCGACGTCGACGGCGAGGCCCACGACGCGCTCGGGCGGCACTGGCGTCGGCTGCTCGGTCAGGTGCTGCCGGAGGACCTGCAGCGCGTCCCCCGTGAACGGCGGCGCGCCGGCGACGAGCTCGTGGAAGATGACCCCGATCGCGTAGAGATCGGAGCGCTGATCGACCTCGGCACCGATCGCCTGCTCGGGCGCCATGTACTGCGGAGTCCCCATGACCGCCCCGATCTGCGTGAGCGGCTGCGCGCCGGGCGCCGGGCGCGACGCGGCGGACTCGCCCTTGGCGATGCCGAAGTCGAGCACCTTCACGAAGTCCCGGTTGCCGTCGCGCTCGACGAGCATGATGTTCTCGGGCTTGAGATCGCGGTGCACGATGCCCTTGGCATGCGCGGCGCCGACCCCCGCGACGATCCCGCGCATGATGGCGAGGACGCGGTGCATCTCGACCAGCCCGGCGGAGCCGTTCGCCGCCTCGTCGACGAGCTCGCGCAGGCTCTTGCCGGTGACGAGCTCGAGGACGAGGAAGAACGAGCCATCGGGCAGCTTGCCGAAGTCGGTCGCCGCGGCCACGTTCGGATGGGCGATCGATCCGGCGAGCACCGCCTCGCGCTCGAACCGCGAGACCACCTCGGGAAGGCGCAGCATCTCGCGGTGGAGCACCTTCATCGCGAAGAGCTTCCGCATGTGCGTGTGCTCGACGCGGTACACGACGCCCATTCCGCCCTCGCCGATCCGGTCGACGACGCGGTAGCGGTCGCTGACGATCGCGCCAGGCTCGAGGGCGGGGGTCGTGAGCTCCGGTTCCGTCATCGCAGGCGTCTCATCGTAGCGCAAGGGCGGCTGGCCGAGGGCGCTGACCTCACGGCAGCGCTGGCGAGGCAGGTGGCCAATGTCGGCGCGGCTCCTCGGGTGATCCGGAATGCGTGTAGATTGCAGTCTGTTGCACGAGGAACGGATCGGTCACCGGATACGGCAGATAGCGGCTCCGGAACGACGGTGAGCCGAGGATCGCCACCATCGGGTCGATGCTCGTCGCGCCGGGAGTCGCCGCGAGCGCCGCGGTCACGCCGGTGTTGCAGGTCACCACGAGGTCGGGGTCGAGCGCGAGCGTGTGCTCGGGGTCCACCTTGCCGTGGCCGATCATGGCGCCGGGGTACGGTCGCATGCGCGCGATGGTGCGGTCGCTCTTGCCGAGCAGATCGACGGCCGGCAATCGCGCGAAGTACGGGACGACGCCTGCGCAGAACACCGCGACGGTGCTCGTGGGCAGGGCGTTCTTCTTGACGGCGATGGCGACGCGGAGCTGCTTCTCGGGATCACCGTTCGTGTCGGGCCCGAGCAGACGACGCAGCGGGGAGACGAGCGGAACCGACACGAACAGCAGCACCACCGCCCACGTCAGGCCGGCGACGCGCCCGCGGGCGACGCGGACCGCGCCCACCGTCGCGAAGACGAAGAGGAGCGGCATGACGTGCGCGAAGAAGCGGAACCAGTTGAACATGTCGCCGCCCGTGTTGACGACGTACGCGAGGACGCTCCCGGTCATGACGAGCACCACGGAGGCGCGCCGGTCGGTCCGGAGCACCGCGATCGCTGCCCCGCACGCGAGGGCGAGCAGCACCGCGTGATCGACCAGGAACGCGCGCGCGTAGAGCCACCCTCGCGCCCGCAGGTGATCGACCTGGTGCACCTTCAGGTAGTAGGTATTGGGCAGCCAGTCGCCGTAGTACACGCGCCGGAACACGAGATGCGCGAGCGCGGGCACGAGCGCGGCGGCGCAACACAGGACGGTGCGGCGCCACCGGGCGCGCGGCAGCACGAGGAGGGCCACGAGCGCGTGCGCGCCGAACAGGTAGAGGCCGTCACCGCGGGTCAGCGGGATGAGCGCCAGCGCCGCCAGGGCGAGCCCGTCGAGGCCGCGGGTCATCAGGCGCACGAAGAAGAGAAGACCGAGAAACGTGAGGAGCGCCGTCTCGAAGCCCCACACCGACCACAGCACGAAGTCCGGGCACATCACGAGGCCGGTCAGCGCGAGCGGCGCCGCCCACGGGGCCCGCGGCACGAAGACCCGCAGGAGGCGCACCGTGAGCACGAGCGAGCCGGCGCAGAGCGCGAAGCTCACCGCCCTCACCACCACCGCAGCGTGTGCGTCCGATGCTCCGGCGAGGTGCACGCCGGCCATCACGATGGTCCAGAGGAAGTTCGTGTACCCCTCGACGTGCTCGCCCCCCGCGTTCCACACGAGACCGTGGCCCTCGGCCAGGTTCCGCGCGTAGCGCATCGAGATCATCATGTCGTCGTCGAGCCAGAAGTAGCGCGTGCCGTCGACCACCCGGCTCATCGCGATCGTCGTGACCACGAACAGGTAGGCGAGCAGCGCGAGGCTTGCCGCGAGGGCGAGGAGATCGAGGCGGGGCCTGCGCACGGGCGGTCATCATAGTCGCGGTCGTGCTCGAGCTGTGCGGACCATGCCGGCACGATGTAGCCGTCGGCCACGGCGTGCCGGCAGCTCGTCCATGGAATGAAGGCCGAAATCGCCCTCGTTCGAGGCACGGCCGCTGCACGAGCAGCCGGTCATGATGACCAAGAACATGACCCTGATGGCCACCGTCGCACTGACGCTCGGGGCGTTCGCCTGTCACAAGGACGAGGACCGCGCGACGCAGACCAACACGACGTCCGCGGCGGCGGTCGATCCGATGACCGACAACAACAACCGGGACGGCGGCGGTATCGGCGATCCCACCACCGCGGCAGCGCCCGCCCAGCCGGTTGCGCCGACCACCGGCAACGGCAGCATGAACACCGGCACCGGCACGGGCGTGGGCACCGGCACGAGCACCGGCACCGGCTCGGCGCTGCAGGGCGGAAGCCACACGAACGGCGCGGGCGCCGACACGACGACCGGCACGAACCGGCTCCCGGGCGACAAGAACGGCAACGTGGCCCCCGGTCATGTCATGTTCCCGCCGGACAAGGGACCGGGCACCGGCCAGCCGAACTCTGCGGGCAGCCACAACATGGGGGCGGGCGGCGGCACGGCCCGTTGACCGTCTGACGGCGGAGGGCGCAGAGTGGCCGGATGGCTCGCCCTGCGCTCCTCGTCGGTAACTGCTCCGGGTTCTATGGCGACCGCCTCTCCGCGATGCACGAGATGCTCGAGGGCGGTCGTCTCGACGTCCTGACCGGCGACTATCTCGCCGAGCTCACGATGCTGATCCTGGGCAAGGACCGCTTGAAGGATCCAGCGGGCGGCTTCGCGAGGACGTTCCTTCGGCAGCTGAAGTCGTGCCTTCGCCTCGCGGTCGAGAAGCGCGTGAAGATCGTGGTCAATGCCGGCGGCCTCAACCCGTCGGGCCTCGCCCGTGCGGTACGAGCGCTCGCCGCCGAGCTCGGGGTGAGCGCCGCGGTCGGACACGTCGAGGGTGACGACCTCCTCGCGCGCGCCGGTGAGCTCGCGCTGGGCAGCCCGCTCACCGCCAACGCCTATCTCGGGGCATGGGGCATCGCGGAGTGCCTTCGCGCCGGAGCGGACGTGGTCGTCACCGGCCGCGTGACCGACGCGTCGCTCGTGGTCGGCGCCGCGGCCGCGCACTTCGGCTGGCGTCGCGACGCATGGAACGAGCTCGCCGGCGCCGTGGTTGCCGGTCACGTCATCGAGTGCGGGCCGCAGGCCACCGGCGGCAACTTCGCCTTCTTCACCGAGCTCGGCGACGTCTCGCGACCGCTCGGCTTCCCGATCGCGGAGATCGAGGAGGACGGCTCGTGCACGATCACGAAGCATCCGGGCACTGGCGGCGCCGTGACCGTCGACACGGTGCGCGCGCAGATCGTCTACGAGATCACCGGCGCGAGGTACGCCGGTCCGGACGTGACGTCGCGCTTCGACACGATGCGCATCGCGCCGAACGGGAGCGACCGCGTGCGCATCCAGGACGTCACCGGCGAGCCCCCGCCGCCCGACCTCAAGGTGTGCTTGAACCACCTCGGCGGTTTCCGCAACGACGTGTCGTTCGTGCTCGTCGGCCTCGACATCGAGCAGAAGGCCGCGTTCGTCCGCGGGCAGCTCGAGGCGTCGCTCGCCCGGAAGCCCCGCGATCTCGTGTGGAGCTTGCTGAGGACCGACCGCGAGGATGCCCCCGACGAGGCGCAGGCCTCGGCGCTCCTCCGCGCGATCGCGAAGGACCCGGACCCGGCCGTCGTGGGACGCGCCTTCAGCGGAGCGGCCGTGGAGCTGGCGCTCGCGAGCTACCCGGGCTTCACGCTCACTGCGCCGCCGGGCGATGGCGGACCCTACGGCGTGTACGAGGCGCGGTACGTCCCTCGCGCCGCGGTCCCGCACGTCGCGGTGCTGCCCGACGGCACGCGCGTGCCGATCGCGCCGAGCGAGGTGACGCAGGCGCTCGGTCCCGTGCCGGAGCCCGTGGTCGCTCCTCCGGCGCTCGCGTCCGCGGAGGTCGTGCGCGCGCCGCTCGGTCGCGTGGTCGGCGCGCGGAGCGGCGACAAGGGCGGCAACGCGAACATCGGCCTCTGGGCGCGGAGCGAGGTCGCCTACCGGTGGCTGGTCGCCACGCTCGACGTCGATCGCCTGAAGGCGCTGCTCCCCGAGACCGCGCCGCTCGACGTGGAGCGGCACCTCTTCCCGGAGATCCACGCCATGAATTTCGTGGTCGAGGGCATTCTCGGGGAGGGCGTGTCCTCCTCGCCCCGGTTCGATCCCCAGGGCAAAGCCATCGGGGAATGGCTGCGCGCCCGGCTCGTCGACGTTCCCCGCGAGCTGCTCGGGTAGCGCGCGCCGCCGGAAGGCCTACGAGGCCACGGCCTCGGCGTAGCGCGGCAGGCACACCGTGAAGGTGGTGCCGACGCCCACCTTCGAGTCGACCTCGATGTGGCCGCCGCTCTGCTGCACGATGCTGAAGACGGTGGCGAGGCCGAGGCCGGTCCCCTGGCCCACCTCCTTGGTGGTGAAGAACGGCTCGAACACGCGCGCCTTCGTCGACTCGTCCATGCCCGTGCCGCTGTCGCTGACGCGGATGCCGACGAGGTCTGTCTTGCAGTCGCGGAAGGTCGCGATCGAGAGCGTGCCGCCCTTCGGCATCGCGTCGCGCGCGTTCAGGACGAGGTTCAGCACCACCTGCTCGATCTGGCCGCGGTCGGCGATGACGAGGCCCGCGTCCGGCGCAAGTCGCGTCGTCAGGTCGATGTTCGCGCCGATGGTGCGTCGGAGCATCTTGTCGAGATTTCCGATGCACGCGTTGAGCTCCATCACGACCGGCTGGAGCGGCTGACGCCTGCTGAACGCGAGCAGCTGCTGCGTGAGCAGGCCGGCGCGCTCCGCGGCGCGCGCGATCTCGTCGACGTCCTCGCGAACCGGCGTCCCCGCCTCGAGCTGGTCGCCCGCGAGCTGCGCGTAGCTGAGGATGACCGAGAGGATGTTGTTGAAATCGTGCGCGATGCCCGAGGCGAGCTGGCTGATCGCTTCGACCTTCTGCGCCTGGCGGAGCTGCGCTTCGAGCGACCGGCGCTCGGTGACGTCGTTGACGACCACCACGCGGACCGTGCGACCGCCGCGAATGAGCGGGTGCGACGCGATCTCGACGTCGATGCGCCGGCCGTCCCGTCGGATGTGGGGCCGCGAGCTGCGGCTCGTGAAGTAGGTGCTGTCGGTGCCGAGCAGCTCCGCGAGGCGCTCGGCGACCTCCTCGGGCGGCCAGAGATCCTCGAGGCGCATCTTCAGGAACTCCTCGCGGGAGTACCCGTAGGTCGCGACTGCCGCGGCGTTCGCATCGAGCAGCGCGCGCGTCTCCTGGTCGAGCACGAACGTCGGCAGAGGATTCGCCTCGAAGAGCTGCCGGTGACGATCCTCGGACTCGCGGAGCGCCTCGAGCGCCTGCGCCCGCTCCCGCCGCTGCTGCGCCTCGCGGAGCTCGCGATGGACGGCGGGGACGAGGCGCGCAAAGCGGCCCTTCGTGAGGAAGTCCGCGGCGCCCGCCTTCAACATCCGGATCGCCGACTCCTCGTCGACCGTTCCGGAGGTCACGATGACCGGCACGTCGCGCCCGAGCTCGGCCACGACCTCGAGGGTCTCGGGACCGCTGAACGTCGGCAGGGAGAAGTCCGTGACGACGAGATCCCATTCGCCGGAGCGGAGCGCGTGCGCGAGCTCCTCGCGCGTTTCCACGCGCTCGGACGTCACGCGCTCGAAGCCCCTGCGCAGCTCGCGTAGCAGCAGCGCCGCGTCGTCCGCAGAGTCTTCCACGATCAGAACCCGCAGTCCTGTCACCCCCGGCACCCCCACTCCCAACCTAGCTGCGCCGCGGGTATTTTGTATCCGAAAGCGGAGAAATCTTTGCGCGCGTCGCTCCTACTCGCCTTTGATGATCTGCTGAACACGCTGATAGGAGATCCCGAGCAGGGCTCCGATGTCCCTCACCGTCATGCCCCGCGCGACGAGCCGATCGGTCAGCTTCTTCGTCTCATTTCGCATCACCCGCGCCGCCTGCTCCGTTCGGCGGCGGAGGGCACGCAGATCACGGACCTTGGCCGCCTCGGCGAGCGAGAGGGGAGCTCGAGCGTCGGCGGCGCGGCGCCTGGCACGCGTGGTCACGGACGAAGGGCGGTAACCGCGCGGAACGCGCGTGCTGGACGTCTGGATGGCGGTCATCGGCAAGGTGGACTCAGGCCCGCCGATTTGTGACGTCATTTCTTCGCGGGGCCCATAAGAACGAGGAATGCCGACCGTGGGGCTCGATGGGAATCGATTTCACTACGAGGAATACGGGAGCGGACCGCCGCTCCTCCTGGTGCACGGGTCGGCTGCCCACCCGCGGGCGCTCACCGGACTCGCGGAGGCGCTCGCCGCAGCGCGTCGAGTCATCACGTACGACCGTCGAGGGTTTCCCGAGAGTGACGCGGTCCCGCTCCCTGAACACCGGAGTTACCTGGAGCGGTCAGCCCGGGATGCTGAGCAGCTCCTGCGTGAGCTCGGCGCGTCGCGTGCCGTCGTCGTGGGCTGGGGATACGGCGCGGTCATCGCTCTCGCGCTCGCGCTCCGGTCTCCCGGGAGCGTCTCCCGGGTGATCGCGTTCGAGGCGCCGCTCCACGCGCGCGAGCACCTCGGCCTCCGCCTGACCGGCGCGGCGCTCGGCGCGGTGGGCCTCGGCAAGGTCGGTCTCCCGCGCCGCGGCGCGGAGCGGATGCTCCGGCGGCTCTTCGCCTACGAGGACGGAGGCAGCGCGTTCGACGAGCTCGACGCGCGCGTGAGAAAGGCGATGCTCACCCCGTCACGCGCGGTGCTCGCCGACATGGAGGCGGCAGGTGGCGAGCAGCCGACGAGCGCCGAGCTCGCGGGCCTCGAGGCGCCCGTCGATCTCGTGCTCGGCTCGAGGTCGGCGCGCTTTCTCCGTCAGTCGATGGAGCACCAGAAGCGCGTCTTCCCGCGCGCTCGCGTCGTGCGGATCCCGGGCGGCGACCACGCGCTGCCGCTGCGTGCGCCCGAGCGACTCTCCGCGGCGATCCTCGAGCTGCTCGCCTAGGATGCCGCCCGTGAAGCACTTCATCAACGAGCGCGCGGACCTCGTGACCGAGTCCGTGGCTGCGACGGTCCTCCTCGGCGGCGGCCTCGTCACTCGGCTCGACGGATTCCCCGCCATCAAGGTGGTGGTGCGCACCGACGCCGACCCGGCGCACGTCGCGGTCATCTCGGGCGGCGGCTCCGGCCACGAGCCCGCCCATGCCGGCTTCGTGGGCGACGGGATGCTGACCGCGGCGGTGTGCGGCGAGATCTTCGCCTCGCCGAGCGTCGACGCCGTGCTTGCCGCCATCCTCGCGGTCACCGGCGAGGGCGGGTGCCTCCTCGTCGTGAAGAGCTACACGGGCGATCGCCTCAACTTCGGCCTCGCTGCGGAGAAGGCGCGGGCGCTCGGTCTCGCGGTCGAGATGGTCGTCGTGGGCGACGACATCGCGATCGCCGGTGCCGCCCAGCCGCGTGGGCTCGCCGGGACGCTCCTCGTGCACAAGGTCGCTGGCCATCTCGCCCGCAGCGGCGCTTCGCTCGCGGAGGTCAAGGCAGCGGCGGAGCGCGTCGCGGCGGGCGCTCGCACGCTGGGCGTGTCGCTCTCGGGCGTGCACATCCCCGGTCAGCCCGGCGAGGACCGCCTCGCCGCCGACGAGCTCGAGATCGGCCTCGGGATCCACGGCGAGCCCGGCGCGGAGAAGGCCAAGGTGATGCCCATGCGCGAGCTCGCGGTCACGCTGGCGAGGCGCCTCGAGGCCTCGTTGCCGGGCGACGCGGGCGCCGTCGCGCTCATGATCAACGACCTCGGCGGAGTGCCGCCGGTCGAGATGGCGGTCGCCGCGCGCGACGTCCTGCAGGCGCTCACGCGCGAGGTGGCGCTGGTGTTCGGACCGGAACGCCTCATGACCTCCCTCGACATGAAGGGGTTGTCGGTCACGCTGCTGCCCGTCGACGACGCCCTGCGCGCCGCGCTCCTCGCGCCGGTCGCTCCGCGCGCGTGGCCGAGGGCGC
>JAQBQL010000044.1 GCA_028287035.1 Labilithrix sp. | reverse complement strand
CCGCTGCGAGCGCCGCCGCCGATGCAGGGCCGCCGCTGCCCCCGGGCGCGAGCGCCTGCGCGACGGTGGCAGGCGGTCCGGCGTGCGTGCGGTTCCCGAGCGACGAGGACGCGTTCCGCTGGGTGCTCGCCCACGACCCGGCGATCCTCGCGATCGGCGAGGCGCACGCGCAGAAGGGCACCGAGTCGCTGACGTCGGCGACGAAGCGCTTCACGGGTGAGCTCCTTCCGCTCCTCCAGGGCGGCGCCAGCGATCTGCTGGTCGAGGCGTGGGCGGGCGACCCGCGATGCCAGAAGGAGGTGAAGGCGGTCGCCAGCGCGCAGGCGCCGGTGAAGGAGGCGCAGGCGTCGTCGAACCCGAACGAGTACCTCGCGCTCGGCGTCCGCGCGAAGGCGCTCGGGATCGTGCCGGACCTCCTCAGGCCGTCGTGCGACGACTACGCGAACCTCGCCGACGCCGGCGCGGACGTGGTCACGGCCTCGCTCGCGCTCATCAAGCGGCTCACGCAGGAGACCGCCACCCGGCTGCATCGCCGGAACGCGGAGCTCGGCAATGGCAAGATGGTCGTCACCTACGGCGGCGCGATGCACAACGACCTCGCGCCGACCGAGGCGCTGCGCGCCTACAGCTTCGGCCCGGAGCTGCTCGCAGCGGCGGACGGCCGCTACGTGGAGCTCGACCTCATCGTGCGCGGCTACGTGAAGGACACCGAGGCCTGGCAGAAGCTGCCCTGGTACGCGGCGTACCGGGCGGGCGCCAGCAAGGGGGACGGCACGACCCTGTACCAGGTGTCCCCGCGGTCCTTCGTGCTGATCTTCGCGGAAAAGAGTTGAACTGAGGGGCCGTGGTCCGGGAAGCTTTGCCTCATGAGCACGACGAAAGGTCCGTCCACGGCGCCGCCCCCTCCGACCACCCGAGGCGCGGTGCCGGCGTCGCTCCTGCGCGGTGACGCAGGAGGCCCGCAGGTCGAGGACGACCGCACCGGGATGTCCGACGCAGCGCTGCGGCGCGCGTTCATCGATCACCTGTCGTTCTCGATCGGCAAGGGAGTCACCAACTCGACGGCCCTCGACCAGTTCACGGCCCTCGCGCTCACCGTGCGTGACCGCCTGACCTATCGCTGGGCGCAGACGCAGGAGACGTACACGGAGCAGGACGCCAAGCGCATCTACTACCTCTCCGCGGAGTTCCTCCTCGGCCGCGCGCTCGCCAACAACCTGCATGCGCTCGACCTCTACGAGAAGGCGAAGACGCTGCTGAAGGGCGCGGGCCTCGACCTCGCCGACATCCTCGAAGACGAGCCGGAGCCCGGCCTCGGAAACGGCGGTCTCGGGCGCCTGGCGGCATGCTTCCTCGACTCGATGGCGACCCTCGGTTACGCCGGCTACGGCTACGGCATCCGCTACGAGTTCGGCATCTTCGAGCAGGAGATCAAGAACGGCTGGCAGGTCGAGCGGCCGGACGAGTGGCTCAAGTTCGGCAACCCCTGGGAGTACGTGCGTCCCGAGTACTCGGTGAGCGTCGCCTTCGGCGGGCGCGTCGAGGCGGCCATGAGCGCGGAAGGCGAGCTCTCGGCCCGCTGGGTCGACACGCACACGGTGCTGGGCGTCCCGTTCGACACCCCGATCGCGGGCTTCCGGAACGACACCGTCAACACGCTGCGCCTCTGGCAGGCGCGCGCCGGCAACGAGTTCGATCTCAAGGTCTTCAACGACGGGGACTACGTCCGCGCCGTCGAGGACAAGAACTCGAGCGAGGTGATCAGCAAGGTCCTCTACCCGAACGACTCGAACCAGGCCGGCCGCGATCTCCGCCTGAAGCAGGAGTACTTCTTCGTCGCGTGCGCGATCTCGGACATCGTTCGCCGCTACAAGAACAACCACAAGACGTTCGACGACTTCGCGAAGAAGAACGCCATCCAGCTGAACGACACGCACCCCGCGATCGCGATCGCCGAGCTGATGCGCGTGTTCGTCGACCTCGAGCGGCTGCCCTGGGACCGCGCCTGGGAGATCACGGTTGCCACGTGCGGCTACACGAACCACACGCTCCTGTCCGAGGCGCTCGAGCGCTGGCCGGTCGCCATGTTCGAGCGGCTCCTGCCGCGGCACCTCCAGATCATCTACGAGATCAACCGGCGCTTCGTGCGCTCGATCATGGCGCGCTTCCCGGGCGACGACGCGCGCGTCCGGCGCATGTCGATCATCGAGGAGGGCAGCGAGAAGAAGGTCGCGATGGCGCACCTCGCGGTCGCCGGGTCTCACGCCGTCAACGGCGTCGCGGCCCTGCACACCGATCTCCTGAAGCGCGACGTGCTCCGCGACTTCGCCGAGATGACCCCGGCGAAGTTCTCCAACAAGACGAACGGCGTCACGCCGCGCCGCTGGCTCTGGCAGTGCAACCCGCGCCTCGGCAACCTCATCACCGAGGCCATCGGGCCGACGTGGGTGACGAACCTCGACGAGCTCGAGAAGCTCTGGCCTCTCGCCGAGGACAGCGCCTTCGTGGAGAAGGTCGCGGCGGTCAAGCGGCAGAACAAGGCGGACTTCTGCGCGTACGCCGCGGAGAACTACCAGTTCCGCTTCGAGGCGGACTCGATGTTCGACGTGCAGATCAAGCGCCTGCACGAGTACAAGCGGCAGCTGCTCAACGCGCTGCACGTCGTTCGCCTGTACCTCGACGCGAAGCGTGACCCGAGCGCGCTGGCCGCGCCGCGCACCGTGCTCTTCGGCGCGAAGGCCGCGCCCGGCTACCGTCTCGCCAAGCTGATCATCCGCCTCATCAGCGGCATCGCCGACGTGGTGAACGGGGACGTGGATCTCGGAGGGCGCCTTCGCGTTGCCTTCCTGCCCAATTACCGCGTTTCGCTCGCCGAGCGGATCATCCCGGCGGCGGATCTGTCCGAGCAGATCTCGACCGCCGGCAAGGAGGCGTCGGGCACCGGGAACATGAAGTTGTCGATGAACGGCGCGCTCACCATCGGCACGCTCGACGGCGCGAACGTGGAGATCCGCGAGGCGGTCGGCGACGAGAACTTCTTCCTCTTCGGCCTCACGACCCCCGAGGTCACCGATCTCCGCCGCAACGGCTACGACCCGCGGGCGGTCTACGCGAAGAACGAGAGCCTGAAGGAGGTCATCGACCTCATCGCCAGCGGCTTCTTCAGCAGCGAGGATCCCGAGATCTTCAAGCCGCTCACCGACTCGCTCCTCGACCACGACGAGTACATGATCCTCGAGGACTTCGACGCCTACGTGAAGTGCCAGGCGCGCGTCAGCAAGGCGTACCTCGACAAGCGGGCGTGGCACGCGATGGCGGTCCGCAACATCGCCAAGATGGGCATGTTCTCGTCGGACCGTACGATCCGCGAGTACGCGACCGAGATCTGGGACGCGCGCCCCGTGCACGTCGACCTCAAGCCGTACGTGGGCTGAACGAGGGCGGGGCAGGGGCGCCGGCCGGGAGGAGCTCGTCGAGCAGATCGAAGAGCTCCATCTCGCGCGGCGCCACGCGCCCATCCGAGGCGATGGCGCGGAGGGCGACGTCACGAACCGCCGGCACGAGGCGCAGCGGCACGCGCGTCGGGTCGACCTCGTCCGGCGGCGGCGGCCCGTCGAGCAGGGCGGCCACCTCGGGCAGCTGATGGCGATCGAACCCGAGCTCCGTCGCCAGCGCGACGAACCAGACGTGCTCGGCGAGATCGAGCGAGAGATCGGCCCAGAGGAACGAGGCCGCAAAACGGAGCACGCAGAGGCGCTCGGAGAGTCCTAGCTTCATGGCCGCCGCTCGAGCAGCGTGTGTGCCGCGCCGGTGCTCGCGAGATCATGCGCGATCCGTGGCCCGCGCGGCGGCCCGGCCAGGCCAGGCGCTGGCCCGGCCAGTTCTGGCGCGGCGCGTCACGAGGTGGCGCGTGCGTTGCACTCTCCGGACCTCGAATGAACGTCCACATCTCCACGCACGCCTCCGCCACGATGCCTCGCACCGAGCAGACGCGGCAGGCGATCCCAGTCCAGAACGTGATGACCCCGCAGCCGGTCACGATCGGACGCGGCGAGTCGCTGGCGACGGCCAAGGAAATGATGAGGGTTCACGCGTGTCACCACCTCCCGGTCCTCGAGCACGGCGAGCTCGTCGGGGTGATCTCGCGGCGCGATCTCGAGCTGTTCGAGTCGATCGCCGGCGTCGAGCGCCTGTCCGCCCCGCTCGACCGCACGATGGCGCCCGAGGTCTACGCGGTCGCGCCCGATGCGCCACTTTCGGACGTCGCGAGACACATGGCCACGCACCGCCGCGGGTGCGCCGTCGTTCTCGAGCGTAAGCGCGTCATCGGCATCTTCACGGCGACCGACGCGCTGAACGTCCTCGCCGCGCACTTCTGAGCGGCTCAGCGGCGTAGACGGACGATGCGCGCGAACGCCTCGCCGGCGACGCGCGCGAGCTCCTCCAGGCGGCGCGTCGCGAGCATGGTGTCGCCGAGCTCGTCGGCGAGGATCACCACCGCGGTCTTCCCGCTCACCCGGATGGGGACCACCGCAACGTCCCGGGACGCGCCGTGCATCACGTCGAGGAGCGGCGCGTGCACCTCGTCGCGGGGGATGGGACCGAGGTAGAGCCCGTCGCGCACCGCCTCCTCGAAGACGCTCGGCCCCTCGAGCGGGACCAGCACCGCCTGGAGCCGCGCGCGATCGCCAAGCTCGGGGGTGCACGACCACCCGTGGTAGCCGCCCCGCTTGACGACGAAGATCCCGACCTTGTGCGCGACGACGCGCGCGCCGGTGAGCACCAGCTCGAGGACCTCGTCACGTGAGCTCGCGGCCCGCAGCGCCGCCAGGATCCCGCCGATGTCGGAGAGCGCGACCTGCGCCGCGAACGCCGCGAACGGGCCCTGGCTCGGTACCGGCGGCGGCCCCGGGATGAACGAGAGGTCGGGACCCCCGTGCGCGATGCGGGAGGGCTCGGTGACCTCGACGATCGACCGGAAGTTGGTGGTGTCCACCGCGTAGCCTTCGCCGAGGGCATTGCCCGGGTCGACGAAGGGCGGCGGCCGCTGCGTCCCGCCGCTCACCGCCGCGAACGTGCGACGGGTGAGGGGGATCGGGATCTCCGATCCGAGACCGCTGCGCGGCGCGTCGGATCCGTGGCCGCTCCCCGGCGCGCCCGACGGCGGAGACGGATGGATCTCCGTGCCCCAGGGCGGCGTCACCGAGGGGCGCTGCGCCTTCGGCAGCCCGGGAAGCACGTGCGCTTGCCGGCTCGGCGGCGCTGCGGGCGCTGCCGGCGGCAACGAGGCATGCGAGGCGTGCGGCGCATGCGTCGCCGGAGCGGGCGGCGGCGGGAGGGAGCGCGTGCGCAGGCGCTGGAGCCCCTCCTCGATCGCGGCGAGCGGCGCACGCACGAGGCGCACCGGCGCCCGCAGATGGAAGCCGATTTCGCGCGCCGGGTGCGGGTCGCTCGCGTCGACGACCACCACGTCCACCGTGCCGGTGATGGCGTCGCGACGGACCGGCACCGCGAGGAGGCGCTCGCAGAGTCCGGGCGGAAGGAGCGTCGCGACCTCCATCAGCGGCACCACCTTCTGGAGGAGCGGCGCCGGCGCCCGCGCCAGGTAGCGCGCGAGCATCGCCGGGGTGACCGCCCGCGTGTCGAGCAGCGCCCGCACGAACGGCACGTCTCCGACGAGCGATGCGTGGAGGGCGGCGGACACGGCCTCGCGCGAGACGACCTCCTCGAGGAGCAGCGTGCGGGTCAGCTCGTCCGTCACGATCTCACTCTAGGGCACGCGGCGGCACCGGGAGAAGCCGCTCACTTGCGGTCGAACTGGAAGACGACCTCGCTCTTCCGCACCAGCCCGAGCTGCTCGCGCGCGATCCGCTCGACGGCGGTGGGGTTCTCGCGGAGCTCCTTCACCTCGGAGCGCAGCTTGCCCACATCCCGCCGGAGCTCCGCGTTCTCGTTCTGGACGCCCGAGAGCTCGGTCTCGAGCGCGCGCATGCGGGGCATGCCGGAGGGCTCGAGGAGCAGCACGGGCACCGCGATGAGCGAGACCGTCAGGACAGCCAGCGGCAGGCCGCGAAGGAGGGTCTCGTGAGGCATCGGAGGAACGACAACCCTAGATCCGGACGGCACCGATGGACCAGTTCACGGACAATTTCGCTACCCTGGGCCGGTCATGTCCTCGTCGCCGCACGCCTGGGAGGCCGTCATCGGGCTGGAGGTGCACGCCCAGCTCCTCACCCGCACGAAGCTCTTCTGCCCTTGTCCCACGTCGTTCGGGGCCCCACCGAACACCCATGTCTGTCCGACCTGCCTCGGAATGCCAGGGGCGCTGCCCGTCCTCAATGCCGAGGCGGCGCGAATGGCGGTGAAGGCGGCGCTCGCGCTCGACTGCGCGGTACGCCCCCGCAGCCGGTTCGCGCGGAAGAACTACTTCTACCCGGATCTCCCGAAGGGCTACCAGATCAGCCAGTTCGACGAGCCGTTCAGTGACCACGGCCATCTCGACATCGCGGTCGGTCCCGAGGGCCAGACGAAGCGCGCCCGCATCCTGCGTATCCACATGGAGGAGGACGCGGGGAAGAACATCCACGGGCTCGGTGACGACTCGGTGGTCGACCTGAACCGCGCCGGCGTGCCGCTCGTGGAGATCGTCGGCGAGCCCGATCTGTCGAGCCCGCACGAGGCCGCGGAGTACCTGCGGACGCTCCGCGAGATCCTCGTGTTCATCGGCATCAACGACGGCAACCTCGAAGAGGGCTCCTTCCGGTGCGACGCCAACGTGTCGATCAAGCGACCCGACGACACGAAGCTCGGCACGCGTGTCGAGCTGAAGAACATCAACTCGTTCAAGTTCGTCGAGCGCGCCATCGCCACCGAGATCGAGCGGCAGAAGGAGATCCTCGAGGGCGGCGGACGCATCGTGCAGGAGACGCGCGGCTGGGACGAGAAGACCGGCACCACCACCTCGCTCCGCAGCAAGGAGGCCGCGCAGGACTACCGCTACTTCCCGGAGCCGGATCTCCCGCCGGTCATCCTCGACGCCTCGTTCGTGGACCGCGCGCGCGCCGAGCTGCCGGAGCTGCCGCGCGACAAGCGGGCGAGGTTCGTGAGCGAGCTCGGGCTGACGCCGTACGTGGCCCAGGTGCTGACCCAGCATCCGCGGATCGCCTCGTTCTTCGAGGAGGCGGCGATCACCAGCCAGGCCCCCGGGCACGCGCTCGCCGTCGCCAACTTCGTGCAGAGCGAGGTGCTCCGAGACGTGACCACGCAGGGGCAAGCGGCGTCGATCCCGGTGACCGCCAGGCAGGTTTCCGATCTGCAGCGGCTCGTGCTGACCGGCGCGATCAGCGGCAAGCAGGCGAAGGAGCTCTACGCCGCCCTCAAGACGCGCGGCCCCGACGCGACGCCCGAGGCGCTCGTGAGCGAGCTCGGGATGGCGCAGGTCAGCGACCCCGGCGCCATCGAGGCGATCTGCGCCGAGATCATCGCCGCCAATCCGAAGCAAGCGGCCTCGCTCCAGGCGGGCAAGACCGCGCTCTTCGGGTTCTTCGTGGGACAGGTGATGAAGGCAACCAAGGGCAGCGCCAACCCGCAGCTCGTGAACGACACGCTGAAGCGACTGCTCGGCGTGCCCTGAGACAACCGATGCCGACCTCCCATCGCGCCCTCCCGACCGTGCAGCCGCGCGCGCGCATCCTCATCGTCGACGACAACCCCGACCTCGTCGAGGCGTTGCACGCGGTCCTCACCACCGCCAAGCGAGGCATGCAGATCGTCACCGCCGGGAGCGGCAAGGCGGCCCTCGAGCTCGCACGCAGCGGCTTCGACGTGGCGATCGTGGACGTGAAGCTGCCGGACGTCAGCGGCGTCGACCTCATCGCGCCGCTCCGCGAGATCTCGCCGTTCTCCGAGGTGCTGCTCCTCACCGGGTTCGCCAGCGTGGACGCGGCGATCGGGGCGCTCCGGTCCGGCGCCTTCGCGTTCGTGCTGAAGTCCTTCCGCCCCGAGGAGCTCATCTCCACCGTGGAGCAGGCGCTCGGGAAGGTGGAGCTGAAGCGCGAGCGCGAGGAGCTCGAGAAGCGTTACCGCGATCTGGTCGAGGTGACCGACGTGCTGGTCTTCGCGGTCGACGCCGAGCAGAAGGTGGCGCTCATGAACCGCAAGGCGGCCGGCATGGTCGACATCGTGCCCGACCAGGCGCTCGGTCGACCGATCCTCGAGTCCTGGATCCCCGCCGAGGACCGCAGCTCCTTGCGGGCCGCGCTCATGGGCACGCGCGACCACGAGGTCGAGACGGGCTTCCTCGACCAGTCCGACCCGAAGGCGCACCGGCGCCGGGTGCGCTGGCACATCTCGCGGTCGCCCGACAACCGGCTCGTCTACGGCATCGGCATCGACATCACCGAGCGCCGCGCGCTCGAGAAGCGCGCCGCCGACGCCGAGGCCATCTCGGCGATGGGCGAGCTCGCGATGAACCTCGCGCACGAGATCCGGAACCCGCTCAACGCCGCGGTCCTCCAGCTGCATCTGCTGAACCGCAACCTCGACCGGATCGACGCCGAGGACGCGACGCGCGCCGCGCTGAAGGACCGCGTGCGCATCGTGGGGGACGAGATCGGACGGCTGAACCGCCTCCTCACCGAGTTCCTGGAGCTCGCGCGCCCGCGCGGCATCGCCCGCGAGCCGGTGCACCTGCCGAGCCTCGTCGACGAGGTGCTCGACCTCGAGGAGGAGAGCGCCAAGGGTCGCGGGATCGCGATCGTGCGGAGCCTCGCCGGGGACGGCTGCGTCGCGATCGGTGACCGCGAGAAGCTGAAGCAGGTGACGATCAACATCGTCGTCAACGCGCTGGAGGCGATGAAGACGGGCGGTCAGCTGCGCGCGTCGGTGCAGCCGTCAGGCGACCGCGTGGTGATGTGCTTCGAGGACAACGGGCCGGGCATCGACCCGGACGTGCTCGCGAGCGTGTTCGACCCCTTCTTCACGACCAAGGAGGCCGGCACGGGGCTCGGCCTCTCGATCGTGCGGAAGATCGTCGACCAGCACGGAGGCGAGGTCTCGATCGAGAGCGAGCGCGGTCACGGCGCGAAGGTCATCGTCAGCGTCCCGATGGGACGCTGACGACGCCCGCGCGCGGCGCTCAGCGGCCCGGGGGCTTGAGGGGCAGGACCGACGACGAGAGCGGCGGCGGAGGGATCTTGCCGCTCGGCCGCGCGTCCGGCGTGACGCCGTCGCCGGTCTCGATCGCGACGAGGACCATGAAGATCCGGTCCATGCCGAGCTCGAGAGCGCCTTCCTTCAGGAAGAGGCCGGAGATACGCACGAGCCGGAGGGCCGTGGTCTTTCCGAGCTCGGCGGCCTCGCGCTCGAGGAACGCCTCGAAGGTGCCGAAGCCCTTCGCCTGATAGAGCTGGCGATCACGGATGTCCCGCAGGACGACACCGATGTCGTAAAAACCCTTGTTGAGGTTCTTCCGCAGGGTCTTGATCTGCTGGAGCGAGTTGTGAAGCTCGCCGATCTTGGCCTTGATGTCCTCCGCCGCCAGAGGCGTGCGGATCGTGGCGCGCGCGCTCCCCGGAAGGGGCGGCTCGGCCGCCCTGGCACGGGCCTCGGCGGCATGCTTTGCAGCGTGACGTGCTGCCCACGGGGCAGCACCGCGGAGACCGAGCTTTCGCTTCGGCGCCTCGGGCGTCTTGTCTGCTTTCCCGGCTGCCGACTTGGCTCCAGTCTTGGAGCCCTTCGCGTCGGCCGCTTTCCCCTTCGCAGGCTTCTTCGTCGCTGCCATCTCACTCGGGCTCAGGTGAAGTCAGAAACACGCCCGGGCTCCCTGACTCGCCCATGGACGAAATCGCTCGGCTCGGACATTAACGTGTGGCCCGCATACCACTCTCTTCGCGGAGGAGTCTACAAATCATTCATAAACTTGGAGGCGGCGGTATAGTCGCCGCCGCTCATGGCCATCCTCACGGTGCCCCGCGACGACGAGCTGGATGCGCTCGTCGCGGCCTACGACCTCGGTGAGAGGCGCGGCTCGCGTGGCATCGCCGCCGGCACCGTGAACACGAGCTACCAGCTCGATCTGGGGGCCGGGCGCTACTTCCTTCGCCTCTACGAGGAGCAGGGGTTCGAGGGAGCCGAGGCCGAGGCGAGGCTCCTCGGGCACCTTGCCGGGGCCGGGGTGCCGACGCCGCCGCCTCTCGTGGGGCGTGACGGCCGCGCCGTGCGCCTCGTCGCGGGAAAGCCCGCCGCGCTCTTCCGCTGGGTCGACGGCGACATGCTCTGCCTCCGCAGCGTGACGCCGGCCGCCGCCCGCGAGGTCGGGGCGGCCCTCGCGCGAACGCACCTCGCCGGACCCGCGCCAGGCGGTCCGCCGCTCGGCCCGGGTCGCTTCGGGCCCGCCGACCTCGTGGAGCGCTGCGACCGCGTCGCGAGCTCCGCCGACCCCGAGGCGCGCGCGCTCGCCGGTCGGCTTCGCGAGCAGCTACGCGCCAGCGCCGGCGCGCGGCGAGCGGATCTTCCGGTCGGGCTCGTCCACGGCGATCTCTTTCGCGACAACGTGCTCTGGCACGAGGGTAGGATCGCCGCGCTCCTCGACTTCGAGAGCGCCTTCACCGGGCCCTTTGCCTACGACATCGCCGTGACGATCCTCTCCTGGTCCTTCCGCGACACCTTCGACCACGCCATCGGCCGCGCGATCGCCGAGGGCTATCGCGCGGTACGCGAGCTCACGGCGGCGGAGCGCGCCGGTCTCCACGAGGAGGCGGTGTTCGCGTGCCTCCGGTTCACCGTGACGCGCATCACCGATAACGCGATCCGCGTCGGCAAGAAGTGGCAGCGCTTCGCGGCACGGCGCGAGGCCCTCGAGCAGCTCGGCGCCGCCGGCCTGCAGGAAGCGCTCGGCTTGTGAGCCTCGCCCGATCGGTCCGCGCGCTCGCGGCGGTGTCGGCGCTCGCGGCCGGGCTGTTGACCGCGCCGCGCGCGTCGGCCCAGGAATACCTGAAGCCGGTGAAGCCGGTGCCGCAGCCCGAGTCGTCGCCGCGCGACCGGAACATGCCCTATCCGGCCCCGAGCCCGCGCGTGCTCTCGCCGGTCGACGGCAGCTACACGTACTCGTACGCGATGCCGGCGCCGTCGCTCCTGTGGCTGCTGACGCAGACCATCCCGAGCCCCGAGGTCGGCGGCGGCCGCGTCCAGCGGACCGGGAGCGACGGCCTCCAGCACGACTCCACCGAGCTCGCGTTCGGCATGCGCTGGCAGCTGACGCCGCTTCTCTGGTCGTGGGGCGTCAACCGCCGGACGCCCCGCTGGCGATCGTTCGTCGTCGATCCGCTCGCGCGCAACAGCGGGTCGATCGAGCTGAACGTGAACGGCGAGTACTTCTTCGGTCACATCGACCGCTTCCTCGTGCGCCCCGGGGTGCGCGGCACGTTCCCGATCCTCCAGCGGGGCGAGTACCTGTCGGCGTCCTTCGGGACGTCGGCGTACATGTTCGACGGCGTCCCGCACGTGGCCTACGACTTCGGCGCCTCGGTGCTCTTCGGCGTCCTCGGCGTGCAGCTCACGTGGGCGCCGGCGCACGCACCGCTCGAGTACATCGCGACCTTGCGGGTGAGGTACTTCTGATGGCGCGAGCCCCTGCGTTGCCGGCGCTGATCGCGCTCGCGTGCTCCCTCGGCGCGCTCGCCTGCGACCAGCCGGCGTACGTGCGCATCCTCGACACGCGCCTGTCGCGCGACGCGCAGAACCACGTCGTCGCGGAGGTCGAGCTCGAGGCCGCCGAGCAGGGCGGGGGGAACGTCGGACCGTACTGCGTGTCGATCCACTACTTCGCGCTCGGGGTCGTGCAGACCACCGCCCTCCAGACCTACCCGGGCGAGCTCGAGGCCGTCGAGCTCTGCGCCTCCGATCTGTCCGATGGCGACCAGCGCTTCGTGCGCCTCGTGTCGACGCGCGGCGATCTCGGGCCTGGTCTGCCGGCGCGGGTGCAGGTCAGGCGCGGGCGCGACTTCGAGATCCACGAAGGGGTGTTCACGCCATGAGGCGTCTTCGCGCGCTCGCGCTCGCCCTGCTGTGCGGCGGCCCGCTCCTCGGCGGCTGCGCGGCGGTGGGCCGTTCCCTCGATGCCACCTTCTCGCCGCCGCGCCGCGTGAAGAAGCAGACCAGCGCCTTCGACAAGGACGCGCGCCTCGCGGTGCTCTGGATCGGCCACGCGTCGGCGCTGGTGCAGATCGACGACAAGCTGATCCTGACCGATCCGGTCTTCACGGGCTCGGTGGGGCAGCTCTCGTCCCGGCTCGTCGAGCCAGGGTTCGATCCCGCGAACCTGCCCGGGCTGGACGCGGTGCTCGTCTCGCATCTGCACCTCGATCACCTGTCGCTCGGCAGCCTCGGCATGATCGAGCCGAAGGTGAAGATGCTGCTCATGCCGCCCACGGGCACGGCGTACCTGACCGACTTCTCGTTCCCGGTCGTCGAGCTGCGCAAGTGGCAGGCGTACGAGAAGGATGGCCTCCGCATCACCGCCACGCCCGTCGTTCATCCGGGCTACCGCTACGGGCTCGACACCGAGTGGATGACCGAGGGCGCCACCGCCTACGTCATCGAGTACCACGGCCTCAAGGTCTACTTCGGCGGCGACTCGGCCTACCGCCAGGAGGTGTTCGTCGAGACCGGCGTGCGCTTCCCGAACCTCGACGTGGCGCTCCTTCCGATCGGGCCGGTCGAGCCGCGCGATCTGATGCGCCGCGTGCACATGGACCCCGAGGAGGCGGTGCAGGCCCTCTTCGACCTCGGCGCGAAGCGGATGGTGCCGATCCACTACGACACGTTCATCAACTCGACGGACAAGCCGGGCGACGCGCTGCGCCTCCTCTCCGCCGCCGAGAAGCGGTGGGACCTCGAGGGCCGCCAGGTGGTCCCGCTCGCCATCGGAGAGCGCCGCGTGTTCGTGAAGGTGGGCGGCGGCGACAAGACCGACGCGAAGGCCGCGGCACCCGCGCCCGCACCGGCACCTGCACCCGCGCCCGCCACGAAGCCGGCGCCCAAGAACGACGTGCCCGACGACGACAAGCTCGACTGAGCTACTTCGCGAGCGCGACGTCGACCGGCGTGGCCTGCACGACCCGCGTGAGCTCGTTCGGATCGAGCGCGACGAGGAACCCGCGCCGGCCCCCGTTGATGTAGATGCGGGGCAATTCGAGGATCGTCCGCTCGACGAACACGGCAAGCGGCTTCCGTAGCCCGAACGGGCTCGTGCCCCCGACCTGGTAGCCGGAGTGCCGCTCCGCGACCTCGGGCTTGCAGGGCTCGACGCGCTTCTTCCCGATCTGCCGCGCGAGGTTCTTCGTCGAGACGTCGCGGTCACCGTGCATGAGGACGACGAGGGGCTTCTTGTCCTCGTCCTCCATCACGAGGGTCTTCACGACCACGTGCTCGTCGACACCGAGCTTCTCTGCGGACGCGCGCGTGCCCCCGTGCTCCTCGTACGCATACGGGTGCTCGGTGAACGAAACGGCGTTCTTCTTCAAGAACGCCGTTGCGGGGGTCTCGGAGACGCGCGCCACGATCGGCTCGGCCAGCGAGGAGAGCGACGACCTACGCGCCGCCGGGGGCCGAGGCCGCGGCCACCGACGCGTCGGCGACGCGGACCTTGTCCTTGGGAGCCCACAGCGTCGCGCGGAGCTCCTCGATGCGCGTCTTCGCCTTTTCGAGGCGCGCGTCCTGCGCGTTGACCTCGCCGAGGATCGCCTCGTCGGTCTGGTCACCCTTGCGCCGCACGTCGCGCGCGGCGTTGAGCACCTCGAGCACCTCGCGATAGAGCTCTTCGCCGGCGGTCACGACCCATGCGTCGAGCTTGCGCGCGAAGTCCTCGATGAGCTCGTCGATGCGCGGGCCGATCTGCTTGCCGGCGGCGCGGATCACGTCCGGCGCCTGCTCCTTCGCCTGCTTCTTGTACTCGCTGTCGACGCGGTCCCTCACGAAGAGCGCCAGGGCGGGCGCGCCGAGCAGCGCGATCATGGCGCCGATCATGAGGCTGCCGGCCACCGCGGTGCCGACGCCCACGAGGAGGAGCGCCGCGACGCCGGCGTCGTACTTGAACGTGTCGATCTTCACGTCGAGCTTCTTCACGTCGTGGCCGAGCGTCTGCGCGACCTTCTTCGTCGCGTCGTTCGCGTCTTCCTTGATGAGCGCGATGGTCTTCTCGGCGAGGTCCTCGAGCTTCTTGCCGACCTCCTTGCCCTCGGCCTCGGCCCACTGCTGGAACGTGTCCTGGAGGAACGCGGGCAGGAACTTGCGGAGGTCCTCGCGCTTGGCGGAGTCGATGACGTTCGGGAGCTGGCGGATCGTCTCCTCGACGAAGTGCTCGAGGTCCTTCTGCGCCCCGACCTTGATGCCGCTGATCTCCTCGCGGATCTTCATGCGGCGCTGCTCGATGGTCCCGGCGGCGCCCGCGAGGTCCTCCTCGAGCATCTTGATGCGCCGATCGAGCTCGTCGGACTTCATGGCCAGCGAGCGACGGCGCGCGTCGACGCCCTTCGCGAGGAGGCCGGTCACGTTGAGCCCCTCACCCAGGGCGTTGTCGAGGAGGATGCGCCCGCGCTCCTCGGCGAGGAACGTGGTGAGGTGCGCGAGCAGCTCGGGCATGCCCGACTGCGCGGTGTTGCCCTGGAGGTGCGTCTCGGCGCTGATCGGGAAGACGACGGGATCCTTGACGAGGTTCGACAGCTGCGTCCGCGCGTAGGCGAGCGCCTCCTTCTTCTCGTCCTCGTTCAGGATGTCCCACTTCGTGATGACGAAGACGATCTTGTCGCGCGAGGCCTTGAGCAGCTTGTCCTGCAGGAACTGCCGCTCGCTCTCCTTCAGGATCTGCCCGGCATCGAGCAGGAAGAGCACGGCATCGGCTCGCGGGATGTAGCTGTACGTGATGTCCGCGCGCTGCAGCGAGAGGTCGTTCACGCCTGGCGTGTCGACGAGGAGGATGCGCTCCTTCAGGAGCGGCGCGGGGTAGCCCACCTCGAGGTAGTCGACGTCGTCGGCCGAGGACCCGCCGCCCACGGCGAAGCGCCGTGCGTCGCCGAAGGGGATGCTCTCGCGCTTGCCCGACGAGTACACGATGGTCGACTCGGGCGCGTCGGCGTACTTGAGGTGGTGGATGGCCGCGGTCGTCGGGGTGACGCCCACCGGGAGCACCGCCTCGCCGAGGAGCGCGTTCACGAAGCTCGACTTGCCGTGGTTGAACTCGCCGACGACGACGAGGTGGAACCGGTCCTCCTCCATCTTCTTCACGAGGTCCCGATCGAGACGCTCCTTGAGGCTCTTCGCCCCGAGGCTTCCTGCGATGTCGGAGAGCTCCTGGAGCGCCACCGTGACGTCGACCTTCCGCTCACGAAATCCTTCGAGCATGTGCCTCTTCTTCTCTTCGTCGGGACGTTATCGGTGGCGTGCGTGCGTGCGGATCAGGCGTCGCCCTTGAGCAGACCCTTCACGCGTTCGTCGACCTCGGGCATCGTGAGCCCGGGGCTCGCCGCGTCGCTCCGCGCCTCGAACTTGCGATAGAGCTGGCTCTCCGCGAAGACGCGCAGCGCGAGCACGCGCTTCGGCAGGAAGGGGTGCGTGGCGAGCGCTTCCATGTAACGCCCGATCGACTCCTTGCCCTCCTCGTACTGCTCGAGAAAGGCGTCGAGGTTGAACTCCTCGTAGAGCTTGCGCGAGCCGACCACGAGCTTCGTCAGGGCGCGGGCCGCGACGTGCGGGTCGCGCGAGCACAGCACGCCGGCGCGGTCGCACGTGATCTCGGCGCGGCGCGACCACGCGTTCAGCGGGATGATCGCGGGCATCACGATGGCGCCCAGGTACGCCTCGGCGACGAGGCGGAGGAAGTGCAGCGTCGTCAGGTAGACCACGTGCGAGTTGTGGATGTGCCCGCACTCGTGGCCGAGGACGAACCGGAGCTCGTCATCGGTGTACTGGTCGACGAGGGCGGAGTGGACGACGATGAACGACTCCTCGTTGGTCCCGAACGTCCCCGCGTTGAGGTGCGGGCTGTTGACGATGAAGACCTGGGGCGGGTTGATCCCGAGCGTCTGCGAGCACTCGGCGGTGATGCCGTGGATGCGCGAGAACTGGCGGCTCGAGACCTGGACCGCGTTGCCGAGCAGGCGCCCACGCTCGCGCTCCTTGAACACGCGAACCATGCTCGCGACGGCGAGCTCGATGGGCTTCGCGGACTCGAAGGTCGCCCGGGTCTGCCGGTCGAGCACGTACGAGTAGTCGTGCTCGTTCTCCATGGCGCCACCGGCGCGCTCGGCCCTCCGTCGCGTGACGAAGGCGTTGAAATCAAGCGTGGGGGCGTTGGCCATGAAAACCTCTCCGCTCAGCGTAAGCTCGCCCCCCCGCCTTCGCAACGCGCGTTGCGCGCAAAACGCCGCTGGATCCCGCACGAAACGGGACGGAAGAGGCTGCAGGCGCCGAACGTTCTACCGGCGAAGGACCCGGATCCTTCCGCGCGGCGCGCCGATCACGCGCTCACTCGATCCGCACGCCGCCGGCCGTGAAGCGTGGCTCGGTCGCGCGGGACTCGAACGCGCCGGTCGCGATGAGCGTGATGGTCGTGGCCACCGCGGCGCCGACCCCGACCGCGGTCCACGTCGCCCAGGCCGGCCACTTCGACCTGGCGACCACCGGCGGCGGAGCCTCGCTCGCATCGCCAGGGTCTCCGCCGAGCCCGCCGCGCGAGCGCCACTCCACGAACGGACCGCACCGCGGCCCCTCGCAGCGCGCGACGAGGACCGCGGACCGGCCCTCGGCAGGCGCGGCGGCGACCCACGACGGGCAGGAGACGCGGTCGGCGCGAACCGTCTGGGCGTCGCGGCGCACCGCGCGGAACGCGGCGACCGAGCACGCGCCATCCTCGGCCAGGGCGATGGAGAGGGGAGGCCGTGCGGTCGCGGGCGGGAGAGGCGCGATCGTGACCCACGACGCTTGCACCGCGTCGCCGTCGACCGCGACGACGACGTGGTGCTCGGCGGGCGCGACGTCGACCGGGCAGCTGAGCCCTTCGGGCGTGCTGGTGCAGGCGAGCTCCACGCCGTCGAGGCGGACCGACAGCTGGCCGCCGCCGCTGACCGTGAGCGACGTCGTGATCCTCGGCCGCGCCGGGAAGCCCGCCTCGCCGATGCCCATGGCGCGCCCGCCGTCGAGCGCGTCCGCCTCCTGGCCCGCCGCGGCCGCGCGCGCGTCGTCTCGCGGGTCGACGCGCGCGAACCGCGCCGCCCAGCTGCGGCTCACCTCGGCGCGCAGCCAGGCCGCCTGGGGCAGCTCGGGATGCTCGCGGACGAGGGTCTCGGCGCGGGCGAGCGCCCGTTCGGCGGCCTCGGCGTCGAGGGCGGTGATCGCCTCGCGCGCCTGATCGAGCTCGCCCTCCACGCGCTCGGCGACCGACGGATCGACCCGCAGCGCCGCGCTCGCCGGCGCCGCGGCGTCGGGCGCCTTCAGCCGGACGCCGCGCGCACGGGCCCAGTCGTTCATCGACCGCACCGCGTCGTCGCGGCCCTCGGCCTTCTCGACCCAAACGACGGTGACGTCGTCGGGGCCGCTCACGCCTTGGCCTTGGCCGTCTTCTTCTTTGCGGCGGGCGTTGCCGTCTTCGCGGCGGGCGCCGCGGGGGCCGCCTTGCCGGAGAGGGCCTCGAGCACCTGCGCGATGTGGTCGTCGACCTTCACGCTCGGCCAGACGCGCAGGACCTTGCCGTCCTTCACGAAGAAGGTGCTGCGGATCGCGCCGAGGACCTTCTTGCCATACATGGTCTTCTCGCCCCAGGCGCCGAACCCCTCGTGGAGGAGCCGGTCGGGGTCCGAGAGCAGCGGCAGATCCAGGTCGTACTTGTCGCGGAAGGCGCAGTGGCTCTTCACGGAGTCGCGCGAGACGCCGACGACGACGCCGCCCGCCTTTTCGATGGCCTTCCGTGATGCCGTGAACCCCTGCGCCTCGCGCGTGCAGCCCGGCGTGCTGTCCTTCGGATAGAAGAACAGCACGAGCGTCTTGCCCGCCGGGGTGAGGTCCGCCAGTGACGCCGTCACGGGGTCGTCCTTCGTTCTGCCCGGGCCGCTCGGGAGCATCGCCTCGAACGAGGTGTTCAGGAGAGCCGCCGGGACCTTGTCGCCTTCCTTCAGCACCCGCCCATGATACGCTGGTCTCGCGCCCGTGCAGCTCAACTTCGCCGCCCGTGAAGTCGCGATCAAGCTCGTTTACTACGGGCCGGCGCTCAGTGGGAAGACGACGAACCTGAAGGCGCTGCACGAGCTCGTGCGCGCCCAGAGCCGCGGGCGCCTCATGACGCTCGAGACGAAGGACGATCGCACGCTCTTCTTCGACATGCTGCCGCTCACCTTCCGGGCGGGAACCGAGAGCGGCGGGATGAGCCTGCGCGTGAAGGTGTTCACCGTGCCCGGCCAGGTCGTGCACTCGTCGACGCGGCGGCTCGTCCTGCAGGGGGCGGACGGCGTCGTCTTCGTGGCCGACTCGCAGCTCGCGGAGACCGAGAACAACGCCGAGTCGTTCCTCGATCTCCGCGCGAACCTGAAGGAGATGGGGCGGTCGCTCTCGAAGATGCCGCTCGTCATCCAGTTCAACAAGCGTGACCTCCCGAACGTCCGCAGCGACGCCGAGCTGGACGAGCTCGCGCAGCGCGGCAAGGAGCCCGTCTACAAGGCGTGCGCGATGAGCGGCGCCGGCGTGCTCGAGAGCTTCTTCGGCCTCCTCGACCGGGCGTGGTGCCGGCTCGATGCCGATCACGATCTGACCGGGAAGCTCGGGCTCGGGCCCGCGGCGTTCCTGGAGATGGCGGCATCGAGCCTCGGTCATCCAGGCAAGGCGGCGCAGCTCGCGGGCGCGTGCGTCGGCGGCCGGAGGCTCGCGCCGTGAGCGCCTCCTCCCCCATGGGCGGCGCGAGCGGCGCCGACGTCGACGACCTGATGAGCGCGCTCGAGGTCGTGGGCGACGCGGAGGTGCGCATCGAGGACGTCGTCGACCGCGAGTCCCTCGAGGAGATGTGCCGCAGCGTCGAGGAGATCTTCGGCATCAACGTTCGCGTCTACTCCGCGGATGGCGCGCTCCTCGTCAACATCGCCTCCGACCTCGAGGTCTGCTCGCTCGTCAACGAGGCTTCGGGGGGGCGGCTCGCGTGCGGCGCCACCGTGAGCGCGGCGCGCAACGTCGATCCGGGCGAGCAGGGCGACATCGTCCATGCGTGCTTCACCGGGCTCGCCTACCGCATCGTCTCGCTCGACTACGAGGGCCGGCGCGTCGGGCGCATCGTGCTCGGCCCGTTCGCGCCCGCCGGGCTGCGCGAGGCGCCCGAGTCGCTCGCCACCGTGGCGCCCAAGCTGCCGATGCTGCAGACGAACGAGCTGCTCGCCCGCGTCCCGCGCGTGAAGGCGGAGGCGCTCGGGCGCATCGCACGGCACCTGAAGACGACCCTCGAGCTCATCATCTTCAGCAGTCACAAGGCGTTCGTCACGAGCAAGCTGCACCTCTACAGCGTGCGCGAGGGCTACCGCGCGATGGAGGAGAAGAACGAGCGGCTCGAGCAGGCCCTCGTGAAGCTCCGCGAGGCGGACCGGCTGAAGTCGAACTTCCTCGGGACGGTCAGCCACGAGCTGCGAACGCCGCTCACCTCGATCATCGGCTACAGCGAGATGCTCGCCGAGGGGATCGCCGGACCGCTCACCGAGGAGCAGGGCGAGTTCCTGAAGACCATCCAGGCGAAGGGCGAGCAGCTCCTCGCGCTCATCATGGGGCTCCTCGATCTGTCGAAGCTCGACAGCGGGACGATGCCGCTGCGGCAGGCGCCCCTGCAGATCGCGCCCGTCCTCGAGGAGGTGCGCTCGACGCTCGCCCCGGCCGCGCTGAAGAAGCAGGTGGCGCTCGTGCTCGAGAGCGACGGCACGCCCTGCGAGATCGCCGGCGACCCCGACCGGCTGCGGCAGGTGTTCCTGAACCTCGTCGAGAACGCGCTCAAGTTCACGCCGAAGGGCGGGAAGGTGACGCTACGCACGCGGGTCCTCGACGCGCCGGCCGCGCCGCATGCGCCCGGCCTCGATGATGACGACGACGACGCGCTCGGAAGCGCGCTCCTCCTCCCGGTGCGGAAGGTGCTGGAGATCCGGGTCATCGACACCGGCATCGGCATCCCGAAGGCGGAACGGGCGAAGGTCTTCGAGGCCTTCTACCAGGTCGATTCGTCGTCGACGCGCGAGTACGGCGGGACCGGGCTCGGCCTGTCGATCGTCAAGCGCATCCTCGACGCGCACGGCGGGACCATCGCGATCGAGGGCAACGATCCCACCGGGACGATCTTCGTCGTGGTGCTCCCGTCCGCGCAGGCCCGTCGCGCGGCGCTCCCCTCGCGGGTGCCCGGGCCGATGCCACGGTGACGGAGCGGTCGCGCATCGCGCAGCTGCGCGCCACGTTCGGGGCCGGTGGCCAGGCGGCGCTCGTCGGGATCGGGGACGACGCGGCGGTGCTCGCCGGTGACGAGCGGCGCCTCGTGTGGACGATCGACGCGCAGGTCGAGGGCACGCACTTCACGAGGGAGCTCGCGGGCTGGGAGGACGTCGGGTTCCGCAGCTTCATGGCGGCGGCGAGCGATCTCGCGGCCATGGGCGCCGAGCCGGGTCATGCGCTCTCCTCGCTCGTCCTCGCGCCGACCGTCAGCGACGAGGATCTCGCGCAGCTCGCCGCGGGACAGGCCTCGGCGGCTCGCCAGGTGGGCGCTCCGATCGTGGGCGGCAACCTCGCGCGCGGCACCGAGACGTCGATCACGACGACGCTCCTCGGACATGCGCGCGCGCCCGTCCTGCGCAGCGGCGCGCAGCCCGGCGACGGGCTATGGCTCGCCGGCCCGGTGGGGCTCGCGGCGGCGGGGCTCGCGCTGCTGCAGGCGAACGAGCGCGAAGACGAGGCGACCGCCCCGTGCCGCGAGGCATGGCTGCGGCCGGTGGCGCGCATCGCCGCGGGGCGCGCGCTCGGGGGCGCGGCGCACGCGGCGATCGACGTCTCGGACGGCCTCGCGCACGATGCGGCGCAGCTCGGCGAGGCGAGCGACGTGGACGTCGTCCTCGACGCGGCGGCGGTGCTCGACGCCGCGGGACCCGCGCTCGTCCACGCGGCGCGCGTGCTCGGGCGCGATCCACTCGACCTCGCGCTCGAGGGAGGCGAGGACTACGCGGTGCTCGCCGCGAGCGCGGCGGCCTTGCCCGGCTTCGTACGCGTGGGCCACGTCGAGCCCCGCGCGGCCCGCGCGAAGGCAGGGAGCGTCCCGCGCCTGTGGGTCGTCACCGCCGCGGGGCGCATGCAGCGCGTCCCACGGGGGTTCGACCACTTCGCGTGAGACGCCGCTAGCTCAGAAGCCCTGGCAGACCGGCGGGATGTTGCGGCCCGCGAGCAGCGCCTTGAAAGGGGCGAGCTCGGGCGCGGTGCCGCTGGTGCCCGCCTGGGCGGCGAGGACGTCGCACTGGGCGGCGGCGGAGAGCAGCACGCC
The DNA here is from genome assembly GCA_028287035.1 of Labilithrix sp. The sequence continues at coordinate 1,038 of JAQBQL010000044.1, read as the reverse complement.
GGACTCCGGCGTCGCGCCCATCCCCTTGGCCTGCGTGCGCAGCTGGCCGCAGCACTGCTTGAGGCGTGCGACGTTCGTGTTCACGGCGACGCCGTACTTCTTGGCCGCGTCGGCGGCGTCGGCGGCGTCGGCCGCATCGGCCTCGTCGAGGGGCGCGAGCACGACCGAGCTGTCGACCTCGGGAGCGGGCGGCGGCGCGGCGTCCGCCACGGGCGGGTCCTTCTTCGGACATGCGACGAGCAGCGGCATGACGCTGAAGACAGCGACCGCGAAGAACGCTTTGCGGGGCGAGCCGATCGAGAGAGCCATCGTGAGGAGTCTCCTTTTACGCGGCTTACCCTACAGGGAGTTGGGCGGTCTTGGGTAGAATCACGACGAAGATGCCCCTCGACGAGGCGAGCCGTCGCTTTTCCTTCTTGCTTCAGGGTGACCTACGGCGCTTCGCGGAGCGGCGGCAGGAGCACGAGGCTCGCGGTGAGCTCGTGAAGTACGACTCGGTCTCGCGCATCGCCAACGTCGAGACGCGCCGGGGCGACACGACCGCGCGGCTCTACGGCGAGGTGCTCGCGACCTACGCCGCGCACGACCGCATCCTGCGCTGGGCATGGGCGGGCCGCGCGTCGAGCACGCTGCCCACGCACGGTGAGGTGATGTTCCGCGAAGGGCAGGCGCGCGGAGTCCCGCAGCTCACGATGAGCGTGGTCGGTGATCTCGACGAGGACGACGCGATCGCCCTCGTGAAGCTCGGAGCGCTCGTCGCCCGTGCCGAAGGCATTCACGAGCGGCGCGGGGAAGGCGACATCGAGTTCGTGGGCCTCTTCGAGCGGCCGCGCCCCGAGGACCCCGAGCAGGCGCGGCAGCGCATCTCCGTTCCGCCGCCCGCGCCGGCGGCAACGGGCGCCGGCGCTTCGCTCCGTCCGAGCGCTCCGCCGCGTGCCTATCGCTCCATCCCGCCCGTGCGCGAGGTGTTCGAGCCACGCACCGGAGGGTCGCGTCCGCCGCCCGCGGGCGGCTGGTCGAACCTCGACGGACCGAAGC
>JAQBQL010000228.1 GCA_028287035.1 Labilithrix sp. | reverse complement strand
CGGAGCAGGCGGCGCCGCGCGTCAGCCGGCCGGCTTCGCTGACGGCGCGTCGTTCCGCGCGAGCCACGCGTAGACGGTGGGGATGACGAGCAGCGTGAGCAGCGTGGAGCTCACGAGGCCGCCGATCACGACCGTCGCGAGCGGCCGCTGCACCTCGGCCCCGGCGCCCGTGGCGAGCGCCATCGGGAGGAAGCCGAGCGAGGCGACGAGCGCGGTCGTGAGCACCGGCCGGAGTCGCTCGTTCGAGCCGTGCAGCACCGCGTCCGCCACCGGCTCCCCGTGGTCGCGCCGCCGCTCGATCGAGGACACGAGGACGAGACCGTTCAGGACCGCGACGCCGAACAGCGCAATGAACCCGATCCCGGCCGAGACGCTGAGCGGCAGACCGCGGACGGCGAGCGCCGCCACGCCTCCCGAGATCGCCATCGGCACGTTGACGAAGATGAGCAGCGCCGGGCGCAGGCGTCCGAAGGTGACCACCAGGAGCACCATGATGAGGGCGAGCGCGATCGGGATGACGATGCCGAGCTGCTTGGCAGCCGACTGGAGCCGCTCGTACTCGCCGGCCCACACCGTGTAGTAGCCGACCGGCAGCTTCACGTTCCGGTCGAGCGCGCCCTTAGCCTCCTCCACGAACGAGCCGATGTCGCGCCCGCGCACGTTGAGCTGCACGGTGATGCGCCGCTGCATCCGGGCGCGGCTGACCTGCGAGGGACCCGGCGCCATCTCGACGGTGGCGAGCTGACCGAGCGGCACGAGGTTACCGGCCTCGTCACGGACGGGCACCGCGCTGATTGCCTTGCCGTCACGGCGCGCCTCCTCGGCGAGGCGGACGCGCACCGGATACCGGATCGCGCCCTCCACGATCTCGCCGACGTCGAGCCCGCCGATCGCTCCGACCGTGTCGGTCACCGCCTTGGCGTCGACCCCCGCGCGGGCAATGGCCTGGCGGTCGACGGTCACGGTGAGCGTGTTCATGCCGGCGATCTGCTCGGCGCGCACGTCCCGGGCGCCGGGAATGCCGCGCAGGGTGCGGACCATCGCGTCGGCGGTCTGCCGCAGCTCTCCCAGATCGTTGCCATACAGGTGGAGCGCGAGGTCGGACTCGATCCCGGCAAGGAGATCGTTGGTATTCATCTCGATCGGCTGGCTGAACGAGAACCCGGCGCCCGGGACCTCCTCGTTCAGCTTCTTGCCATACGCCTCGACGAGCCCGTCGTGGCTGTCGGCGGTGACCCATTCCGACTTGGGCTTGAGGAGGACGTAGACGTCGCTCATGTTCATGCCCATCGGGTCGACGGCGATCTCGGCGCGCCCGGTGCGGCTGACCACGCTCGTCACCTCGGGGAACGTCTTCAGCGTGGTCTCGACCTGGCGGGCCTGCTCGGTCGATTGCGCGAGCGAGACCGACGGCAGACGGACCATCGCCAGGACGATCGTGCCCTCGTCGAGCTTGGGCAGGAACTCGCGGCCCATCGCCGCCGCGCCGGCGACGCTCAGCGCGAACGCCACGAGGGTCCCGAGGGCCACGACGCGCGGCCAGCGCAGCCCTCCGCGAAGCGCCGGCAGATAGCCTCTGCGCAGCAGCTCGACGAGGCGTGAGGGATGATCCTTCGCGGCGAGCGGCAGGAGCGCGGAGGCGAGCGCCGGCACGAGCGTGAGGGAGAGGACGAAGGCCGTCGCCAGCGCGAAGAGCACCGTCATCGCCATCGGCCGGAACATGCGTCCCTCGACGCTCTGGAGCGCGAGGATCGGCACGTAGACGAGCGCGATGATCACCTCGCCGAACGCGGTGGCGCTCCGGACCTCGGTGGAGGCGCTCAGGACGACCTCGCGGCGCTCCTCGTCGACGAGCGGACGGCCGAGGACCTCGCGCCGCTCCGCCATGCGCCGGAGCGCGTTCTCGACGATGATGATGGCGCCGTCGACGACGAGGCCGAAGTCGATCGCCCCGAGGCTGATCAGGTTGCCCGAGACGTCGAAGGCCCACATCCCGATGAAGGCGCCGGTGAGCGCGAGGGGAATCGCCATCGCCACCACCGCGCCGGCCCGCAGGTTGACGAGCGTGAGAAAGAGCACGACGAGCACGAGCACGCTCGCCTCGATCAGGTTCTTCGAGACGGTGTGGACGGTGCGCTCGACGAGCTCGGTGCGGTCGTAATAGGCGTCGATCTGCACGCCGGCGGGCAGGGATTTCTGGATGTCCGCCACCGCCTCCTTCGTGTCCTTGACGACCTGCCGCGAGTTGGCGCCGCGCAGCATCATCACGACCCCGACCACCACCTCGTCCTTGCGTCCGTCGCGCGTCACCGCGCCGTACTTGACTATGGGAGCCTCGTGGATCTCCCCGAGGTCCTTCACGTAGAGCGGAGTCTTCCCCGCCATGCGAAGGACGACGATCTCGCCGAGGTCCCTGGCCGAGGTGATCCGGCCCTCGGCGCGCACCGTGACCGTCTCGCGACCGTCGGTGAAGTAGGCGCCGCCGCTCGCGACGTGATTCCGCTCGATGGCGGCCGTCACCTCGGCGACGCCCACGCCCGCGGCGGCCATCCGCCTCGGGTCGAGGGCGAGCTCGAGGCTCCGCGCGTCGCCGCCGAAGGTGTTCACCTCGACGACCCCCGGCACGAGCTTGAGGCGCGGCCCTATTTGCCAGTCGAGGATGGTGCGGAGCTCCATCAGGGGCTTGTTGCCCTTCACCTCGAAGTGGAACACCTCACCGAGGCCGCTCGACACCGGCCCGAGCTGGGGCGAGCCGTAACGCTCCGGGATGGTGCGCCGCGCCTCCTGGACGCGCTCGCCGACGAGCTGCCGCGCCAGATAGAGCTCGGCGCTGTCGGCGAACCCGACGGTCACGACGGAGATGCCGGCGCGCGACGTGCTGCGGATCTCCTCGAGGCCCGGCAGGCCGGCCATCGCTCGCTCGACCGGCGCCGTCACGTACGTCTCGACGTCGATCGGGCCGAGCGCCGGCGCCTGCGTGATGATCTGCACCTGCACGTTCGTGACGTCCGGCACCGCGTCGATGGGCACCTTCGAGGCGGCGATCGCGCCGATCATGACGAACACGCCGGTCAGGACGAACACGACGACACGGTTCCGGATGGACCACGCGATGAGGAGGTCGACCATCGGGCGCGCTCAGTCGTTCGCGCCCATCTGGGCTTTCAGCGCTTCGCTCTTCAGGATGAACGAGCCGTCCACCACCACCGTCTCGCCGGCCTCGAGGCCGCGCGCGATCTCGACGTCGTCGTCGAGCTCGGCGCCGCGTTCGACCGGGCGCATCTCGTAGCGCCCCGGCTGGCGCTCCACGAACACGTACGGCGAGCCGTCGATGGTCTGGATCGCGTGACGCGGCACCACGAGCGCGGCGACGGGCGCGCCGCCGTCACCGCCCGCGCCGCCCATGATCCGCGCGCTGGCGGTCATTCCGGGCTTCAGCGCGCCGTCCTCGTTGGGGAGGACGATGCGCGCGTCCAGCACGTGGCGGTCGGCATCGACGGTCGCGCCGAGCTGGTCGACCTTGCCGTCGAACGAGCGCGTGGGGAACGCGATGGACGTCACCTTCACCTCGTCGCCGAGGTGCACGTTCCCGACGTCGCGCTCGTAGATGTCCACGTCGAGCCACACCTGCTCGGTCTCGCCGACCACGACGAGGGTGTCGGTGGTGCCGACCGGCTGGCCGACGCGGGCGGTCACCTGGAGGACGGTCCCGGCGATCGGCGCGGTGAGGCTCACGCTCTGGCCGCTGGCGCTGGCGCCGAGGCCCAGCGTCGAGAGTCGGTCCTCGCTCGCGCGGAGCTCGGCCTGCGCCTGCGCCTGCTCCGCCTTTGCCACGAGCACCGCGCGGTCCGAGGTGGCGCCGCCCGCCATGAGGCGCTGCTCGCGATCGCTCTCGGCCTTCGTCTGCTCGAGGCGGGTCTTCGCGGCGAGGTAGTCGGCACGCGCGCGGCCCACCTCGACGCTGTCCAGGGTGAGGAGCGTCGCGCCCTTCCCCACCTTCTGGCCGACCACGACGGGGATCGTCGCCACGCGTCCGGCGATCGGCGGACCGACGCGCGCCACGCGGCTCGGCACGAAGTCCACCTTGCCCGCCGCGATGACGCTCGCGCGGCGGGGCACCGACCGCGCCTTCACGGTCGTCAGGTGAGAGGCCTCGAGCGCCTTCGGCGTGAGCTTCACGTCGACGCCGTCCTCCTTCGCCTCCTTGGGCGCCTCGGCGGCGGGCTTGTCCTTGCAGCCCACGAGCACACCGCCGCTCGCCACCAGCGCCGCGAAAGCGAACGCACGGAGGGCCACCGAAGGCGCGGCACGGCGAGGGCGTCTCACGGCGCGATGATTCCAGATCCGCGCCGCGAACGCCGAGAGAACTGCATCGTCGTTGCAGGGTGCCACACCCGTGTGAACCCGCGTTGTGATAGCTTCGCGCCGTGCCTTTCCCGGGTCACGGGCGGAAGCCCCGCAAGAAACGCAGCCTGCGGAACCGCGCATTCCAGCTGATCTGCGTCCTCACTGCGGTCGTGCTGGGCCTCGTGATCGTGGCGCGGAAGGTCAGCGCGCAGACGCCCGGCGGCGGCACGAGCGCGGCCGCTGCGGGCGCGCCGGCGAAGAAGGCGAGGAAGGACGCGGGGGTCGACGCTGCGCCTCCGCCCGCCGCGGCTCCGGCCGCTGCTCCGGCCCCCGGCGCGCTCACCGACGCCGGCGGCGACGCTTCGTTCGATCCCGACGCCGGCGGCATGGACTACGCGGTCACGCAGGGCGACGAGGACTTCTCGCCGAACGCCTCCGACGAGGAGAAGACCGCGCTCGGCAGCGGCAAGGTCCCCATCCATCGCGAGGGCGAGTTCCGCAGCGTCTTCGCGCACCCGCGCTTCGGCGGGCCGACGCACGCCAAGGTCGGCCTCGTCATCCGCGAGGTCCGCGAGTTCAACATCCAGACCGGCGGCTTCGAGGCCGACTTCTTCCTCTCGATCACCGCCGACAAGGCGCTGCCCGCGCTGAACCTCGTGTTCACGAACGGGCACGAGGTGACGTTGACGCCGCTCGCCGAGACCGAGACCTTCAAGGTCTACTCGGTGACTGGCAAGTTCAGCTCGGACATCGACCTCCGCCTCTATCCGTTCGACGTGCAGCAGCTCACGATCGAGATGGAGGATCAGAAGGCGGGCGTCGACCAGATCATCTTCGAGGCCGACAAGAACCGCACGTCGCTCGACGAGAGCTTCCTCCTCGCGAGCTTCGGCGTGAATGCGGTGGGCGCGGAGTCGTACAAGCACAAGTACCCGCCGCGCTTCGACCGGGACGACCTCTACGTCTCCCGTTACAAGTTCACGCTGACCGTCGATCGCTTCGCGACCTCCGCCGCCTTCAGCGTGTTCGTGCCGGCGTTCATCATCGTCCTCATCTCGCTGACTGGCATGTGGGTCCCGCCCGACGAGCTCGAGGTGCGCACGAGCGCCGGCGCCCCGATGCTCGCGGCCGCGGTGCTCTTCCATTACTCGCTCATCCAGGCGCTCCCCGCGACCGGCTACCTGACGCACGCCGACAAGCTGATGCTCGGCGTCTACGTGTCGCTCCTCCTCAACATGGCCTCCACGTGGATGCTCATGCTCGGTGACGAACGCTGGATGGAGCACGTCTTCAAGGTGGCGCGCACCGCGGTGCCGATCATCACCGGAATCGTCATGCTCCTCGCCTGCATCGTGTGAATGCCATGACCACCAGAACCCTCCTCGTCACCGGTATCGCCCTCGTCATCGGCCTCATCGTGGGGTTCCTCGCGGGGCGCTTCACGCTCGAGCGTCAGTGGTCGAAGCCCTACGTCCAGGTCACCCCGCAGACGGAGCAGAAGTCCGCCGGCGACAACCCGAGCCCGAAGGCGGGCACGAAGGTCCTCCGGGCGATGCCGCTCGCGAAGAGCCGCGAGGCGCTGAGGACCATGACCGAGGGTGATGCGGTCGTCTCCCACGTCGCGGCGTTCGGCGCCGGCGACGAGGGCGTCGAGCTCCACGTCGTGGTCGAGAACCACGCGGCCTGCACGCTGAAGTCACTCGAGGGCGTGGCCTACGGGTTCGACGCGCGCGGCAAGCCTTCGGCGGTGCTCGCCGGCGGCGAGAACTTCGTGGCCTTTTCGTCCAGCGCGCCGATCGCGCCCGGCAAGAAGGCCATCGTCTCCGCGAACCTCAAGAACGCCCACCTCGCGACGCTCGCGATCGCCCAGATCGACAAGACCACGTGCACCGACGGAACGAGCTGGGCGCGCCGATGAGCCGGGCGCCGAGGATCCTCGCCCTGGCCGCCGCGCTCACGAGCCTCGCCCTCGCGAGCGGCTGCCGGCGCGTCGAGCGTTACGAGTCGGCCGTGCAGATCGTCCGCAAGGAAGAGGTCGAGAAGGCGCCCGATGGCACCGTCACCCAGGTCGACTACGAGGTCGAGTGGGACGCGTGCCCCGGCGATCAGTTCCAGGTCATCCGCGGCAGCCAGTGGTTTGCAAAATGCACCGAGAAGTACGAGGTCGGCGACGAGGTCCCCGTCTACGTGCGCCACTGGTGGGATGAACGCGGGTACTACCGCTGGGACATCGAGCGGCTCGGCGACTGCTGGCGCGAGATCGAGCCCGACTCGGTCGGCTCCTACGAGAAGGGCCAGGAGTGCAAGGAGACCACGAACCACGGCGTGAAGACCGGCTTCAACTGCAGCCGCAAGCCGTTCAGTGCGCTCGTCAAGCGATGTCCCTGGATGGCGCGCGACTGACCTGACACTCTGCGCGCATGCGGAAGGTCTCGCTGCTCGCCGGAGCCCTCGTCCTCGCCCTCGCCCTGACGCTCCCCGCGCGCGCGTACGGCGCTCCGCCTCTCCTTCCCCTGCCCGACGCCGGTCCGGTCGTGACGCGCAGCGCGGCGCTCGAGCGACTGCGCCGCGAGAACCTCGGCCTCCTCGCGGCGCGGCATCGGCTCGATCAATCGCGGGCCGACGTCATCACCGCCGGGCTCTGGCAGAACCCCAACCTCAACGTGAACGGCCTCTTCCTGACCCACGGCGCGGTGACCGGCGGCAACGAGGAGATCACCATCGGCGTCGACCAGGTCATTCCGCTCGGCGGTCAGGCGGGCGCCCGTCGTGATCTGGCACGCGGGCTCCTCGGCGCCGACGAGCGCGCGTATGCCGCGAACGTGTGGGACGTGACGTACGACGCGAGGGAGGCCTACGTCGAGCTACAGCGCGCACAGGCTCGCTGGCGCATCGTCCGCGCCGCCCTCGGCGATCTCGCGCGGGTCGAGGGGATCGTCACCGAGCGCGCCAACGCCGGCGCCAACGCTCCTTACGACCGCATCCGCGTGAACGTCGAACGCAGCAAGGTGGAGGGCCGCCTCGCCGAGGTCGAGACCGAGCTCCTCGTGGCGCGCGCCGCGCTCGCCCTGGCAATCGGTCCCTCGATCGATGCGCGCACGGTCACGGTCGAGGACGCGCTCGACGACACGCCCGCCGCGCCCACACCGGCCGACCTGGAGGCGCTCGTGAAGCGTGCGCTCGAGGGGCGGCCCGACGTCGCCAGCGCACGGCGGCGGGCCGAGGCCGGCGACCTCCGCATCGCGGCAGCGCGACGGAGCGTGGTGCCCTCGCCGGACGTGGGCGTCGGTTACACACGGTTCATCGACGTGCCCGGCTCGCTCGGGCTGAGCGGCGGGGCGATGGTCGCGAGCCTGTCGGTGCCCATCCCCGTCCTCGATCGCGGCCAGGGCAGCGTCGCCCGGAGCCGCGCGGTCGCCAGCGAGGACCGGGTGCGCCGCGACGAGGTGGAGCTCACCGTGAGGCGCGAGGTCGAGCGCGCGGCCGGCGCGATGGCGGTGCGTGTCGCCACCTGGCGGAGGTACCGGGACACGACCGCGCCCGAGGTCGACCGGCTCCGCGCGATCGGCGAGCTCTCCTACCGCGAGGGCAAGGCGAGCATCCTCGAGCTGCTCGACGCCTACAACGCGTACCTCGACGCGCAGGAGCGGCGGGTCACGCTCCAGACCGAAGCGGTGAAGGCAACGCTCGATCTCGAGCGAGCCGTGGGTCCCGGCCGCGCCCGCGACTAGGCGTACGCCACGGGGATGACGCCCGACCCGGGGCGCGTCACCGACGTGACGAGCGGCGAGCAACCCGTCGCGGCCGTGACGCCGCAAAATGCCCGCAAATCGTGGGTCGGGGGTCGCCGCGGGCTGGCATGGTCGGTGCTCCAGTGGTCATCAGAATGGAAACCGCACGAGCCACGAACCCGACTCCGACCGCGCAGGAAATCGCCGAGCACATGCCGCTGGTGCAGCGGATCGTCGCTCACTTCATGCGCCGCCTCCCGCGGAGCGTCCAGCGCGAGGATCTCATCTCGGCGGGAACGCTCGGCCTCTTCCACGCGCTCCGCTCGAGCGCGCACACCTGCCCGGAGATGTTCGCGAGCTACGCGCGCATCCGCATCCGCGGCTCGATCGTGGATGAGCTCCGGCGTCACGACTGGTCGCCGCGCCGCCGCAAGGAGACGCCTCCGGCCGGCAACGAATCCGCCTCGAACGTCACGCCGATCAACGCCGCGAACGCGCCCGACGCGGCGCAAGCTCGACCGCGCGTCACCGTCGTCGCGTTCGACGATCTCTGGGCCGGCGCCGCCTCCGGATTCGCCGAGGACCGTGCGTCTCCCCTCGAGAGCATCCTCGAGCGTCGCGAGCACGAGGCCTTGCACACTGCAGTCGCCACTCTGCCCGAACGTGAGCGTGAGATCGTGCGCATGCGGTACTTCCAGGGGATGCCCAGCAAGGCCATTGCGAACATCATGGGTTTGAGCGAAGCTCGGATTTCCCAGCTGCACGCCCGCGCAATGACTCAGCTCCGAGATGTTCTCGGTGACACGGAGACCGCCGAGGAAGTGAAGCTCGCAGCGTAGTGTGGAGCACGTAGGTGACGGAGCTGGCGACCTCGAGCGACAACCGCGGGGACACTCTCCGCCACGAAGGT
>JAQBQL010000210.1 GCA_028287035.1 Labilithrix sp. | reverse complement strand
CCACCCGCGGGGCGCGCCAACGTCGCGTGATCGCTCGGGCGACGGCACGGCATCGGGGTTGCTCGAGGGGCGCCCATGACGCGCAACGTGAGCGACCGGGCCGAGGCGATCGACGAGCTCACGACGGCCGATCTCCTCGCGGCCATCCTGATGGGCGGCTCGGGATACGGGCCGCGGGCGCGGCTCGCGGTCGGTCGCCAGGCGCAGGCGCGCGACGTCGCCGTCGATCTGCTCGCCGATCTCGGGGGCGAGGGCGGCGCGGCGCGGGCCACGGTCGGCGAGCTCGCGGCCTACCTGGGGGTCCACGGGCCGCGGCTCGCCGCGTCGGCGCGGGCGCTCGCGTGCGCGTTCGAGCTGGGCCGGCGCATGGCGCGCGAGCCCGAGCCCGCTGCCATCACGAGCAGCGGCGACGTCGCGCGCTGGGCGATCCCGCGGCTCGCCCGGCTCGATCACGAGGAGCTATGGCTCCTGGCGCTCGACGGGCGGAGCCGCGTGCGCGCGGTACGCCGGGTCGGTCAGGGCGGCCTCCACGGCATGGGCGTGCGGTGCGCCGATCCGCTGCGATTCGCGCTGCGGGCGGGGGCGGCGGGGTTCGTGCTCGTCCACAACCACCCGAGCGGTGATCCGACGCCCAGCGCCGAGGACGTGGCGTTCACGGCGCGCGTCGCGGCGGCCGGCGCCGTCGCCGACGTGCCGCTGCTCGATCACGTCGTCGTCGCGACGTCCGGGTTCGCGTCGGTGCCGATGCCGGCCGCGCCCTCGACGCGCGACGGGATGGTCGCGTGACACCGGCCGATGAAGCCGCAGTAGATCGACTCGCAACGATCGAGCGGGACGCGCGGGAAGGCCGACGTCCATCGTGCCGTCACGAGGCGGTCGCCGAGCGAGGCGAGACGCGCGCGCACCTCCTCGGCGTCGGGGAGCGAGCGCCACTTCGGCTCGCCCGCCGCCGCCGCGCCGCCGAGGTACACGAGGCCGACGCGCAGGCGCGGCGCCTTCGGGAAGAGCGAGCGCGCGGCGAGCGCGTAGACGTCGAGCTGGAACGCGTACGCGTCGTCGGCGCCGCTGCGGGCGCTCTTGTAGTCGACGACGTCGACGGTGTCGTCCGGCCACACCACGACGAGATCCATGCTCCCGCGGAGGACGACGGAGCGGCCCTGCGCGTCGTCGACGGAGAGGACGAAGTCGACCTCGCGGCGCACCTGCGCGCCCGCCGCGGCGATCGCCTGCGCGTAGCTGCCGCCGAGGAAGCGAGTGACGCGGTGGACGATGGCGGCGTGCTGCGGGTGCTCGAGGCCGACGCCTTCCGCGGCGAGCGCCGTGCTCGCGGCGATCTCGGCGTCCTCGCCCGCGAAAGCGGCGGTGGGGACGCGTTCGAGGACCGCGTGGGCGAGCGTTCCCTGGGCGCGCGCGTCGAGCGGGGTGGGCGCGAGGGTCCTCATCTCGGCGGCCGCGGCGTCGGCGGCGCGCCCGCCGCGGACGTGCTCGGGGAGGCCGAGGAGGTGGACGAGCTCGAAGCGCCGGGCGCAGTGGTCGAAGTCGGCGAGCGCGGTCGGCGCGATGGGCAGCGCGCGCCACGCGGGGATGGGGCGGGCGGGCGGCGGTGGCGGCGCGTCCTCCTCCGTGAACGCGTGGCGGAGGTCACGCCGTACTGCGGGAGGCGGCACGAGCACGTCCTCGATCGCGAGCGAGGCCTCCTGCAAGGCCGCGTCGTCGGCGGCGATGGCCTCGAGCGCGGCCAGGGTGCTCGCACCGGGGTCCCCGGGCGCGTCGCCGGAGCGACCGCCCACGAGGTACATCACGTCGGCGGCGCGCGTCACGGCGACGTAGGCGAGGCGCTGGCGCTCGGCGCGCTCCCGGCGCTGCATGAGCGCGGAGGCGGCGGTGAAGGACGGCGCCTCGTGCACGACGCCGCGGTCGTCGGCGGTGCGCACCGACAGCACGTTGGGGTCGTCGCCGGTGCCGATGGCGATGCGCGCCGCGCCGCCCTGGGGGCGCGGCAGACCGGCGCCGATCTCGGGCACGAACACGATCGGGAAATCGAGGCCCTTGCTGGCGTGGATCGTGAGCAGGCGGACCGCGTCGTCGGCATCGGAGAACGTGGCGGCCTCGGACTCGGCGAGCTCCTGCTCGGAGGCGTCGTCGAGCCAGCGCCGGAACGCGCGCGCGTCGGTGTGGCGGTCGGCGATCGCGAGGAGCTTCCGCATGTTCGCGACGCGCTGCTCGCCGCGCGGCAGCTGCGCGAGCACCTCGTCGAGCGCGCGGGCGCGCACCGCCTCGCGCAGGATCGCCCCCGGGCCGAGGCGACTCGCCGAGCGCGTGAGCGACGCGAGCAGGGCGGCGGTCTCGCGGAGCGCCTCGCGGTCCTCGTCGTGCACGAGCGACGGATGAGGCGGCTCGCTCCAGGCGGCGGGCGGCACGAGGCCCTCGTACTCGCGGGTGAGGCCGAGCAGCGTCTCGTCGTGCACGCCCGTCCAGGGACCGCGGAGCACCTCGAGCGTCGCCAGCTTGTCGAGCGGGTCGAGCACGAGCGCGAGGAGGGCGGCGAGGTCCCGCACCTCGCGCGTGCGGAAGAAGCTCTTGCCGGCGACGACGTACGGGATGTCGGCCTGCGCGAGCGCGAAGGCCGCCGCGTCGAGCATCGCGTTCGACGTGGCGAGCACCGCGACGTCGCGGAACGAGGGAAGCTTCGCGTCGTGGCCGAGGCGCGGGCCCTCCCCGCGGGTCGCCGCGTCCACGAGCGCGCGGATCCGCTCGGCGATGACGAGGGCCTCCTCGAGGCGCGTCGACTTCGCGCCCTTGGGGGCGACGCGCAGCCACGTGGTGCGCGGCGCGAGGGCGGCGCGCGAGGCGCGCTCCGGAGGAACGAGGAGGTCCTCGGTCTCGGGGACGTAGTCGATCTCGAAGAGCCGCGGGGGCGGGTCACCGGGGCGAAATCGCCGGCCCGAGAACACGTTCGCGAACGCGAGGATCTCCGGGACGCTGCGCCGGTTGTGGCGAAGCGCGCAGAAGTCGGCGAGCGGCTCGCGCGGCTCCCACGTCACGCCGGCCGGGATGCCGAGCGCCTCGCGCGCGGGCGTACCGGCGAGGCCGACCGCGAGCTCCGCGAAGACGCCCACGTCGGCGCCGCGGAACCCGTAGATCGACTGCTTGCGATCCCCGACCACGAGGAGCCCGCCCGGGCGCACCGCGGACAGCGGCGGGATGCGCCCGGCCTCGCGCGTGCCTTCGCGCGCCCAGAGGAGCTGCAGGAGGTCGCGCTGCACCCGCGAGGTGTCCTGGAACTCGTCGACGAGGAGCGCGTCGATGCCGCTCCCGATCTCCTCGGCGACGTCGGGCCGGTCGCGAAGGAGCTCGCGGGCGGCGCGGAGGAGCTCGCCGAACCCGATGGCGGCGCGCGCCCGGCTCGCGCGCTCGATCTCGACCTCGGCGCTGCCGAGCACGTCGCGCACGAGCTTCGCGTGCTCGGCGAAGCGGTGCCGCGCCAGGTACGCGCGGGCGAGGCGGCGGCCCTTCTCCTCGTTGGGGGTGGCGGGCGCGAGCGTCTGGCGGAAGACCGCGAACGACTCGACCTCGGGCGTCTTCTTGCCGCGCGCCGCGATCCCGCAGAGCGCGGCCGCGGCGGCCTCGATGCCGTCCTCGTCGTTCTTCGTCGCGGCGTAGACGAGCGCGCGCGCCGGTTCCTCCCACTTCGGGGTGGCGGTCAGCGCACGCGCGTGGGCCAGGAGCTCGCCGAAGCGCTTCTCGAGGATCGCCGCGTCGTCGCCGGCGATCGCGAGGTCGCGGGCGGCGCGGCCGTCTTCCTCGAGCTGGACGAGGAGCCGCCGCAGCTGCGACACGAGCCGGTCCACGCCGCCCGCCGCCTCGGCGAGGGCGCGCACCGTCGCCTCGTGCGTGACGAGCCGGGACTCGAGGGCGCGCGCGATCGCCTCGTCGGCGAGCGCGCGCGCGTCGCTCTCGCTGGCGAGCTCGAACCCGGGCCCGAGCCCGAGCTCCACCGCGTGGGCGCGCACGATGCCGGTCGCGAAGCTATGAAGCGTGCCGAAGCGTGCGCCGGCGAGCCGCGCGAGGGCGCGGCGCGCGCGGAGCACGATGTCCTCGTCGGACAGCGTGGCGCGGAGGCTGCTCACGTACGCCGAGGTCGCGGGAGCTGCCGAGAGGCGCTCGAGCTCCTGGGTCACGCGCGTCCGGATCTCGGCGGCGGCCTTGCGGCTGAAGGTGGTGGCAACGACGCGCGACGGATCGAAGGGCGCAGGGCCGGTGCGCCCGCGGCCCGGACGGTCGGTCAGGAAGAGGTGCACGACGACGCCGACGAGGGCGTGCGTCTTCCCGGTCCCGGCGCTCGCCGCGAGCACCAGGTTCCTCGGCAGCGCGTAGAGGCTGGGGCTGGCCGGGTCGAGGATCACGTGCCGCCGGTATACCACCGCGCCGGCGGAGCGCGCGGCCCGTGCGCCTCAGCTCGCGTCGGTGATGCCGGGCGGCGCGCCGTCCTCGGCCTCGTCGGGCTCCATCGCGAACCGCGGCTTGCGGCAGCCGCCGCTGAAGTCGCACGTGCGGCACTCCGCTTCGGAGGCGGGCAGCGGGAGCACGTCGCCGCTGCGCGCGCGGGCGACCAGCGCGAGCGAACGCCGCTCGATGGGCGCGAGGCGGTCGCCGGCGCGCGTGACGAGCTCGTCCATCCGGGCCTGCGCCTTCGCGTTGGGCCGCGACCAGCCCGCGACGTCGCGCGCCTGCGTCGCCAGGTAAGCGCCGGTGGCGGGCAGCCCGAGCGACCGCGAGGCGATGCACGCGTAGAGGGGCACCTGGAGCGCGGTCTCGCCGAGCGCGCTGTTCGAGCCTTGCACCGTGCTCTTGCTGCGCTTGTAGTCGATGACGCGGAGCGCGCTGCCGTCGTGGGCGCGGTCGACGCGGTCCATGCTGCCGCGGAGCGCGAGGCGGAGCCCATCGTCGCCGGCGAGCACGAACGTCGGCCACGCGTCGGGCGCGCGATCACCGAAGGGCTGCTCGGCGAGGGCGAAGTCCCAGGCGTCGTCGGCGATCGCGGCGCGCAGGACCGCCCGCACCGCATCGCGCACGCGCAGCCGCACGACCGCGCGGAGCGGCGCGTGACCTTGCCACGTCTCGAGCACCGCCTCGGCAGCGGCCTCGCCCTGCTCGAGCAGCGCCGCCTCGGGCCGCGGGCGCAGCGGCCAGAGCTCGCGCGTCGCGACGAAGGCGGCGGCGAGCGCGGCGTGCCCGAGCGTTCCCTCCTCGCGCGCGTCGGGGAGCTCCTCGGTCGCGGAGGCCTCCTGGGCGCTCAGCACGACGCGCGCATAGCCCATGAACCCGCAGCGGGCGAAGCGCTCGAGGCTCGTCACCGCGAGGGCGCGCTCGGCGCCGCCGGTCGCCGCGTCGAGGAGCTGCGCGGCCTCGGCGGTCGGCGCGAGATCGCCGACGACGTCGCTGCGCGGGCGCGCCGGATCGAGGAAGAAGCCCTCACGCTCGCGTTCGCGGGCGGCCCGCACGCGCGTCGCCACGCCCGAGCGAGCGGGCACCTCGGGGGCGGCGGCATTCACCACGTGCCCGGCGCGCACGAGCGCCTCGATGACCGGCGACGGGGCGAGCGGAGCGCCGGCGGCGTCCTCGCGCACGAACGTGAGCACGATGCGCTCGGCCTCCGACGCGGCCACCGCCAGCGCGGTGAGCTCGCGGGCGCGCACGATGCCGGGCGCCGCAGGCGCGAACACGCCGCGGCTGTTCTTGGCGATGGCCTCCGCGAGCGTCTCGGACACGAGCGCGTCGCGCGGATCGTCACGCGGCAGGAGCCCCTCGTTCGCGTCCAGCACGACGAGCAGATCGAGCGTCTCGCCCGGCACGTCGGCGAGGCGCGCCAGGCGCACGGCCCCGGCTCGTCCGGCGCCGGGGCGGAGCGCGGCCGCGTCGAGCAGCTCGAGGAGCTCGAGGCGGAAGGTCGCCGCGTCGATCCGCTGCGCCTCGGCCTGGGCGCGGCGCGCCGTCGACTCGTACAGATCGAGCGCGGACACGAGCGCGTCCCACGCGCGCGCGTCGCGAGCGATGGCGAGGCGCTCGGCGCGGGGGACGCCGGTGGGGGCCGCGTCGCTCGCGAAGGAGGCGAGCCCGCCGCGACCGGCCCGGGCGCCGATGCCGAGGGTCGCCCAGAGCGTACGCACCGCGCGCACGTGCTCGAGGCGCGTG
>JAQBQL010000193.1 GCA_028287035.1 Labilithrix sp. | reverse complement strand
GCCGGCCGAGCGCTCGCCCGCCGCGAACGCTCGCGCCGCCGCGTCGAGGCCGCGCGAGAGGCCGAGGGCACGGGCCCGCTCGTCGGCCGACAGGTATGCGTTGCGCGAGCTCATCGCGAGACCATCGGCCTCACGCACGATCGGGTGACCGACGATGTTGACCGGGAAGAACAGGTCGCGCGCGACCCGCCGGAGCACCGCGAGCTGCTGGTAGTCCTTCTTGCCGAACACCGCGGTGCACGGGCCCGCGATCGCGAAGAGCTTCGAGCACACGGTGGCCACGCCCTCGAAGTGCCCCGGTCGGTGCGGACCGCAGAGGTGCTCGGCGATCGCCCCGACGCGCACGCGCGTCTCGTCGCCCTCGGGGTACATCGCCGAGGGCTCCGGCGCCAGGACCACCGACGCGCCGATCAGCTTCGCGACGTCGCCCGCGAGATCGCGCGGATAGCGGCCGAAGTCCTCGCCCGGACCGAACTGCGTCGGGTTGACGAAGATCGAGCACATGACGAAGTCCGCATGTTGCCGCGCCTCGCGCACGAGGGCGAGGTGACCGTCGTGCAGCGCGCCCATGGTCGGCACGAGCCCGACGCGACTGCCGCGCGCGCGCGCCGCCTCGCACGCCGCGCGGGCTTCCTCGGGGGTCCTCACGACCATGGGGCTCGCCATGGGCGGGCATGCTAAGGGTTCGGCGGCCGAAAGGAAGGCGCCATGATCCGCCCCAGAACGTCGCGCCCGCGAGCCACCGTCTCGCTCCTCACGCTTTCCCTGCGCGCTGCCGTCGGCGGCTTCACGCTGCTCGTCGCCTGCGGAAGCCGCGGCCCCCTCGACGACGACGGCCCGGTCGTCTCGACGCTCGACAGCGGCGCGCTGCCGGCCGACGCCGCGGACGCCGGCGAGCTCCCTTCGGACGCCGCGACGCCCGAGGACGGCGCTGGCCACGACGGCGGCGGTCCCGATGGCGGCAAGACCGACGGCGGCCACGACGCGGGCGCCGAGGGCGGCACCATCGTCGACTGCGGCAGCTGCCTCGTGGGGTCGTGCGGCACGCAGATCCTCGCCTGCGTCCAGAGCCCGAGCTGCCGGACGACCCTCCAGTGCGTCGCCTCGACCTGCCTCTCGGGCGGAACCCCGAACCTCGGCTGCGTCCTGGGCTGCGCCGCCGGCGACCTCGCCGGTGCGCTCCAGATCTTCCAGGTGTTCCAGTGCGCGACCGGCACGTGCGGCAGCGACTGCGGCGCGGTGCTGGGCTCGCTCCTCGGCGGCGCCGCCGGTCCGTAGCCGGTAATTCGTACGCAACCGCGGACAACGCGCATCCGATACCCCCTGGAGGTATTGACGGATGGCCCCTCATAAGAGACACCCCTGCCAGCCCATGCGCAGGCTCCGCGTCCTCGTCCTCCTCTCGCGCGCCGCCCTTGCGGCGAGCCTCGCCACCACGGCGTTCCTCGGCAACGTCACGCCCGCAGCCGCGCAGGCGCCTCCCGGCAAGGAGGTCGCCCGCAAGCTGTTCGACGAGGGCGCCGAGCTCGAAAAGAAGGCCGACTACGTGGGCGCGCTCGCGAAGTACAAGGAGGCCGAAGCGATCACGGTCACCCCGGGCCTCCGCTTCCACAAGGCGTACTGCTTCGAGATGCAGGGCAAGCTGACCGCGGCCGTCGACGAGTACGAGGCCGCGGACAAGCTCGCGCAGGCGCAGAACAAGGCGGACGTGCACGCCGCGGTGGGGGCGCGCCTCGATCCGCTGCGGGTCAAGATCCCGCAGCTCTCGATCAAGGTCGTGACGACCGGCGCGCGCGACCTCGCGGTGCAGCTCGACACCAACGATCTCGGCTCCGGCCTCTATTCTGGCAAGCCGTTCCGCATCGATCCGGGCGAGCACGACGTACGCGCCCGCGCCGCCGGCTACGAGAACTTCGTGAAGCACGTGACCGTCCCCGAGGGACAGACGACCGTCGTCGAGGTCGTGCTGAAGCCGAAGCCCGGGGTCATGACCGCGCCGCCGCCGCCCGTCGAGGCGACGCCGCAGGAGGCGCCGCCGCAGACCAGCGACGAGGCCGGCCCCGACCTGACGCAACACCGGTCGCTCGGCGCGCCGATCGCCACGACCGTCGGAGCGGTGCTCCTGCTCGGCGCCGGCGCGACCTTCTACGTGCTCGCCGGCAGCGCGCAGAAGGACGCCCAGGAGTCCTGCGCGGCGAAGATCGACTGTGACAGCGAGCGGTCGAAGGTGCGCACGTTCGACGCCGTCGCGCTCGGCAGCGCGATCGGCGGCGCGGCGCTCGCGGTCACGTCGATCGTGCTCTGGGCGTCCAGCGGCAAGCCGCGGGCCCCGAGCGCCTGGGTCTCCGCTCGTCCGGCGTTCGCAGGCGCGGGCGCGAGCGGCGGGCACGTCCTCGTCGAGGGAAGGTTCTGATGCGCGCACGCAAGCTGGTCGTGGGTCTCTCGGTGGCGGCGTTCGGCGTGCTCGGCGCCGCGTGCGTCGACCTGTTCCACAGCACCGAGTGGAAGACGCTCTGCGACACGAGCCCGTCCGATCCGCAGTGCGCGCAGGACGCCTCGACGCCGGACACCTCGGTGGCCGACGGCGCCACGCCGCCCATCGACTTCTGTGCGTGGTCCTCCGAGGAGGCGAACCGTCAGGCGCTGCGGGCCTGCGCCTGGCTCGGCGCGTGCGTGGGAGCGTTCCCCGAGCACAACCTGGGCGCCTGCGCATTGCTCGCGGAGCAGGCGTACAACTGCCACGCCAACCCGGACCTCCGGCCGTCCGGCGAGCTCGACGCGATGTGGGCGTGCCTCTCGCGCGTGAGCTCCTGCGGCGACGTCGTGGCCTGCGCCTTCCCGGCGGGCCGCGAGGAGTGCGCCGAGGCCGGCAACGGCTACGAGCAGTGTGCGCGCGCCAACGCGAGCACGCTGCTCCGCTGCGAGGGTGACGCGGGCCCCCCCGTGGCGGTGATGCCATGCCTCCTCGAGGGCCGGACGTGCTCCAACGGCGCCGGCGTCGAGATGGACTCGAACGCGTACTGCGTCGGAGGCGACGGCATCACGTGCTTCACCTCGACCCCGATCTGTCGCGGCGACCACGTCATCTCGTGCGATGGGGCGGGCCGCGACGTGGGTATCGACTGTTCCCTCTACGGCGCGCGGTGCACCGCATCAGGAGGCGGGCCAACGTGCGTTCCGCGCACGCCCGGGCCCTCCGGTTCGTGCGCCAGCAACGGCGCCGCGCCGAGCTGCGTCGGCGACGTCGCGGAAGCGTGCGTCAGCGGCACGAAGGTCCAGGTGGACTGCGCCGCGGTGGGCCGCGTGTGCACCGGGACGCCTCCGCCGGGCAACCTCGCGGGCGCATGCACCGGCCCCACGGATTGCTCGACCCGCGTGAACGGGTGCGTCGGCGGCACGCTCCAGGACTGCGCCGCGGGCCACGAGTACTCGGTGAGCTGCACGGCGCTGGGCCTCGGCCCGTGCCGCAGCCACGAAGTGCAAGGCAAGACCATCGCCGCCTGCTCGCCGCCGCCCTGAAGAGCGGCGCCACAAAAGGAACGAAGCGCGGTCGCTCTCGCGCCGCGCTTCGTTCACGTGATGCCTGCTACGCAGGCGCGTCGATCAGAACGTGCTCTCGAGCTGCGACTCCTGCAGCGCCTTCAGCGCCTTCTTCTGCTCTTCGTCGACGGCGGGATCGCCGGCCGCCGGCTTGCCGCCCGCGACGGGAGCCTTCACTCCGCGCGTGACGGGCTTCGGGGGGGCCGCCGCCGGCGCCTCCTCGGCGGGACGAGCTGCCGCCGGCGCGGGGCGTGAGGTATGCGTGGCGGGCCTCGGCGCAGCCGCGACCGCTGCGGGCTGAGCAGCGGGAGCAGCCGGAGCA
>JAQBQL010000200.1 GCA_028287035.1 Labilithrix sp. | reverse complement strand
GTCGCGGTGGTGCTGCGGGGGATGCCCGTCAGCGCCCCGAGCTCGCCGAGCGGCGCGGTGGGCCGCAGATCGAAGCGCGTGGTGGGCGACTCCTCGAGGGAGACCTCGCCCTTCGTGAGCAGCTCGAAGCTGCGCGCGGTGTCGCCGGCGTCGAACAGGCGGGTGCCCGCCTTGAACTGGCGAGCCTCGAATGCGGAGACGAGCTGCTCCAGCCGCGCGTCGGGGATGCCCGCGAACAGCGGGAGCGTCTTCAGGGAGTCGACAACGGACACGGGGGCACCCTCCTCGCGGACGAACCGCGATCGGGCACCCTAGTCAGCTCAGCTGCGGGCGGAAAGCGGAATCACGCACCAGGATCAGCCCTTCGGCGGCATGCCGGGCGGCGTGAAGGCGGTGAGCACCTCGAAGGTGTCGGTGATGCTCTCGTCGTCCGAGGGCGGAGTGAGGCCGCCGCCGATGCCGGCGATGACCACCGTGACGTTGTCCTTGCCGCCGCGCTCGTTCGCGAGGTCGACCAGGCGCTGCGCCGCGATCTCGGGCCGGCCCGACGCGAGGACGACCTGCTTGATCTCCTCGTCGCTCACCATGGTGGTGAGCCCGTCCGAGCAGAGGATGAAGCAGTCGCGGTCGCGCAGATCGAGGCGCGCCAGGGCGACCTTCACGTTGGGCTGGTTGCCCATCGCCTGGAGGATGACGTTGCGGATCGGCGACGTCTCGGCCTGTTCCGGCTCGATGACGCCGGTGTCGACGAGCATCTGGACCATGCTCTGGTCGTGCGTGAGCTGACAAAGGCGCCCGGCGCGAAGGAGGTACGCGCGCGAGTCGCCGACCTCGGCGATGTACGCCTGCGCGGCGTGCACGAAGACCGCGGTGAGCGTGGCGCCCATCTTCTTCGCCTCGCGCGTGGCGGTGTCCCACACGGCGCGGTGCGCCTTCTGGACGGCCTCGTTGAGGAGCGCCGGCCGCGGCGAGGTGGCGGGTGCATCGGCGAGGGCCAGCGTCAGCGTCTCGACGACGAGCGCGCTCGCGACCTCGCCCGCGGCAGCGCCGCCCATGCCGTCGGAGACGGCGAGCAGGACGCCGCGCTCGCCGACGTCGAAGCGCTGGTGGGGCACGCCGTCGAGCAGCGTGCCGCCCGTCAGGTCGGCGACCACGAAGGTGTCCTCGTTCTTCTCGCGAACCTTTCCGATGTCGGTCACGCCGGCGACGCTCACGTAGAACGGCGCGGTGGGCGAGGCGGAGAGTGACGGCGAGGCGCCAGCGGCCGGTTGGGCGGCGGAGGCAGGAGCGGAGTCGTTGATTTCGTTCACCGTAAGAGGAGTAGCGGCCATTGGGTTACCTCGGAAGCTCCACGTGGGCATCCTTCAGCAACTGCCGTTCCGCGTCGAAATTTTCGGCCGATCGGGCGCGCGCGTGGCCATGCGACGTGGCGAATCGTCCCAGATCGCGAGGGCCAGTGCGGTTTTGCTCGCCGGACGCGCGCCGCGCGAACGTCGGTAGAGTCGGATCGATGAGCCATCCGGGCACGACCCACGCGTTTCCCTCCACGGTCGGGAGCATCCTCGCGCGGAGCGCACGGCGCGTCCCCCGGGCCCTCGCCCTCCGGTTCGAGGACCGCACGTGGAGCTACGAGGACCTCGACGCGGCGAGCACCCGCGTGGCCCGCCACCTCGCCCGGCTCGGGCTGGCGAAGGGAGAGCGCGTGGCCGCCTTCGGCAAGAACTCGGACGCGTACGTCCTCCTCTGGCTCGGCGCGGTGAAGGCCGGCCTCGTGCACGTTCCCGTCAACTATGCGCTGACGGGCGCCGAGCTCGGCTACATCCTCCAGCAGTCGGGGGCGCGCGCGGTGTTCTGCGATGCGTCTCTCCAGCCGGCGCTCGCGGCGTCGGGCGTCGCCGTCCCCGTGACCGGCTCGCTCCGCGAGGCCAAGGGTGAGCGGGACGTCCTCGCCTGGGCGCTTGCGGAGGCCGCGCCCGACGCCGCGCTCCCGGAGGTGTCGGACGACGACGTCGCGCAGCTCCTCTACACGTCGGGGACGACCGGCGCGCCGAAGGGGGCGATCCTCACCCATCGCGCGTTCGTGCACCACTACGCGAGCTCCGCGATCGCGCTCGAGCTCCGTCCCGGCGAGCCCCAGCTCCACGCGCTGCCGCTCTACCACTCGGCGCAGATGCACGTGTTCCTCATGCCGAGCCTCATGGTCGGCGCGCCGAACTGGCTGCTCGAGACGCCCGATCCAGTGAAGATCCTCGAGACCTTCGCGCGCGAGAACATCGTCGCGTTCTTCGCCGCGCCCACGGTGTGGATCGCGATCCTCGCGCGGCTCGAGCACGACGCGGCGCCCGCGCGCACGCTGAAGAAGGCCTACTACGGCGCCTCGATCATGCCGACGCCGGTGCTGCTCCGGCTGCGCGAGCTCCTGCCGGACCTCGGGTTCTACAACTGCTTCGGCCAGTCCGAGATCGGCCCGCTCGCGACGGTGCTGCTGCCCGACGAGCACGACGCGCGGCCCGCCGCCGCCGGACGCGCGGTGCCCTTCGTCGAGATGCGCGTCGTCGACGACGACCTGAACGACGTGCCTGCTGACGCGGTGGGGGAGGTCGTCTACCGGTCGCCGCAGCTCTGCACCGGCTACTGGGACAAGCCGGAAGAGACGGAGGAGGCTTTCCGCGGCGGCTGGTTCCACTCGGGCGATCTCGCGAGCATCGACGCCGAGGGGTTCATCACGATCGTCGACCGCAAGAAGGACATCATCAAGAGCGGCGGCGTGGTCGTCGCTTCGCGGGAGGTCGAGGAGGCGCTCTTCACGCATCCTGCGGTCCGCGAGGTCGCGGTCATCCCGCTGCCCGATCCGAAGTGGATCGAGGCCGTCACCGCGGTCGTCGTGAAGAAGGAAGGAGCGTCGTGCACCGAGGAGGACCTCGTCGCCCACGCGCGAACGAGCCTCGCGCCGTACAAGGTGCCGAAGCGCGTGATCTTCGTCGACGAGCTGCCGAAGAACACCGCGGGCAAGCTCCTGAAGCGCGTCCTCCGCGAGCGTTTCGGCAAGGCCTGAGCCCCGCGTGGCGACTTGTGTCCGGACGGGCCGCGGGTGAGTATCCCGCCATGTCCCTCTTTTCCGGCACCGTCCCGCAGACGCTGAAGACCTTGAAGAGCATGGAGGCGTGGCTCACGAAGGCCGAGGCCCACGCGGCCGCCAGGAAGTTCGACGCGAACACGCTCCTCCAGGCGCGCCTCGCCCCCGACCAGCTCCCGCTCGTTCGACAGTTCCAGATCGCGTGCGACACCGCGAAGTTCCTCGCGTCACGCGTGTCCGGCAAGGAGGCGCCCAAGAACGCGGACACCGAGGTGACCTTCGCGGACGTCCGCGCGCGCATCGCCGCCACGATCGCCTACCTCGAGGGCTTCACCGACGCCGACTTCGCGACCAGCAAGGACCGCATCGTCCCGCTGACGTTCATGCCCGGCAAGGGGCTCACCGCCGCGAACTACGCGAACGAGTTCGCCATGCCGAACTTCTACTTCCACGCGGTGACGGCGTACGCGATCCTCCGGCACAACGGCGTCGAGCTCGGCAAGTCCGACTACTACTCCTCGATGTCGCTGGTCGACGTGTGAGGCGCGGGCCACGCGGATGAGCGCTCCGGCGGAAGGCACGGTCGAGCGGTGGGCGTGGGACTACGTCCTCGCGTCTTCGCTCCCCCACAAGCTCGCTCCGCCGCCGGTGCCCGCCACGTGGGAGGAGAACGCTCCGGCGCGCCGGCTCGCGGGCCCGGGGCGACCGCCCGAGCTGCGCATCGAGACGAAGGCCCACAAGACGCGCGGCCTCAACTCCGAGCATGGCCGCGCCCGCGCGCTCCACACGTTCCTGCATCACGAGCTGCAGGCCGCCGAGCTCATGGCGTGGGCGCTCCTCGCGTTCCCGGCGACCCCGCAGGAGTTCCGGTCCGGGCTCGCGCGTATCGCGCTCGACGAGATCCGCCACATGGATCTCTATGCGCGCGAGATCCGCCGGCTCGGCTTCGAGGTCGGCGCCTTCACGGTGCGCGACTGGTTCTGGGAGCGGGTGCCCCGTTGCGAGACGCCCGGATCGTTCGTGGCCGCCATGGGCCTCGGCTTCGAGAGCGCGAACCTCGAGCACACCGCCTCCTACGCGGCGCGCTTCCGCGAGGCGGGTGACGAGCAGGGCGCGCGCGTGCAGGAGATCGTCGGGCTCGAGGAGATCGCTCACGTCCGCTTCGGCGCGCGCTGGTTCGCCGCGTTCGAGGGGGAGCTCACCTTCCAGACCTGGGAGAAGGCGCTCCCGCCGCCGCTCTCCCCGCTGCTCATGCGCGGACGGCCGCTGCAGCGCGGCCCCCGCACCCGCGCCGGGCAACCCGACGTCTTCCTCGACGCTCTCGAGGCGTGGGAGCCGGCGCCGCGCGCGCCCTGAACGTCGCGGCGCCCCGGATGGAGACCGGCGGGCTTGCCTGGGTGCTGAACCTCGACGCGGACCTCGAGCTCGCGGCGCCGCGCACGTACGCGCCCTCGGCGGCGGTGCACGCGGCGATGACGAGACGCGGGGCGGTGCTCGCGCGGACGCTTCTCGGTCCGGACGATCTCGTGGTCGACGCGCTCACCGCGCCCGGGTCGGCGAGGGGCCGCGTGGGCCGCGCGTTCTGTCCGACGCCGCGGGCGCTTCTCCTGCTCGAGCGCGCCGGAGCGACGCCGGAGCCCGCGCCGCCGGTGACCGTCCTCGCGCGCGTGAACTCGCGCGCGTTCGCCGCCGCGCTCGGTCCCGGGCTGCCGGGAAGCGTCTTCGCGACGGACCTTGCGGAGGCGGAGCGGGCGCTCGCGGGAACGCCGCCGGTCGGCGACGGGTGGCGGATCAAGCGCGCCTTCGGCATGACCGGACGAGGGCAGCGCGTCGTCCGCGGCGCCGCGACCGGCGAGGATCGCGCGTTCCTTGCGGCGAGCCTCCGCGGAGGCGCCGGCGTCCAGATCGAGCCCGACGTGCACGTCGTGAAGGAGTACGGGCTCCACGGGCTGCTCGACGCCCGCGGCGCGGTGACGTGGGGGCGCGTCGTCGAGCAGCGCTGCGACCTCCGCGGCGCATGGGTGGCGACGGTCCCGCTTCTCGCGCCCGAGCCGGAGGTGGAAGGTCCGCTCCGCGCCCAGGGCGAGCGGGTCGTCGCTGCGCTCGCCTCGTCCGGGTACTTCGGTCCGTTCGGGGTCGACGCATTCACGTATGCCGCCGCGGGAGGAGGGCTCTCGCTCCAGCCGTGCAGCGAGATCAACGCGCGCTACTCGATGGGGTTTCCCGTCGGTCTCGGACTGTGATCACGGCTCCGGCGCCGCGTGAACGCCGCGCGCCGACCGGCGCATGCTGCTAGAGTCGCGCGCCCCGTCGTGCTCGCCGCCGCAGCTGCCATCGCGCTCCTTGCTCAGGTGGCGCCGCCCGCGGCTCCCGCGGCGGCGCCTTTGCCCACGCTCGCCCCGACGCGCACCGCCGAGGCCCCGAAGCTCGACGGAGATCTGAGCGACCCCGTCTGGGCCACCGCGGCCGCGACGAGCGCCTTCACGCAGAAGTTCCCGGTGGAGGGGAGCGCGCCCACCGAGCGCACGACGATGCGGGTCCTCTACGACGACGCCGCGATCTACGTGGCCTTCGACGTGGAGCAGCGAACCGTCCCCGTGGTGGCGCGGATGGCGCGGCGCGACCGCGAGATCGAGGCCGATACCGTCTCGGTGGTCATCGACAGCCGCGCGCTCGGCAAGACCGCGTTCGAGTTCACCGTCAACGCGGCGGGGGTCCTCCGCGACGGCATCCGATCGAACGACGTCGTCTACGAGGGGACCCGCTACAACCCGGGGTGGGACGAGAACTGGGACGCGCGCACCAAGCTGCGCGAGGGCGGCTGGACTGCCGAGATCCGCATCCCGCTCCGCGTCCTGCGCTTCGCCGCGGGCAGCGTGACCACCTGGGGCTTCCAGGCGCGCCGGTACACCTCGATGCGGCAGGAGACGGACGAGTGGGCCTTCGTCCCGCGCAACGTGACGAGCGAGGTCGCGCGGTACGGACGGCTCGTCGATCTCCGCATGTCACCGCGGCCCGACCTCGAGCTGCGGCCCTTCGTGCTGACCCGCCTCGTCCGGCGCGACCGCACCGACGTGACGCTCGAGCGAGGCCTGACCCCCGGCGCCTCGGCGGGGCTCGACCTCCGCTGGCACCTGACCCCCGACCTCACCCTCGACGGGACGATCAATCCCGACTTCACGCAGGTCGAGGGCGACGAGCTCTTCCTGAACCTGTCGAACTTCGAATCCTTCTTTCCCGAGAAGCGGCCGTTCTTCGTGGAGGGCGCGGACATCTTCGAGCAGCCCGCGCCCCTCTTCTTCGGGCGGCCGTTCACGCTCCTCTACACGCGCCGTATCGGGCTCCGTCCGCGGTCGCCGAGCCTGCGGCCGGTGATGAACGGGGCGGGGCAGGGGGACATCCTGGTGAGCGCGCCCGACGCGTCGACCATCCTCGGCGCCACCAAGCTCGTGGGACGGCTCGGGCGCAGCTGGTCGCTCGGCGCGATGTCGGCCCTCACCGCGCCGAATACCGTGGAGGTCCAGGAGCCCGGCGGCTATCGCAAGGAGACGCTCGCCGAGCCCACCACCGCGTTCGGTGCGCTCCGCCTGAAGCACGACCTCGAGGGCGGGCGGGCGCACGTCGGCGTGCTCGGCACCGCCGTGGTGCGCGCCGAGCGGACGGACAAGTATCCCTTCTACGCGCCGCCTTCCGCGGGCGGCGCGGTGCAGACGGTATGTCCGGACGGCACGGAGATCGCGCGCGGCGCGCGCTGCACCCATGACGCGTACGTCGGCAGCGCCGACGCGGTCTGGCGGTCGGCGAACAACGAGATCCTGCTCTCCGGCCAGGCGATCGCCTCGCTCATCCAGGAAGGTCCGCCGCGCGTCACGAGGGACGGGAGCACCATCGGGAGCGGCAATGCCGGTTACGGCGCGCAGCTCGTGGCAACGCGCGAAGGCGGCTCGGGGCTCGCCTGGAATGCCCAGTACCAGCTCGCCAGCCGTCACCTCGATTTCAACGACCTCGGCTACATGGAGCGCCAGAACCAGCACTTCTATTATGCCAATCTCGAATATCGGACGTTCGAGCCCATCGGTCCCACCATCGAGACGAAGACGTGGATCGAGGTCACCGGGCGTTACAACCTGAATGGCCAGAACGCGAACCGGCGCTGGCTGACCGATACCCTCGTTCGTTACCAGAACTTCTGGACCTCCTATCTCGAGGTCAACTTCGACGAGCGGCGCCTCGACGACCGCGAGGTCGGCAACGGCGTGCCGCTGGAGCGCCCCTCGCGTCCCGGCATCGCCGCCCAGCTCGCGACCGACAAGAGCAAGGCCGTGTATGGGGAGCTCAACCTCTTCGCGCAGAAGACCCCGAAGGGCGGGCTCCTCGACCTCAAGTCGCGGGCGATCTTCCGCGTCCACCCGCAGCTCGAGCTCGAGCTCGTACCGAGCGCGAGCTACACGACGGGCGAGACGCGGTTCGCGACGTTCGGCGAGACTCCTCACGAGATGGTGTTCGGCGAGCTGCGCGCCTCGAGCTTCGCGACGACGGCGCGGCTCAACTTCACGATCACGCCGCGCCTCGCGCTCCAGACGTTCGGACAGCTCTATCTGGCAGCCGGTCACTACGGCAGGTTCCGGTCGTTCACCACCGACGAGACCGGGCCCGGATCGGACCCGGCGCGGCTCGACGCGCTCGTCCCGGTGGCGGCGCCGGCGGTCAGCCCCGACTTCCTCGATGCCTCGATCAACGTGAACGTGGTGCTCCGCTGGGAATACAGCCTCGGGTCGGTGCTCTACTTCGTGGCCAATCGCACGCAGACGCCCGCCAGCGCGATCACCCTCGGCGAGCCGGCGCAGCTCAGCTTCGTGCCGGTCGGCCGGTCGGCGGCGGTCGACACGCTGCTCCTCAAGTGGCAGCTCTACGTGAACCTCTGAGTGACTCCGGATGCCGGTGAACACCACGGACAAGACGTCGACCCCGCTGTGCATAGCGCGTGACTTCCGGCGCCCGCGGCCCTACCTGACGCGCTGAGCCATGGAACGCCTCGCCGTAGACCCGGTCGCCAGGAAGAAGGACGGCCGCTTCTGGATCATCAACGCCATCGTCTCCGCGATCGCCCTCGCGGTGCTCGCGTACCTGCTGCTCCTGCGCGGCGGGTCGGCGGGCGGCGGGCACGCGCTCGACTTCATGCCCGCGGTGAACGCGACGTTCAACGGGCTGTCGGCGATCCTGCTCGCGGCCGGCATCGTCGCCATCAAGAACAAGCGCGTGAAGCAGCACCAGTACCTGGTGATCGGCGCGTTTGCCTCGAGCGCGCTCTTCCTCGCCGGGTACCTCGCGTATCACTACGTGCACGGCGACACGCACTACCCCGGCACCGGCGGCGCGCGCACGTTCTACCTGCTGCTCCTCGCGAGCCACGTCATCCTGTCGATTCCCGTCGTCCCGATGTGTCTCGCCGCGTTCTACTACGCGCTGACACGCCGCTTCGAGACGCACAAGAAGGTGACCCGGCTGCTCTACCCGGTGTGGCTCTACGTGTCGGTCACCGGGGTGCTCGTCTACTTCCTGCTGCGCTCCGCGTACTGAACGTCAGCCGAGCAGCGCCTTCGCGTGGTGCCGGAGGTGGTCAGGCATGAACGACGCGATGAAGTAGTAGCTGTGGTCGTAGCCCTCGTGCCGTCGGAGCACGAGCTCCTGGCCCGCGGCGCGGCACGCCTCCTCGAAGAGCTCCGGCCGCAGCTCGCGCTCGAGGAACTGGTCGCTCGCGCCCTGGTCGACGAGGAGCTGTCCCGCGCGAGGCTTCTTCTTCACGAGCTCGGTCGCGTCGTGCTCGGCCCAGCGCGTGCGATCCGCGCCGAGGTAGCGCGAGAACGCCTTCTCTCCCCAGGGCACCTGGCTCGGCGCGACGATGGGCGCCAGCGCCGAGACGCTCGCGTAGAGGTCGGGATGCCGGAGACCGAGCGTGAGCGCGCCGTGTCCGCCCATCGAGTGACCGAGGATGCCGCGCCGGTCCGTCGCGATGGGGAACGCCTCCTCCGCCCACGCCACGAGCTCGCGCGTCACGTGCGTCTCCATGCGGTAGGTCGCCGACCACGGAGCCTCGGTGGCGTCGAGGTAGAAGCCGGCGCCCTGGCCGAAGTCCCAGCTCTCGTCGTCGCCCGGGTAGCGCGCGGTGCGCGGGCTCGTGTCACATGCGACGAGCGCGAGCCCGAGCTCCGCGGCGGTCGCCAGCGCGCCGCCCTTCGTGGGTAGGTGCTCCTCGTTGCACGTGAGGCCTGCGAGATAGTAGACGGCCGGCACGCGCGCGCCGGCTCGCGCCGAAGGCGGCAGGTACACCGAGAAGCGCATCGGGCCCCCGCACGCGGCGCTCTCGCGCTCGTAGAAGCCCTGCACGCCGCCGGATGCGGCATGCTCGGAACGGACCTTGTGGGAAGACGACGTCATCGCGCCGGGAGCATACCCGTCGCCTCCGGCGTCATGCCCTCGCGATACGTCGGGTAGCGAAGGGTGACGCCGAGCACCGCGCGCGCACGTGCGCTGTCGACGCGCCGGTCGCCGCGGAGCGATTCGTGGACGCTCTCGAGCGGCACGTTCGGCGGCACGGGGACGCCGTACGTCGCAGCGATCCAGCGGACCACGTCGCCGTGCGGCGCCGGCTCCTCGTCGCCGACGACGAAAGTGTCGGGCCGGACGAGCCCCTCGCGTCCGGAGGCGAGCACGAAGGCCGCGAGGTCCTCGACGTGGATCCGCGAGAGGTGCCGCGTGCCGTCGCCCGGGATGCGATGGGCGCCGCTGACCACCCGCAGGTGGAGGCCGCGGCCCCGCCCGTAGATGCCGGGGCAGCGGAGCACGATCGCCCGCGCCTGGTCGCGGTAGTGCCGCTCGGCCTCGAGGACCGCCGCCGAGCGTCCCGCGGCCGCGGGCAGGGGCGTGTCGTCGTCGACGACGCCGGTGACCTCGCCGTAGACGCCGGTGCTCGACACGTACGTGACCGCGCCCGCGCGCGCGAGGACCGGAGCGATGCGGGCGTCGGTGTGACCGTCCGGCGGAAACGCGACGACCACGTGGGTGGCCGGGCCGAGCGCGGCGGCGATGCCCTCGTCGAGCTCGCGCTGGAGGAGCACGTCGAACCCCTCCTGCTCGAGCGCCGCGGCACGCTCGGGGCTGCGCACGTGCGCGAGGACCGAGAGGCTGGCCCCGCGGGCGAGCCGGGCGACGGCCGCTCCCGTGAAGCCGCAACCGAGGACGAGGACGCGGGGAGGCTCGCTCACCCCGCCATCCTAGCCTCACTTTTCGCTCCGGCTCCGCGACGTCATGGCATCCTGCGCGCGATGATCACCGTCCATCATCTCGAGAATTCGCGCTCGCAGCGCATCCTGTGGCTGCTCGAGGAGCTCGGGCTCGAGTACGAGCTGAAGCGCTACGAGCGGAACAAGCAGACGATGCTCGCGCCGCCCGAGCTGCGCGCGGTGCATCCGCTCGGCAAGTCGCCGGTGCTCACCGACGGCGCGATCACCGTCGCCGAGTCCGGCGCGATCGTCGAGTATCTCCTCGACACGTACGGCGCGGGGCGCCTCCGGCCGGCCGCGGGCACCGAGGAGCGGCGACGCTTCACGTACTGGCTGCACTACGCGGAGGGGTCGGCGATGCCGCCGCTCCTCCTCAAGCTGGTGTTCACGCGGATCGCGAAGGGACCTGCGCCGTTCTTCGTCCGGCCGATCCTCCGCGGGATCGCGAACAAGGTCATGACCACGTTCGTGGACCCGCAGATCGCGATGCACACGAAGTACCTCGAGGCCGAGCTCGGCAAGAGCGAGTGGTTCGCCGGCGACGAGCTCACCGGCGCCGACATCCAGATGTCCTTCCCGCTCGAGGCGCTCGCGGCGCGCGGCGGGCTCGGCGCCGAGGCGCCGCGCATCAGCGCGTTCCTGGCGCGGATCCACGCGCGGCCCGCGTACCAGCGCGCCATCGAGCGCGGCGGGCCCTACGGGATCCTCAAGCCCTGAGCGGCGCGGCGGGGCTCAGCGCGGCCACGATCGCCTCGACGTGCGGGTCGACGATGCCGAGCTCGCGGAGCGCCGCATGCAGGTGGCGAACATAGTCGACGTTCGGTCCGCTCGGGCCGGCGCTGCGCTCGACCCAGCCGGCGATCTCGGCCTCGGGGAGGGGCCCGAGGAAGTGCGGGTTGTCCTCGGCGGCCACGTAGACGAGCGCGTCTGCGAAGGGAGGGCCGCCCGGCTCCGCCGACACCGGGCGCTGCAGGCGTACGAAGCCGGCCTGCTCGCGCTCGTCGAGGGCGGCCAGGACCGCGTCGGCGGTGGCCGGATCGATGCGGTACGCGCAGCCGCCCGTGACCTCGGCGGGGGCCGGAAGGAGCGTGACGACGCGCCCCGGCTTGCCGGGGACGCCGCGGTGGTCCGGGGAGCCCTGCCAGAACCGCCGCATGAAGCCGGAGAGGTATGCGGTACGGCGCTCGACATACGCGAACGCCGGACGCGAGATGAGCGAGCCGTAGGCGAAGATCCACATCCCGGGGCCCCCATCGTACGGCGGGCGCCGCTCGCGGGCAGCGGCTTTCCTCGGGCGCCGTGGTCAGGCGGCGCGGCGCGCGCGATCGAGGCGGCGCACGTCACGTGTCGCGCCGGCGGCGTTCGCCACCGCAAAGGCGCCGAAGAAGACCGCCGCGAGCGCCGCCGCTCCGAGGTCGAGCGCCGGGCCGCCGCGTGCGCCCGACAGCGCGCCCATGGCCGCGAGCAGCGCCGCCACGATCATCCCGGTCTCGTGATGCGGGCGCTCGCCGGCGGTGCGGACCGCGAGCGAGCGAAGCCCGAAGAACACGTTCCCGGACGTGCCGGCCACGACCGCGGCGCACGGCGAGAGCAGACCGGTGAGCGCGCTCGCCAGGACCGCGACCTCGAACACGAGGAGCGGCAGGACGCGGAGGAGGAGCGCCGGACGGCCGGTCTTGCGAAGGACGCGCGCGAGGTTCCGCGCGATGCCCGCCGCCGCCGCGCCGCTCACGAACCCCATCACGAGGAGCTGCGCGGTCACGGGCCCGAGGGCCACGCGCGTCCACACCGAGGGCCCGAAGACGGCCGAGGCGAGGAGCACGAGCGAGAGCAGCGCGACGGACTCGATCTGGTTCAGGCGGCCGAGGCTGAAGTGCCCGGTCTCGGCCTGCTCCCAGTAGGTGACGGCGCACGCCGCGGGCACGACCAGCGCGAGGGTCACCCACCAGCCGGCCGGAGCGGCGATCGCGATCGCCGCCGCATAGGCGATGTACGTGGTGTTGAGCATGTCGAGCCCGTGGTCGAGCAGCTCGCCCATCGCCGAGCAGCGGCCGGTGCGCCGCGCGTGCGCGCCGTCGGCGTTGTCGCAATAGTTGTAGATCTGCAGCGTGACGATCGCCGCGAGCAGCGGCCAGCGCGCGCCGTGCTGCCCGAAGGCGAGGAGCAGCACGACGCCGAGCAGGTTCACGACGTGCCCCACGTGCGTGATGACGTTCGGGTCGAGCCGGT
Source organism: Labilithrix sp. (assembly GCA_028287035.1). The sequence continues at coordinate 1,712 of JAQBQL010000200.1, read as the reverse complement.
CCGGCAGGAAGCGCGCGGTGGGCTCCACCACGAAGCGCTTGTAGTACGGCAGAAGGAGCGATCGATCGGTCACCGTGTAGACGAGCCCGGCCTCGGTCATGGAATCATCCTCTCTCGCGTTCGCGACGCGAGCCACCAGCCGCCGGCGAGCAGGAGCGCGAGCCCCGTGACGCCGGCGATGACATCGAACGCCGCGCTCCAGCCCTGGTGCTGCGAGACGCGGCCGAGCACGTAGGCTGCAAGGCTTGCGCCCACGTACCCGACGCCGTCGACGATCCCTGCGGTGGTCGCGGCGCCCCGCTTGCCGGCGACGTCGAGCGTGATCGCGCCGGCGAGGAGCGAGTACGGACCCAGCAGGAAGAGGCCCGCCAGCCCGATCAGCGCGGCGGCTCCGAGGGGCGCCGTCACGCCCGCATGCGCGAGCAGCAGCACCGCCACGAGGAGGAGAGCGAGGGAGGCGGTCATCACGCCCGAGCGCTTCCCGGGACCCCACCGGTCGCTGAGGCGCCCGATGACGAGCGAGCCGGCCATGCCGGCGATACCGAAGAAGGCGCTCTTCGCGATCGATCCGGAGAGGGCGCTCGTGCTGCCCGCCGCCGCGCTGATCTCGTAGAGGTAGCGCGGCGTCCACGTCATGAACGCGGCGCGCACGAACGTGAGGAGAAAGGACAGCACGACCGCCATCCAGAACGCCGGCACGCGCGCGAGGCGGAGGAAGAACCCGGTCCGCGTCTCGGCGGCGTCGCCCTCGTCGTGCGCATCGACGGCCGGCGACGCGGTCGCTTGCTGCGCGGCATCCGGCGCCCCGCGCAGCCCCACCGCCACCACCACGGTGACGACGAGCAGCAGCAGCGGATTGACGAGGAAGAGCGCGCGCCAGCCGAGCCCGAGGGCGACGAGGCCCGCGCACAGGAGGAGCGCGAGCACGTTGCCGAGGTCGTAGCTCGTCGAGGCGACGCCCATCACCGCGCCGGTGCGCGACCGGGGGAACCACCGCGCGACGACGTGCACGAGGCCGCCCCACGCGCCCGACTGACCGAACCGGTTCACGACGACGAACGCCGCCATGACCCAGAGGGCCGCCGCCGGTCCGATGACGCGCGGCCAGTCGACGACGCCGATGGCGAGGGTGGCGAGCGACGCCGTGACCATCGCGGCGAGCAGGATGCGGCGGCCGCCGACGAGGTCGCCCACCGCACCGAGCACCACCTTGCCGACCGCGTAAGCGGCGAGCGCCACCGCGAAGACCGTCCCCGTCTTCTCGTTGTCGTAGCCGTATTGCACGCTGAGCAGGTTGAAGCCCGGCTCGATGTTGGCGCGGCACAGGTAGAGCGACGCGTACGCCGCGACGAGGAGCACGAGCACGACGCGCTGGCGTCCTCGCGTGGTCTCCGACTGCTCCGCGCCTGCTGCTGCCACGTGCCGCAAGGTAGCCGCGGGCGCCCGGCGCTCGTGTGAATCGTCTGTGACCTCCCGCGCGCGCAGATTTCATGCCGCGCCCGGGAGGCGCGTAGGCGACGCACCTTGCTGCGAAGCGGAAATCGCTGCCGCGCGGGGGCGAGGCGTGGGATCGTCGAGCGGTGCCTCTCCTCTACGAGCCCGCACGTCGCGCGCTGTTCTGGTGGGGAGGGGCGTTGCCCGGCGTGCTCGGCGCGCTGCCGTCCGGGTCGGCGCGCGCGGGCACGCTCGCCATCGCGGCGCCGGGCGGCGAG
>JAQBQL010000187.1 GCA_028287035.1 Labilithrix sp. | reverse complement strand
GCACCCGGCGCCCGCGGCCACGCCGCATCCCGCGCCGGCCCCGCCGCGGCCGCCGCCCCGCCGCAGCCGGGAATCAGCCGCTCGGGTCGCCGTCCGTCCACAAGGCGAGGACCGTCTCGCCGTTCGCCGCCAGCGCGACGACCGTGCGCGCCGGCTGCGGGAGCAGGCTCGCCACCAGCGAAGCCGCGCGGCGGCCCGCCTCCCCTTCTGACGGCGGCTCGAGGATCGGCAGAGGATTCCGCGGCGCACGCAGCACCCGCGCCTCGGTGCGTCCCCGCAGCTCGGCAGGCAGCATCGCCTCCACCTCGCGGAGGGCCACGTCGAACCCGCCGAGCACGTCGACGAGCCCCAGCGCCTGCGCGTCCTCCCCGGTGTACACGCGCCCGCGCGCCAGCGGCTCGACGTCCTCGACCTTCATCTTGCGGCCCTGCGCGACCACGCGCACGAACGTCTTGTAGGTCGACTCGAGCGACCGCATGAGCGCAGCGCGCTCGTCCTCGGTGAGCGGCTTCGAGCCGGAGAGCAGCGACGCCCGCGCCCCGCGCTGCACGGTCTCCGTCGTGATCCCGAGCTTCGCCATGAGCGGCTCCGCGGTGAGCCGCGCGCCGACGACCCCGATCGATCCCGTGATGCTGACCGGCTCGCAGACGATCTTGTGCGCCGGCGCGGCGACGTAATATCCGCCGCTCGCGGCGACGTTCGCCATGCAGGCGACGACCGGCTTCTCGCGTGCGAGCTGCACGATCTCGTGGTGCATGCGATCCGAGGCGAGCGCGCTTCCCCCTGGCGAGTCGACGTGGAGCACGACCCCCTTCACCTTCGGGTCGAGCCGCGCCATGCGCACCAGCCGCGTGAGCGCGTCGTCGGTCGCGAAGCTCCCGAAGGGGCTGGCCGCGTGAGCGATCGCTCCATGGACCGGGATCACCGCGATGAGCCGCGGCCGGCCGAGCGCCCGCAGCAGCGGCCGCTTCATCGCCGCCAGGTACACGCTCGCCGCGATGAGCCCGCGCGTGACCGGCCCCTTCTCCTTCTCGCGCGGGAGGCCGAGGAGCGCCGGCACCTCGTCCTCGTAGGCGACCGCGTCGGCGAGCCCGACCTCGATGGCCTGCTCGCCGGGATAAGGCCCGCCGTCGACGAGGGCTCGCGCGCGCTCCCGCGAGACGCCCCGCCCCTCGGCGATGGCGTCGAGCAGCTCCGCGTCGAAGCGGTCGAGCAGCTTGCCGAGCTGCTCGCGCTGCGCGTCGCTCATGCTGTCGCGCACGAAGGACTCGCCGGCCGCCTTGTAGTCGCCGACCGCGTAGACCTCGGGCACGACGCCCACCTGGTCGAGCGCGCGCTTGACGTACCGGGTGTGCGAAGCGAACCCGAGCGGCGCGAGCTGCGCGGCGGGGCCGAGGAAGATCTTCGTGCCGGCACTGGCGACGATCATCTCCTTCACCGCGCCGCCGAGCGGCAGGTGCACCACCACCTCCTTGCCGGAGGCGCGCGCCCGCGCGAGCTGGCTGCGCAGCGAGTGCGCCGTCGCCATGCCCGCGGCCAGCTGCTTGATGGTCACGACGATGCCGCGGATGCGGTCGTCGAGGATGGCGTGGTCCACCACCTGCCGGACATCGTGCAGGCTCACCGCCTTCTGCGCGCGCCGCTCCCAGAAGCGCGGCCGGGCGAGCGCGTCGACCACCGCCCCGTCGATGGTGAGCGTGATGAACGTGCCGGGCGGCACGAGCCGCGCGCGCTTCACCCAGCGAAGAGGGAGGAGGAGGACGTCGAACAGCAGGCCGAGCAGGCGGAGCAGCATGGGCTCCCTCGACCATAGCGCTACGGCCGGAGCTGCGCCTCCGGCACGAGGATCATCGATCGCTGGGCCGGCACGATCAGGCGGAGCTCGCCCGAGGCAGGCACCGCGTAGGTCTTCAGCTCGGGGTCGAGGACGTCGACGAGCGTGACGCCCGGCACGGTCGCCTTCAGCACGTTCGTGCCCTCGGCGCTGGTGCTGGGATGCCGCCCGTTGGTGTTGGTCACCACGAGCGCGTACTGGTCGGCGGCGTCCCCGCCCTTCCGCTCGAACGCGAAGATGCCGGCGTCGGCCTCGTCCTTCGTGTGCGGCGTCGAGTAGACGATGTTCGTGTCGCCGCGCCGGAGCGCCGGGTACTTCGCGCGGAGCCGCGCGAGCTTCGAGAACTGCTGGAACGTGTCCCCGTTGGTCGGGAAACCGGTGTTCCAGAGGACCTCGCGGTTCGACGGATCGTTGCCGCCCGCGAAGTCCTGCTCGGTGCCGTAGTAGAGGCAGGGAATACCCTCTTCGGTCATCAGCAGGACGAACGCGTTGCGGAGCGCGTCCTTGTCGCCGAGCGAGTCGAACAGGAACCGTGACACGTCATGGTTGTCCATGAAGTTCACGAGCGCATGCGCCGGCGCGACCCCGATGCCACCCTCTTGCGGCTTCGTGTTGTAGTTGACCGCGCGCAGGTCCCAGAGCGCCTTGATCTGGTCGGTGCCGCGCTGCGCGTTGCCGTCGTGGGCATTCGCGAACACGTCCCTGAACACCTGGAACTTCTGCGAGAAGTAGAAGACGCTGTCGAGCATCCCCGGCCCGGTGTAGCTGCCGAGCAGCTTGTCGTTGCCGTCGAACGCCTCGCCGAACATGAGGAACTTGTTCTTGCCCTGCGCGGCGAGCCGCGCCCGCACGCGGGTCGCGAAGTCCTTCCAGAACTCGTACTCGACGTGCTTGACGGTATCGATGCGGAACCCGTCGAGGTCGCTGACCTCGGCCCAGCGCGTGTACGCGTCGACCATCTCGTCGCGCACCTCGGGCAGCTCGGTGGCCACGTCCTTGAGGCCGCCCGGGAAGTCGCCGAGGCGCGTCTGCTCGGGAATGTCGTAATTCAGGATACGGCCGAATCCGTGATAGGCGCGCGCCGTGCCGAGGATGCCGGGCGGCGGAATTCGATTGATCGACGGATCGTCGATGAAGACGAGCGGCGCCCGTCCGGCGTTTCCGAGCGAGGTGAAGGCCTGGATCCCGCGCGGGTCCCAGTCGGGATCGTACTCGGTGATGCGCGTGATCGGGGACTCCGACCCGGCGCCCTGGAGCGGGCCGCTGCCCCCGATGTTGATGTCGGGGTGGCCGTTCAGGTTCATGTCGTAATAGAAGACCTGCCCCATGTGATTGGTGACGATGTCGAGCACGATCTTGATGTTCTGATCGTGCGCGGCGGCGACGAGGCGGCGCAGCTGGGTGAGGTCCCCGAAGTGGGGATTGGTCTGGCGGAGGTCCTGCGCCCAGTACCCGTGGTACGAGTCGACGTCGGCGTCGGTCTCGACGTTCTTCACGACCGGCGAGATCCACACCGTCGTCACGCCGAGCGCCTTGATGTAGTCGAGGTGGTCGATGAGGCCCTGCCAGTCGCCGCCCTGGAAGCGCGCGAGCGCGCCGGGACGGACCATGTAGTCGTTGTTCACGTCGCCGTTGGCGAAGCGATCCACGAGCACCTGGTAGATGACCTCGTCGCGCCAGTCGTCGACGTGCGTGGCGAGGACCGGCTGCTTGCCGTCGTCGGGCACGCTCACGCAGGCCACACCTGGCGCCGCGCACGCCGCGACGAAGAGCGCGGCCATCAGGGCAGAACGGATGGACTTCATGGGGGCCCTCACGGATACGAGCTCGAGTTGAACCACCACTCTGCGCCGACCCCGAGGTAGTGCTCGGTGCCGCGCTGATTGAACACGTCTTCGCTCGGGTAGAGCGCCCGGGTGCCGGAGTCGCGGAAGCTCGCGACGTAGAGGAGGCGGATCTGCGGGCGCTTGTAGCTGCCCTTCCCGGAAGGCGAGAAGTACGGCATGACGCCGAACTTCGCGACCGAGGCGTTGAGCGGGTCCTCGCTTCCCGGACGGATGACCGCGAGCCGACGCTGCTGGTAGCTGCCCTCGACGGACAGCCCGAAGTGGTCGCCGAGGAACACGTTGGGACGCGCGACGATCGCGCCCTCGTCGTACTTCTGCATCGAGGTCGCGCTGGTGCTCGCGTCGCGGAAGAAGCGCAGGTACCCGGCAATGAGGATCGAGAACCGATCGAGCTCGTAGTTGCCGGAGATCGCGAGCTGGGTCTCGCTCGCGCCGCTCGTCGTGCGGTCGAGCGCGAACGTGATCGGCACCGACAGCGGATCGTAGGCGGCGATGCCGCGCGCGTGGCGCATGACCAGCGACGCATACGTGTCGCGCTTCCCCGTGAAATACGTGAGCTGCGAGCCGACCATGAACCCGAAGTCCGACGGCAGCCCGCGGTTCTTCTGGGTGAGCGGGTCGAGGTACGTGCCGGCCGCGAGCTCGTGGAGCTCGCCGTAGAGGACGCCCTTGAAGCCGCTCGCGCCGCCGCCCGGCCGCACGAACTGCGTCAGCTTGAAGGTCTCGACGGTGCGCGGGCGGTCGAGCTTCGTGACGTCGGTGGTGCCGAAGCCGAAGGGCGCCACGACCGGGACGGTCTGGTACTGGAAGGCGTTGTCGAGGCGCTGCTGGCCGGCGTGGACCTGCGCGATGGTCTCGAGCGAATCCGACTTGTAGAGGGGCGCCCCGACGCCGCCGCCCACCGTGTTCTGGTTGTCGAGGGGCCACCAGTTGAGGAGATAGATGTCGTCGCCGCGGTACATCCGCGAGCCGGCCCACATCGTGATCTTGTCGTACGTGCCCTGGGCGTACAGGTTGCGGACGCCGATCTGCTGGTCGACCTTGCCGCTGAAGTGGAAGAACGGCGGGAAGAGGGCGAGGGTCGCGACGACGCGGCTCTTCACCTTCTCGTTCCACTTGTCCTCGCGGCGCAGCTCGAGCTCGGCGTAGCTTCCCTCGTCGACGATGCGTGGACCGAATGCCACGACATTCGTGCCACGACCGGTGCCGCCGCGAGCATCGGTCGCCGCCCAGACGCGCCCGTACGAGCCGAACTCGAACGTGCCCTGGTGGTCGTTCGGGTGCTCCGTCACGGCGCGCGCCGGCTCGTTGCCGCGACTGAGATCGGGCGTGGTCGCGCCCGGGACGGACGGCCCGCTCGTGTCCGACGTGACCGGCGCGTCGGGCAGGCTCACGGGCGTCGTGGTCGCGGCGTTCGGCGCGGCCGGCGGCGGCGTTCCCTGGGCGTGAGCGGCGCTCGCCGACACGAGGAGCGCCGCGCCCGACAGAACCGCAGTGGTGGAGGCGAGAAGCGACGGCGATCGGCGCACGGGGGTGCCGTCAGCTAGCACGCAGCTGCCGCAGCGTCAGGGAAAAAGGTAACTCAGATCAGCGTTACGAAACGCGTCGGCGCAGCGCGTCAACGCCGCTGGCCTCACGCGTGCATCACCCTCGTGCAAGATGTTCCTCACGCTGGCCCGGTCCGTCGCGATCACCTTCACGGCCCTCACGCTCGCCGGCTGCTACGACCTGTCCGATCCGACGGGGCCCAGCAAGGCGGACTTCGCCCGCACCGGGGACGAGAGCGACCAGGGCGCCGCGACGGCGACTGACGAGGCGGCCGAGTGCGCGGGCGAGAGCTGCCCGCAGGCCGCCGCCAGCGAGGCGCCCACGTTCCAGAAGCGGAGCACGGTGTCCCTCGGAGATGCGGGCGCCGAGACCCTCTCGGCGATCCGGGCGCGCTGAGCGCGCTGAGCGCGCTGACGCCGAGGCCCGGGAATCGCCCGGCCTCGCCTTGCTCGTCACCATGCCGTGAGGTACGGACCTAGCCGCCGCTGCCTCGGGTCGGGAGCGGCAAGGGTGCCCACGGGATGCTTGCTTCGCGTCGTTCGCTCATCGCGCTCTCCGCGCTCGTCACGTCGTTTGCCGTCCTCGCGGCCTGCTCGTCGTCGAGTGACGAGGGCGGCCCGCAGGTCACGCCCGGCATCGAGGCCGGCGCCCCCGGCGAGACCGGCGCGGGTCCCGATGCGGGCAAGGAACAGACGGAGATCGTCTTCGGCGACAAGGTCGCCTTCGGCACGCGCACCTGCTCGCTGAGCCTTCGTTACGAGGGAACCGAGGCCAGCGTGAAGGTCGCCGGCGAGTTCACCGACTGGGCGACCGGCGCGCTGCCGATGACGAGGACGGGCGGCGGCTTCGAGCTCACCCTCCAGCCGGGCCCGAAGCTCGTGGGCGGCCAGCTGTACGGCTACAAGCTCATCGCCGACGACGTCTGGAAGCTCGATCCGAACGGGAAATACCGGAAGATCATCGACGAGCAGATGAACTCGGCGCTGAGGCTCCCGGCGTGCGACGCGGGGCCCGAGCTACTCAGTGACAAGGTGGTCGTCACGCGCTCGGGCGAGACCGGCCAGCTCCAGGTGCGCGTCACCTTGCGCGCGGCGAGCGACGCCGAGCCCCTCGCCACCATGGCAGCCAGCATCGATGGGACGAAGATCCCCGCTGGCTCCTGGAAGATCGACGAGGCGGCTGGCGCGGTCGACTTCACCCTGCCCGGCCTCGTGAAGGGCAAGCACCGCCTCGCGCTCGGCGCCAAGGACGGCAAGGGCCGCGAGGCGGAGCCGGTCGATCTCCCCTTCTGGGTCGAGGACGAGGACTTCGATTATCGCGACGGCCTCCTCTACATGTTCCTCGTCGATCGCTTCGCCAACGGCGACACCACGAACGACAAGCCGGTCGGCGGCCCCGTCGAGTACGACGCCGACTTCCACGGCGGCGATCTCCAGGGCGCCCTCGCCGTCATGCAGTCGGGCTACTTCGAGAAGCTCGGCGTGCGCACCATCTGGCTGTCGCCCGCCAACGCGCAGACCGACAAATCCCAGGTCGGCGACGGCAACCAGATGTTCAGCGCGTACCACGGCTACTGGCCGGTGAAGGCGCGCAGCATCGAGCCGCGGTTCGGGGGAGGATCGGCGCTCCGCGCGTTCGTCGGCGAGGCTCACAAGCGCGGCCTCCGCGTGCTGCTCGACCTCATCAACAACCAGGTCCACGACGACCACGAGTACGTGAAGACGCACGGCGACTGGTTCCGCAAGGACTGCAAGTGCGGAGATCAGGGCTGCGGCTGGAGCGAGCGTCCCTTCGACTGCAACTTCCAGATGTACCTCCCCGACATCAACTGGAAGGTCCCCGCCGCCGAGCAGCAGTTCATCGGCGACGCGGTCAACTGGATCTCCGAATACGACCTCGACGGCTTCCGCGTCGACGCGGTGAAGCACGTCGAGGCGAACAGCGTCTTCAACATGCGGGCCGCGCTCGCCCGCCGCTTCGAGCAGGGCGGCGCGCGCATCTTCATGGTCGGCGAGACCGCGGTGGGCGAGGGCGACCAGGGGACGTTCTTCGGCGAGACGTTCTCGAGCGGCTTCCAGTGGATCGACGCGTACACCGGTGACAACGCGCTCGACGGGCAGTTCGACTTCCCGACGCTCCACAACATGTCCGAAGGCCTCGTCAACGGGGGCGCCGGGCTCGACCAGGTCGAGGCGCAGCTCGCGAAGGCGGAGCGCTCCTACGCGAAGAGCCACCAGCACCACGTCCGGTTCCTCAATGGCCACGACAATCCGCGCATCGCGAGCATCGCCGCGCAGGATCCGAAGCTCGGATGCAGCTGGTCGTCGGGCTGCCGCGGCGACGCGCTCCCGCCCGTCAACTACACCGACCCGGCGGTGTACACGAAGCTGAAGCGCGCGCTCACCGTGCTCTACACGTTGCCCGGCGTTCCTTATCTGTACTCGGGAGACGAGCTCGCGTTCCCGGGCGGCAACGACCCCGACATGCGCCGCAACATGCTGTTCGCCGAGCCCGAGCTCGCGGCCCTGCAGATGGCGAAGCCCGGTGGCTCGCCGGCCGCGATCATCGCCCAGCAGCTCGATCTGCGCGACTGGGCCCGCAAGCTCGGCGAGGTCCGCAAGGGCTCGCGGGCGCTCCGGCGCGGCGACCGCATCACCGTGCTCGGCACCGACCCCGACCTCTGGGTGTACGCGTACAAGACCGGCGCGGCGAAGGAGATCGCGATCGTCGTCGTCAATCGCGGCGCCGATCTCACGCGCACGATCTCGGCGTCCGTCCTGAACCTCTCGACCTCCGGGATCACGGGCTGGACATCGGCGCTCGGCACCGGCACCGCCACGAGCAATGGCAACGATCTGACCCTGACGCTGGGCGCGGGACAGGCGGCGATCTTCACCGCGAAGTGAGGAGTCGCCGCCCTGGCGGTCAGAGCTGGTAGCAGACGAGCGCGTACTCGCTGTAGCAGGAGCCCTGATGGCTCACGTTGGTCCAGCCCTCGTCTCCGTAGCCGAGGTTGCTGTTGCCATAGGTCGGCGCCGATCCGCCGTACGAGTCGCACGCGTAGCTGCTGTTCGACTTCCAGTCACCGCAGGAGCATGCGTCGACGCGCAGTCCGCCGATCCCGGTGCCGGTCCACACGTAGCCGTAGCCCTGGAGGGGATTGCCGAACTCGTCCCGGTTGATGGCGTGCGCCGGATAGCCGGCCCAGCTCTGACGGTCCGCGAACACGGCAGGTCCCGCGAGGCCGGCCTGCGGATCACGGAGGCGCCACGGGCCGCCCTCGGGAACGCGTGAGAGCGCGTCGCCGCCCGCCGCGCTCGAGAGCCACGCGCGGTACTTGCCCGGGAGACCGGCGGCATTGGCGTAGGTGGTGCACTTCGTGTCGGCTCCGGTGACGCCGCCGAGGTCGCCGTCGAACGTCGCCTTCGTCGTGAACACCACCAGGTCACCCGCCGAGGCGGGCGTCGGGCCGGAGTCGCCGGTGCTCCTCGGGTCGTCGGTCGTGCTGCTCGTGGGGGCGGGAGACGGGTCGGCCGCGCCGGAGCTCGTGCCGGTGCTGCCGGCAGGGCCGGTGCCGACGCCGGTCGACGAGCCCGAACAGGCGAGAAGAGCGAGCGACGCGAGAGGCAGGAAGGAAAGGACGAGGAGCTTCATCGCCCTGGTCTGTCGCCGGCCGGCGACTTCCGTCACCGGCGCGCGTCGAATTTCACTGCTCGAAGCAGTAGAGCCGCAGCGTCTGGCTGCAGGCGCGGCCCGGCGGGTCATTGGCGAAGGGCGCCACGTGGGTCCACCGCACGCCGATCGATCCGAGGGTGCCGAACGATCCGAGCTGGCTCGCGGCGCTGCTCGTCCAGTCGAGGCACGTGGCGTTGCCCGCGTCGAGGAGGCCGAAGTCGCCGGTGCCGGTCCACACCTCGAGCTGCGGATCGAAGAGGAGGTCGCCGCCGCGGGCGTCGTAGCGCGGGAAGTCGTCGGGGCTGACCCCCGCGGAGCTCGCGTGGAACGCCGTCTCCGCGTTGCGGAACACCCATGGACCGCCGGTGATGCGCGTCTTGGCGGCGACCGTGGACGTGGAGAGCCACGCCCGGAAGCTGCCCCCGAGCCCCGCCGCGCGAGCCTCCTCGTCGCACTTCGCGTCCGCGCCGGAGAGGCCGCCGAGCGCGCCGGTGAACACCGCGCGCGTCGTGAAGAACAGCTTCACGCCGCCGCTGCTCCCGCTGCTGCTCGCGCCGCTGCTGCTCGCGCCGCTGCTGCTGCTCGCGGCGTCCGGCGCGAACGGGTCGAAGCCGCCGTCACCGGGTGTGACCGTGCCGCCGTCACGGGCGTGCGTGCCGAGATCCTGCGCGGTGATGCACCCTGCGGAGAGCGCGACGACGATCGGGATCACGCGTCTCATCGATCCCCTCCGTCGCCGCCCGCAGCACGCGGCGCCACGAGCGCGTCCACCGCGCCGCCATAGAGGCTCGTCGGATACGCGCCATGGAAGCGGCGGGCGCGCGCCTCCGCCTCGCCCGTCCGGTGCGCGAGGAGCAGCGCCTGCACCGCGAGGAGCTCGCGTTCCTCGGCGAGGCGACCCCGGGCAAACCGCTGCGCATGCTCGTCGATCGCGTGGAGCGCATCGTCGGCGCGGCCCCTGGCGAGCGCCGCGCGCGCGGTGTCCACGAGCGACTGCTCGGCGGCGAGGCTCGAGGCGGGCGACGGCGCGGCGGAGGCGGTCGCCGGCGCCGGCGGAACGCTCGGCAGGGACGAGAGATCGATCTGCGGAACCGCCGCGCTCGCCGGAACCGCCGCGCTCGCCGGAGCCGCCGCGCTCGCCGGAGCAGCAGGCGCAGCAACGTGGGCCGGCGCCGTGACCCGGGCATGCGTCTCGCCGACCGCCAGCCCGGCCGCGAAGGTCAGACCGACGTAGAGCTTCGCGTACTTCGTGACATGCAGCGCGAGCTGCGAGCCGAGGCCCGCCTTCACCGCCGCCGCCCCGACCCCGAGCCCCACCGCCCCGAACGCCACCGAGGCCTCGATGCGCCGCAGCACCCGCGCGCGCGCCGCGTCGTCGGACGGGTACGCCGCGCGCTCCTCGGCGAAGAGCTCCGCGAGGTCCGGCGGGAGGGGATCGAGCTCGCTCACGGGCTGCTCTGCTCCTTCTTCACGATGGCGCGGAAGGCCTCGCGCGCGAGGCGCACCCGGGAGTAGACGGTGTTGAGCGGCAGCCCGAGCTCGGCGGCGATCTCGGGCGCGGTGAGCTCCTCGAGGTCGTGCATCACGAGCATCACGCGCTTGTCGAAGTCGAGCTGCTCCATCGTCGTCAGGACCGTCCGCTTCGCCGCGAGCTTGTCGTGGAGCTTCGGGCTGACGGGCACGTCGTCGAGCTCGCGGCCACGATGCCACGAAAGGCGCCGGTAGTTCGCCGCATAGCGTACCGCGAAGCCGAAGAGCCAGGGCTTCATCGGCCGGTCCCGCTCGCTCCCGGGAAGCGCCCGGTGGACGGCGAGGAAGAGCTCCTGCGCGATGTCCTCGAGATCGGCCTCGCGCACCCCGAGCCGCTGCAGCGACCGGCACACGAAATCGAAGTGCTGCTCGAAGAGCTGCGTGAAGGTGGGTGACATCGGGGGCGCGGCATCGGGGGCGGAGCGCGGCCCGGCGTGATCGCCCGCTCCTCTTTCGTCCTGTGCCGATCGCCGCGGATCCGTCATCGGCTCTACTGGAATCGTCCGAGGAGCCCGGCTCCGAGCGTCGCCTCGACCGGGCTCGTGGTGGTGCGCGCGATGCCGTCCGTCGTGTAGGTGTCGCGGAGCAGGGAGGCTCCGGCCTCGGCATTCGCGCGAAGCGCAAGGTGGAGGGGAGCCCCCGAGCCGAGCGGGAGCTCGAGCCCGAGGCGCGCGCCGAGCACGAGCATCGCCGAGCGCTGCGCGGCCGGATTCACGACGTCGAGCGCCTTCACCTCGCGGACGCCGGCGAGCGCCACGCCGCACAGCGCCACGATGTCGAAGTGACGGCAGGGCACGAGCGCAGCCGAGAACGCCGAGGCCTCGACGCGGTCGCGGTCGCCGATCGACGCGTCGGCGGGCGACGTCTCGGCGCGCCCCTCCACGGTCAGCGAGTGAACGCCGCGCCGCAGACCGAGGCCCACGCGCACGCCGAGGAGCGCCGCCGGGGTGCGGGCGAACGCCACCGTGAAGTCCGCGAGCAGCAGCGGGTCGGTCGTCGTCTCCGGCGAGGCCGACGCCGCGTTCGGCGAGGGACGCTCGGGGAGCGCAGCGGGCGGCGGGATCGCGCCGCTGACGGGAGGCGCCGGTAGCGGAGCAGGCTCGGGTTCGGGCGGAGGCGCCGCGACCGGATCGAGGACCAGCGCTGCCGCCGAGGCGACCGCATCCCCGAGCGCGTCGCAGCGCGGATCCTCCAGCGTGCGCTTCCCGGCGGGCCGGCCCGGCGCGACCGACGTGATCTCCGCGGTGACCGTCGCGCCTCGGGCCACGATGCGGACGCGGAGCTCGAGCGAGGCGTCGTCCCGGAACGCGTCATAGCCGAGCCGGCTCGCGACGCGCGCGCGAAAGGTCGCCTCGTCCGCGCAGACGCCCCGCGGATCCTCGAGCTCGTAGCGGAGGCGGGCGTGCGCGCCCTCGGCACGGGCGATGCGCGACGTCATCAGGGCGGCGACGAGCGTCCCGATCATCGTCGCCAGGGTTCGCGTGCGCACCATCGGGAGCCGCCCATGGTACGAGAAATCCCCCGCTCTCCGCCGCTTCGTTCGCCGGCCGGCGAACCGTCAGACGCGCGCGCGGTCCACCGTGCAGCCGCGAGCGGCGCCGCGCACCGTGATGATCTCGCCAGGCGCGACGGATTCCCAGCCGCCGCCGTCGTCGAGGGGCTCGGAGGCGGCGGTGACGCTCTCGTCCGTCACGTGCACGTAGAGGGACGGTGCGTCCTTGCCGAGCGCGAGCCGCACGATCACGAGAGCGTCGCGCTCGGCGACGATGAGGTTCAGCTGCGCGGTCGTTCCCGCCCGCTCGATGTGCTCCGCGGCGGTGCCGAGCGCCTTCCGCACGCGGTGCTCGAGCGGGCCTTCCTCACGATCGTGGAGGAGCGCGGTGAGGTACTCGGTGTCGGTGTTGCCGAGGATGCGCTGCCGCGTGGCAGGCGCGATCGCGTCGCGCAGGCGGTCCGCCACCTTCTCGTGGAAGTCGTCGATCGACCCGTTGTGCACGAGGAGTCCGTCGCGCGGCTGGAACGGCGGCGTGTTGGTGATCGCCACCGGCATCTGGCGCGTGGCAGTGCGCGTGCTGGCGACGATCGAGGAAGATGTAATGTGCATCGACATGGTGTCGACGTTCTCGTCGGCCCAGATCGGGAGGATGCTGCGCGTGCGGGCGGGCTGGCGGCAGTGATCGACGAACCAGCCGACGCCGTGCCCGTCACTGCCGATGATCCCGGGCGGCAGCTCGCGCGGCTCCTTCGCCTGCGCGCGCAGGCCGTGCGACGGCGTCACGAGGAGCGAGGCGAGCGGAGCGGGAGGACCGAAGTAGCCGGCGATTCTGCACATGGATGGAGCCTTGCTCCATCCATAGCGCGCGTTCGCTCAGCCCGCTTCGTACAGGAAGGCGCTCACCTTCACCGTTGCCGCAGGCGGCAGCGGAGCGCGCCGGTCGAGGAGGCTCGGCGAGTACGCGCCCGGGTTGACCGGGATCTTCTTGAGCGTGCCGTAGGGGATCGTCCCGTCGACGTAGCCCGCGGTGTCCACGCTCAGCGCGTCGTGCGGAACGAAGACGCCGGCGTCGGCGGGAAGGGCCGGCACCGTGAACGTCTTCGTGTTGCCCGGCATGACGAAGGTCCAGCTACCGCTCGAGCCTTCACCCGCCCAGCTCATGCGCGCCGAGAGCGCCTGCGCGGTCGGGACCCCGGCGGTCGCCACCGTGATTGTGGGGCGCGCGGTCCCGCCCGCGCCGGCCGTCGATGCCGCGGCTCCCGTCACGAGCGGGAGGGCGCCCGCGAAGTCGACGTTCGCAAAGGTGGCAGCCGCGTCGGCCGTGGCGACCTCGCGCCGGACGATGGCGGTCGTGCTCGCGATGCTGCCGTTGTAGCTCCCCGACTCGACCAGCACCTGGTAGGCGTCGGCGAAGCCGGTCGGCGTCGCGGCAACGAGGCCGCCCGCCTCGGTGATCGCGCCCGACGCTTCCAGCGTGTAGAGGTCGCTGCCCACGATCCCGTAGACCGTCGCTTCGCGCGAGACGTCGCCCGCCGGCAGGTTCGTCGCCTTCAGCGTGCGCGAGCCGGCGGCGGTGAACGCGAGCGGACCGACGTTCACGGTCGCGCCGCCCGCCGGCGTCGTGACGTTCTTCGCGAAGCCGTACGCGCGCGTCGAGCTCGCGTCCTGCGCGGCTGCGAGCACGCTGTTGGCGGCGCGCGCGCACGACTTGAACATCGGCACCGCCACGGTGGCGCCCACGCCCCCGCCGACGTTGCTGCACCCGCCGCCGTTGACCCTCACCTGGAAGAAGCTGGAGCCCACGGTGGCCGGGCCCGCCGTGAACGTGACCGAGAGGGTCCCGAGCTCCGGATCGGCCATCTCCTCGTCGGGCGTCACCAGCAGCACGTCGCCGTCCGCGACGCCCATGAACGTGACGGGCTGCGCCTCGGTCGGCGCGCCGAGCGAGAGCACCGTGACCATGCTCGGGGCGACGGCGGTGAACGCCTTGCCCGCGGCGTCCGTCTTCGCCTCGCCGATCACGAGCCCGGCCGCATCCTGGAAGACGACCCGCACGTTCGACTTCGGTCCCGCGTTCCCGACCACCGACACGCTCACGCCGGCGCCCGCCTCGCCGGGGATCGCGCCGTCGGGCACCGAGCCGTCGAGCGAACCGCCCGAATCCGCCGGCGCGCTCGCCTCGAAGGACCCCGCGTCGCTCGTGAAGACCCCGCCGCCGCCGCCGCCACCGGACGAGTCCTCGCAGGCCGCGAGCGATGCCGCGAGAAGGAGGAGGGAGGGCGCAGAGAGGGCGACGAGCCCGAGAGTTCGCATGGGCGGAGCGTCGCGCGGCCGCGGTCACCTCGTCAATGGGCGGACGCCGCGGCCGGCGGCGAAAAGTGCTAGACCGGAGGCATGCGCTCCACGCGGTCCTTCCTCGCGCTCGCCCTCCCGTCCGCCGCGCTGGCGCTCGCCCTGGTGCTGCCCGGCTGCAACACCGGACCGAAGGCCCAGCCCGAGCCCGAGCCCGTCAAGACGTCGCCGGCGCCGGCCGCCGCTGCCGAGGGCGCGCTGCACCTGGGCGCGCCGATCGACGACAAGGCCGTGCAGAAGGTCTCGCTCGCCGAGGTCGCGAAGAACCCCGGCGCATTCATGGGCAAGACCTTCGCGACGACCGGCACCGTCACCTCGGTCTGCCAGCACCGCGGCTGCTGGATGGAGATCAAGGACGACGCGAGCGAGGCCCACATCAAGATGGCCGGCCACGCCTTCTTCGTCCCGAAGACCGCGTCCGGCAAGAAGGCGCGCGTGCTCGCGACCCTCGTGAAGAACTACGAGGACGAGGGCTCGTGCAACGACGAGGGCATGGCGGCGGCCGGCGAGAAGGGCGGCGCGGCCCACGGCGGCGGTTGCAAGGCGGAGGCGGAGGCCCAGCTCGGGCGGCCCCTCGCGAAGCTGGAGCTCGTCGCCGATGGCGTCGAGCTGATGTGAGGCGGTCATGAGGCGCGCTGCGCTCACCGTCCTCGCCTGCGCCGCCGTGTGGACGGCCGGCTGCAAACACCACGAGGACGTGTCGACGTGCGGCGCTCCTCACCTCGGCGACGCGGCCTATGCGGCGGGCGTCGGCTGGGGCGTCGGCTGGTCGATCGATCCCGGCTATCCGTACGGCGGCGGCGTCGAGGGCTGGTACGACCCGGGCGACGACTACGACCCGACGGCGCCCGAGCCCGCGGGCGGCTGGGACGCGAACGACGAGGAAGCGTTCCCGGGCACCGAAGGTGATCCGAGCGGCGGCTGGCCTGCGGACGACGGCTACGGCGACACGTGGGAGAGCGACGACGGCTCTGGCTGGGACACCGGGGACGACGGATCCGGCACGACCGATCCCTCGGGCACCTCGGGCAGCGACGCGCGCGCGGTGAGCACGCGGAGCGTGCGCCTCGCCGCCGTCACCTCGTCCGGCGAAGCGAGCGGCGAGCGCGACGGCAACGGCTGCTACACGTGCACCGTCGGGTGCCGGACCGGAACCGATGCGAGCGCGGTCGGCCGCCAGGCGACGGGCGCCAGCAGCTACAGCTACGCCAGCGCCTGCCGCAACGCCGTGCACCGCGTCGAGCAGTGGGCGCATGCCGAGCAGCACGTCCGCCTCGAGAGCTGCCAGACGCTCGTCCCGGCCGAGGCGACGGCGACCCCTCCGTCGCGCACGCCGGCCGACCCGGCCCCGGCGCCCGGGCGCTGAGCGCCGCCGGCAGGGTGCTAGAAGCCGTCATGCGCGCTCGCCTCTGGCTTCTCCTGCTCGTCGCCGGCTGCGGCGCGGACCGCGCGCCGGTCGCGCCGCGGCCTGTTCCCTCGGCCCCCGCCGCAGCGGTGCCGGCGACGGCGGTGCACGACGACGACTTCCTCTACCTGGAGGATGTGGCCGGTGAGCGTGCGCTCGCCTTCGCACGCGCCCACGATGCGGTCTCGGAGAAGGAGCTCACGGGCGACCCCGGCTTCGCGGCGCTCGAGCAGAAGCTCCATGCCATCTACGGATCGAAGGAGCGCATCCCCTTTCCCAGGATGGCCGGTGACCGCGTCCGCAACTTCTGGACCGACTCCGATCATCCGCGCGGCCTCTGGCGCGAGACGTCGCTCGCCGAGTACCGCAAGCCGAAGCCCGCGTGGACGACGCTGCTCGACGTCGACGCCCTCGGCAAGGAGGAGCACGAGAGCTACGTCTTCCACGGCGCCACGTGCCTCTACCCGCTTCGCAAGCGGTGCCTCCTCGCGCTCTCGCCGGGGGGCGGCGACGCCGACGTGTTCCGCGAGTACGACGTCGACAAGAAGGCCTTCGTGAAGGATGGCTTCGTGCTGCCGCGCGCGAAGAGCGTCGTCTCGTGGAAGGACGAGGACACGCTCTTCATCGGCACCGATCTCGGTCCCGGCACCCTGACGACCTCGGGGTACCCGCGCCTCGCCAAGGAGTGGAAGCGGGGCACTCCGCTGTCGTCCGCCACCACGGTGCTCGAGGCCTCCGCGAGCGACGTCGACGTGCAGTGCACGCGCAGCTTCGACCACGGCCGGAAGCGGGACGTGTGCATCCGCGGCATCGACTTCGACCGCGACGAGACGTTCCTGCTGCGCGAGGGCAAGCTGGTGCTCGTCGACAAGCAGGCGGACGCGGTCGCCGGGCTATGGGACGACGAGCTGCTCCTCCGCCTGCGCAGCGACTGGACGGTCGGCACGGTGACGTACCGGAAGGGCAGCCTCCTCGCCATCGCGCTCGAGCCCTTCCTCACGGGCGATCGCCGCTTCCAGACGCTCTTCGAGCCGACCGCCAGCACGTCGCTCACCGGCTGGTCCGGCGCGAAGACGCGCCTCTTCGTGAACACCCTGCACGACGTCCGCAACGAGGTCCTCGTCTTCACGCGAAGGCCGGGCGACGCGTCGCAGGCGCGCTGGTCGAGCGCGAAGCTCGACGAGACGGCTGGCGCCATCGGCGTCACCCCGGTCGACCCGGATCGCTCCGACGACGCGTGGCTGACCGTCGAGGACTTCACCCTGCCGAGCTCCCTCGCGCTCTACGACGCGCGCGCCGGAAAGCGGGAGCTCCTCAAGTCGACGCCCACCTTCTTCGACGCGACGGGGCTCACCGTCGCGCAGCACTTCGCGACCTCGAAGGACGGCACGAAGATCCCCTACACGGAGGTCGCCCCGAGGACGCGCGTCGGACCGGTGGCGACGCTGCTCGAGGCGTACGGCGGCTTCGAGATCTCGCTCGGCCCGCGCTACGCCGCGACGCCCGGCGCGGCCTGGGCGACGAGGGGCGGCGTATGGGTGCTCGCGAACCTGCGCGGCGGCGGCGAGTACGGTCCGGCCTGGCACGAGGCGGCGATCAAGCGGAACCGGCAGCGCGCGTACGACGACATGGCGGCAGTCGCCGAGGACCTCGTGAAGCGCGGCGTCACCACCCCGAAGCAGCTCGGGATCCTCGGCGCCAGCAACGGTGGCCTCCTCACGAGCGTGATGCTCACGCAGCGGCCCGAGCTGTTCGGAGCGGTCGTCAGCAAGGTCCCGCTCACCGACATGCGGCGCTTCCACGAGCTGCTCGCCGGCGCGTCCTGGATGAGCGAGTACGGCAATCCCGACGATCCCGGCGACTGGGCAGCGCTCGCCCGCTATTCGCCTTTCCAGAACGTGAAGCGGGCCATGCCCTACCCGCCGATGTTCTTCACCACCTCGACGAAGGACGACCGCGTCCATCCGGGGCACGCCCGCAAGATGGTCGCGAAGCTCGAGGCGCTCGGCTACGCGCCGCTCTACTACGAGAACATCGAGGGCGGCCACGGGGGCGCGGCCGACGCGAAGCAGACGGCCCACGTCGACGCGCTGGTCTACACGTTCCTCGGCTCGCGCCTGGGGCTCGGCCGCTGAGTCAGCGCGGCGGGGCCGACGGAGCGCACGTCGAGGAGCCGGCGCCCACGATCAGCATACCGGTGTCCTGCACGACGACCTCCGAGCGGTCCTCGGCCGGCGAGTACTTCGTGACCATCGATCGTTCGTCGCCGGTGAAGATGTAGAAGGCGCCGCCCCAGTGGGCGAACGCGAAGGCGGCGCGTTCGGCGACCGCGGTGGTGCGATAGGTCACCCGCGTGGCGGCATTCGTCTTGTCGAGCCCGGCGACGATGCCGGAGCCGACCGCGAAGGCGAAGAGGTCGCGGTCGCGGCCGGTGAGCTCGGTCCGCCCGTAGGTGAGCGAGCCGAGGAACTTGATGTCGTACGACTTCGTGTCGAGCGAGCCGAGGCCCGCGCCCGACACGTAGAGGGTCTCGTGCACGGACGCATCGACGCCGGCATCGCCTCCGTCCGCACCTCCCTCGGCCTCGCCGTCACCCGCGTCGGGATCGGCCGCGTCGGCATCGCCGGCGTCGCCCACGCCGCCGTCGTAGTTGGGCTCGCCGTCGACGGCGTACCCCATGCCGAAGTTCTCGAAGCCGGTGAGGCCCGGCTTGAAGGGCGTCACGTAACACCTGGCGGTCAGCGTATCGACCGCGAAGAGGCGCCCGTCCGTGTACTCGACGTAGGCGATGCCGTAGCGGCTGATCGCCATCGAGAACGTACCCGCTGCGCTGGGGCACGCGACCATGCCGACGCGCTCGAACTTCAACGTCTGCGGGTAGAACCGGTAGAGCACCTTGTCGGTGGCGATGACGTAGACCTGCTTCGTCTGCTCGACGCACTCCTGGTTGTCGGGCGGCACGAGCAGCGTCGAGGCCTCCGCGAACCCGGCAGGACCCGTGTCGCGGCCCGCGTCCACGTCGAAGCTCGGTGCGTCGCCCGACTCGGCGCAATGCACCATGGCCGCCGAGGCGAGCGCGAGGCCCGCGAGGGCCGCTCCGAGACCGAGGCTGCGGACTAGCGTGGGCTTCATCGTCGTTCCTCGTTCGACTAGTTCACGGGCGGAGGGGGCGGACAGGGCTTCGTCAGGCACGTGCCCCCGACGCAAGGCTGCCCGTTCCTCGTATCGCACTTCGTGGTGCAGCTTCCGCAGTGCAGCGGGTCGCTCCCGATGTTCGTCTCGCACCCGTCGTAGATGCGGCCGTTGCAGTCGGCGTAGCCCACGTAGCAGACGTACGTGCAGACGCCGCCCGAGCACTGGGGCCCGCCGCCCGGCGAGCGCGAGGGGCCGGGACAGTCGTTGAGGCACCCGCCGCAGTTGCTCGGATCGTTGAGGATGTCGACGCAGCTGTCGCCGCAGCGCGTGGTGCCCTCCGGGCAGAGGCACGAGCCGTCCACGCAGTCCTGGTTCGCAGCGCAGGCGTGGCCGCACGCTCCGCAGTTCTTCGGGTCCGAGGACTTGTCGACCTCGCAGCCGTCCCCGCACATGTCGTCGTTGCAGTCGCCGAAAGGCGGCTTGCACTCGATCGAGCACTTGGCCGAAGCGCAGCTCCAGGTCGTGTTCGGAGGCTGGTTGTCCGGCCCGCACTCCCAGCGCGGATCGCTGCTGCTCGTGGGCGGCAGACAGAGCTTGTCGCATGCTCCGCAGTTCAGCATGTCGCTCTGGAGGTTCTTGCAGTCGTCCCCGCACAAGGTCAGGCCGCTCGGACAGCCGCAGCCCCCGCGCCAGCACGCGACGCCTGGCTCGCAAGCGATGCCGCAGCCGCCGCAGTTCCGGTCGTCGTCGCCGACGTAGACCTCGCAGCCGTCCGCTGCGTCCTTGTTGCAGTCGGCGAAGAGCTCGTCGCACGCGTAGGCGCACGTCCCGCCGGTGCAGAGCCCGGTCGCGTGATGCGCGGGCGGCTGCGCGGGGCAGGCCGCGCCGCAACCGCCGCAGTTGTCCACGTCGCGACTGGTATCCGTCGTACACAGTCCGTCCCGGCCCGGGCACGTGGCGAGCGGCGGGGGGCAGTCCTTCTGGATGCAGTAGTCGGTCGGCCCGAGATCGCCTCCGTCGCTGAAGAGCGGCGGATTCAGGTCGGTACCGTCGTCCACCGAGCGCGCGCACGCGCTCGCGGTGAGCACCGCGAGCAACAGGAGGACGAGCGCGGTTGCGTTGGCAACGGTTGCGGAGCGAGGGGAACGCATGACGACGGGCCGTAGCGGCGACCGTCGAGTGCAAGACGTACGCCGTCTCACCTCGTCCGCGTCCCCGGCTGCTTCCGCTACGTTCCCATGGCGACCGGTAAGCCGCTAACGGCAAGGTGACGCGCTTGGACGTTTTTCCTGACGGGCGACTTCAGCGTCGCGGAGGCGCGCCGTTCGACCATGGGAGCTCCCGTGCAGTCCAACGCCGTCGTGGTCGCCATCGCTGAGGTCGAGGAGACGCACCCGCACGCAACCGCCGTGTCACGGGCCAGCGTCGCCGGCCGGGCGGACGAAGTCTTCGTGATCAAGGACGAAAACCGCGGCGTCGCCAGGACGGCGCTGCTCGCGCGCCTGGCTCCGGGGACCGTCCTGCTCTCCTTGATGGCCGGCGAGACCGTGGGCGACGGCTCGTGGGATGCGATCGCGGAGTTCGCCCGCGGCGCGGCAGCGGTCGGACGGATCAGGCTCGTCGAGGATGCGGCCGACGGCAAGGTGCGCCACGTGGTGCCACGCCTGATCCGCGTGGCCGAGGGGGCGCGCTTCGTCGGAGGGCTGCTCGACCGTCCGGAGGCGCCGGGACCCGAGGCGCTGGTCGACGCGGTGGTGAGCGGCTCGCTCCACGCCGGCCTGAACCGGACGCAGCTCGCGGACGCGGCCGCCACGAGCCCCGAAGATCCGTACCTGCGGCTCGCGCTCGCCAGCGCGCTGCTCGAGTCCCAGCCGGCGCTCGCCGCTTCCCACGCGCAAGCCGCGGTGGACGGGCTCGACGTGGCCTCGGTCGACGTCGCCAACGCGGTCGTCCTGCTCGCGCGCGCGCTCTTCGCGGCCGGCCAGCTCGCCGACATGCTGGCGCTCGCCGAGGCGTGCCGCGCGTCCTTCCCGGCCCTCGCCACGCTGCCACTGCTCGAGGGCCGCGCGCTCGCCGCGCTTCGCCGCCGCGCGCCGATGGTCGACGCGATCGAGCGCTGCCTCGCGGCCGGCGAGCGCGACGACGTCCCGGGCCTCGTCGGGGCGGGCAGCACGCTCGCCGCCTCCGAGCTCGCCGCGTTCGCCGCGAGCCAGGGCGACACGCTCGCGGCCCGCCGCCTCCACGCGCTGGCCGGCACCGCGACGCGCAAGCTGAGGATCGTCGCGTGCATCCCGGGGCGCGAGTTCAGTGGACGCTTCTTCGACGCGTGGAACGAGTTCGCGGCGCAGTGCCACGCGATCGGCATCGAGCTCACCGTGTCGCGTCGCTACGACGCGGTCGTGTATTATGCACGTAACCGCGTCGCCGGCGGAAACGGTCGCGGCGGCAAGGACCAGGCGCCCTGGGGCGGCGAGCGCGACTACGACTACATGCTGTGGATCGACAGCGACGTCATCTTCACCTTCGCGGACTTCCAGGCGCTCCTCCGCCACAAGGTGGACGTGGCCGCCGGCCTCTACCTCATGGCCGACAACGCCCGGTTCGCGGCGGTCGAGAAGATGGATCCCGAGGTCTTCGAGACCACGGGCGAGTTCGAGTTCCTCACCCCTCGCGCGCTCGCCGACCGGACGGGCCTCGTGAAGGTCGACTACACCGGCTTCGGGTTCGTGCTCGTGCGAAAGGGCGTGTTCGAGCGCATGTCCTATCCGTGGTTCCGCCCGCACTACTTCGAGGCTCCTGGAGGGGCGAGCGACTTCACCTCGGAGGACGTCGGGTTCTGCCTCGACGCACGAAAGGCGGGCATCGACGTGTACGTCGATCCCACGGTGGTCGTCGGGCACGAGAAGCACGTCGTTCTCGACCCGCGCAGGTAGCGCCGCGATCCGGGTCATCCGTTCCAGGGACGTCACGCGCGGTCCCGTCCGTGGGATACATTCCCGAGCATGCGCCCGCGCACCTTCCTGGGATCTGCTCTCCTCACGGCACTCGCCGCCGGTCTCCTGCTCGGCGGGTGCACCGGCGACGATCCCCCGGCCCGGAGCGCGCTCGACGAGGATGCGAGCGCGTCCGATGCCGCCCCGCAGGGCGATGCCGAGCCGAGCACCGGCGACGGCGCCGCGGTGACGGACGGCGGAGGCGGGGACGCCGAGATCGACGCCGGGCCGCCGCGCTGGGTCGACGTCGTGCAGGTCGAGGGCACGGAGTTCCCCCTCGCCACCGTGCAGAGCGCGACGTGCAAGATCGACCTCTTCTACAAGCAGAGGATCGACGCCGTGCCGCCCCAGTACTTGCTCTATCTCCGCAAGGGTGACGCCGCGGCGACGTGCAAGGAGCCGAAGGGCGTACGGATGCTCGCGACGAGCTACGTGGGGCCGCGCGGGCGCCTGCTCCGCCCGAGCGCGCGCGATCTAGTGGTCCTGGCGTACACGATCAAGCCGTCTCCCTCGGGCTCGGCGAAGACGCCGCTGACGATGAGCCAGGTCGACTGGCGCAGCGGAAACGACCTGCACGAGGCGCTGATGAAGACGAAGGCCATCCCCGGCGCGCCGGTGGAGACGAGCCTGCTGGTCGAGCAGCTCTTCTTCGGCGACGGCACCGAGGAGGCGGCGGGCACGGTGCGCCTCAAGGGCAGCGGCGCGTTCCCGGGGGAGACCGGGAGCGGCGACTTCTTCTATGCCGTCTACCAGGGATTCCTGCAGCCGGTGCCCCAGCCGGCCTCCGCCGCGGACACCTGCGCGGGCGGTACCTGACGCTCAGGAGGGGCTGCCGGTGCGGCGGCGCCTCACCATGCGACCGACCAGGAACGCGGTCCCGAGCACCATGAGCCCGGTGCCGAGCCGCGTGTTCCGGGCCGGCGCGATCATGGCGCCGCCGGTCGTCGTCGCGGGCAAGGATGCAAAGTGCACATTGCTGACGGTGGACTGCGTCGGGTTCGCCTCGAGCCGCAGGTCGACGCCGAGCGCGCTCGCCGGCAGATCGGCGCGGAGCCGCGTGAGGAACACGTCGGAGCGGTGCAGGCTCTGCACCGCGAGCTCGAGGTCGTCGAACTGGCAGCACAGGTCGTCCGCGCGCGTGCAGATCATGCTCGGCGCGGAGGGATCGGTGGGGGTCGCGGCGTCCACGTCCGAGGTGCCTCCGCCCGCGTCCAGGTCACCGGCGTCCGGGTCCCCGGCGTCGAGGTCCCCTGCGTCGGCAGTCTCTCCGCCGGCGTCGCTCCCGGCGTCCACCTCGGTGGGAACCGCGACCCCACCGAAGCACTGACCGTAATACTGATCGGCCACGGTGCGGGTGCTCCCGAATCCGCCGGTGATCGTCGTCGCGAGCGGGGCCGCGTACTCGGTCAGCCAGGGGCGGCCGCCCTCGAGCGCGAGCAACGCCGACGCGAGCTCCGCGTAGTTCGAGCGACTCTGTGACGTGTCCCAGAGGAGCTTCGAGTCGTCGATGACCGCCTCGGGGAAGTTCTGCGGCCGGTAGCGTCCCTCCGAGACCACGAACAGCGTGAGACCCACGTGCGAGCCGACGCCGGCAGCGACCATGCGGAGGGGCAGCGTCGGGTCCGCGCCCGGCGAGATGATCCGCACCGGCTGCATCGCACGCACGCCCTGCCCGGGACGGAGGCGAAGCGCGACGAAGTCCATCTTCTCCTTCGCGTAGGACTCGATGATGGGCAGTATCTCGGCAGGCACCGCGTAGCCGTGATCGTGGAGCCAGGTCTGGAGCGCGTCCGGCTGCTCGGAGCGGATGGTCGCCGTCTCGTACGGTCCGACGACCGTCTGGCTCACCACCTGGACCGGCGGCGTGCCGGAGTCGGCTGCGCTCGCGCCGCCGTCCGCATAGCCGCCGGCCTGGTCGCTGAACGCGGCCTCGGAGCTGCTCCCGCACCCGCAGCCGCTCGAATCGTCCATGTAGTCGCCCTCGCCCCCGAACGGGAGGTTCGAGGGTCGGGGCTGAGGCTTCACGATCTGCGTTCCGGAGACGGCATCGAGCGCCGCGATCCACGCGTCACGCGACAGCTCGACGCGCGTGCCCGGCCGGACCGGCAGCACCCACGCGAAGTCTTCCGGATCGCCCGTGTAGCGGATCTGATCCCAGAGGACCGTCTGCTGCGGACCGAGCGCGAACACCATGCGGTGATCGCTGACCACCGATGTCTCGACGACCGGCTGCGCAGGCGTTCTCTCGCCGTGGAAGCAGCCTCCGCACGCGCGCGCCTGGTGCTCGAAGCCCAGGACGAGCGCACACGTCATCGAGACGCCCAGGAGGAGCGTCTTCATGGATCGAGCCGTTCGCAACACCCGTGCCACCGGCGGTCGGGGCAGGAAGCGCCCACAAAACGCGCATCCGCGTCGGCGCATGAAGAGCGCGCCATGGCAGAGGCGCCATGGTCCGGCCCCGTCAACGCGCTGCTTCGCGCTTCTCGACGCGCACCAGGTTGTCGTCGGGCTTGCGGTCGACGAGCACGTTGAGCGGGTCGATTCCGGCCTTGGCCGGCACCGACGGCACGGTGAAGGACTGCTCCGACGCTCCGCTCGTCAGGCGGCGCTTCTCGCGGAAGAGCACGACGCCCGCCTCGTCGACGGCGCCGATGTCGACGAGCTGGTCGAGCGTCACCTCCGTCTCGACCCCGAGGGCGTCGGCCCGCACCTTCCGCGCGAGGACCTTCACGGTGACGTCGACCTTGCCGTCGGGACGCACCGCATAGGTCGCCGAGGTGGCGCGGTTGTCGAAGAGGGTGATCGTCTCGACGAGGTCCTCGATGAGCCCGTGCAGCGAAGCCGGGATCGCGGCACGCAGCTCGGCGACGAGGTCCCGCGCCGTCGGGTACGGCGGTCCCGAGAACCGCGTCTTCGCGAGGAAGGACGCGAGCGCGCGGTCGACGACCTCCTGCCCGGCGTAGTCCTGCAGCGCGTACATCACGAGGCTGCCCTTCTGGTAATGGATGTACGGCTGGTTCTCGACGCGCAGGAGCGGAACCTCCTTCTTGCGCTCGGCCCCGCGGGCGCGGAGATATCCGTCGAGCTCGTACGCGAGGAAGCGCTTCATCCGCTCCGGGCCGACCTTCTTCTTCATGACCATGAGCGCGGAGTACTGCGCGAGCGTCTCGGACAGCATCGTCGCGCCCTGCACGTCGGCCCCGATGACCTGATGCGCCCACCACTGGTGGGCGATCTCGTGAGCGGTCACGTAATACGGATAATCGACGTCCTTCGGGTCCGCGTCGTCCACCTTGGCCACGAAGCCGACCGCCTCCGAGAAGGGAATCATGTTCGGAAAGGACTGCGCGTACGTGGCATACGCGGGGAACTCGACGATACGCGCCTGGTGGTACTGGTAGGGCCCGAATGCCTCCGAGCAGTACGTGAGCGCGTCCTTCATGCCCGCCATCATCCGCGCCGTGTCGTAGGTGTGGCTGGGGTGGTGGTAGATCTCGAGCGGGATCCCGTTCCACGCGTCCTTCTCGACCGCGTAGCGCGCGGAGAGCACCGAGAAGAAGTGCAGCATCTTGCGGTCCATCGTGAACCGCGAGACGTGCCGGGGACCGGAGGACGAGCTCTCGTCCCACTCCTTCTCGAGGTAGCCGGGCGCGAGGGCAATCTGGTCGGGCGTGGTGCTGACCGTCGCGCGGAAGGTGACCCAGTCCGCGTCGTGCGCGATGTAGCTGTGGTCGCGGCCGCGCGCGTCGTCGAGATCCCTCATGCGCTCCTTCGCGGGAAGGCCGTACTTCTTGCGGGCGCCGTCCTCGGTCAGCTCCGCGTCGTCGGCGTAACCGATCCGCGGCAACTGGGTCGAGTGGAAGAACGTCCCGTTCTCGACCACCTCGGTATCCGGATGATCGTTCTCGAAGCCGCGCTGGTGAAACCACAGATCGAAGACGAGGGGCCGCACCTCGCGCGCCTGCAGCGGGACGGCCAGGGTGAAGACATGCACCCCGAGCCGCGCGTCGCTCGCGCTCTCGATCGTGTCACCCAGCGTGAGCCGCTCGATCGGCTGATCCTGCGGCAGGTTCACGTAGACGGTCGCGATCGGCTCGGTCCCGGCGTTCTCCACCTGGTACGTACCGCGCACGTGCAGGGCGGGCCTGGTGGTGCCGCGCTCCGGGGTGCCGTGCGGGAAGACGTCGAAGGTCACGTCGGCGTCGACGACGCGCGGCTGCGGCAGCTCCCGCGCCTTCGGGCCGTAGGTCTTCTCGTACTCGGCGCGTGCGCGCTCCCTGGCGTTGCCCGTCTCGTAGCGATTGAGGACGTTCGTGTTGTGGAAGATGAATGCGCCGGTCGCGAGGAACAGCGCCAGGGCGAGCCCGGCGGCGATCCGCGGACCCACCGTGAAGCGCCGGACCGCCTCGCGCAGCCGCGCGCGTCCGCCCACCTCGACCCCGCGCGGCCAGAGCAGCGCGCAGGCCACGGCGAGGAGCACCGAGAAGAATCCCCAGTACAGGTCGAACCAGGCGACCGGCCTCAGGAAGTGCCCGAACCGGTTCATGTCCGAATACCGGACGGACGGGTGATCACCGAACTTGTAGAGGTTGTGCTCGAGACCGAGCTTCGGCATGAAGAGGGTCCACACGTAGTAGAGGACCATCACGAAGTGGCCCACGTACTTGTGATTCACGACCACGTGCACGGTGATCGCGAGCACGCAGAGGAGCACGTAATCCCAGAGACGGAGGCCGTACAGGGACTCGATGTAGAGACCGATCTCGTAATGAAAAAAGCCCTTTGCCGTCTGGAGGACGACGCCGGCGACGAGCACGACCCCGAGCAGGAGGGCCTGCACCAGGAACAGCGCGGCCATCTTCGCGACGAGCGGCAGCCACGTGGGGACCGGCAGCGCGTCGGTGATGAGCGCGATGTTCGCGTCCCGCTCGCGCCACACGAGCTCACCGGAATAGAAGGTGAGCAGGATGAGGATGAAGAGCTCGAACGTGCCGCCCGTCACCTCGAGGATGGAGCGGGTCACCGGGTAGGTCGTGGTGCCGTAGATGCTCCCCGCCTGCAGCGTGGCGACCACCATGAAGAGGACGCCGGCGAGGACGATCACACCGAAGTAGACGTTCTTGACGGTCTCCATGAACGCGAGGCGCGTCTCCCCGAGCAGCAGCCGCAGGAGCGCTGTTCCTGGCGCCGGGGCGATGCGCGGCAAGGGTGCTCCGGGCGGCGCAGGCACCGACGCACGGGGCGCGCCGCCCTTCTCGGCGGTGCCCACATGGGCGAGGCGAAAGCGGTGAACCGTCAATCCGAAGAGCGCAAGCCCGATGCCGAGCCACAGCACGCGATTGACGAGGAGGATGCCGGCGAGCGGGACGAGAAGCGAATTCTGCTCGCTCACCGTCCGGTATTCGACGACGACGCGCGTTGCGGTGAGGCCGAACGGATCGAGCAGGGCGGCCAGGGTGCGGAGCTCGAGTCGGCTGAAGAGACTGCCGGCCATGAGATAGCCGATGACGAGCAGCACCGAGCCGACGTACACCGGCATCATGCGCCGCGTGAAGGCGGCGAGCGCGAAGAAGAGAGCCCCCGAGAACACCACGTTGGGCACCACCGCCGACAGGTAGGGCCACGCGTAATACGAGAAATGGTTGTCGCCGAAGCCCTCCTTCTCGACGAACGGCATGAGGGTGCCGAGCCACAACCCGAGACCGATCGGCAGGAAGACGACGAGCGCGAAGACCGTCGCCCCCAGGAAGCGGCCACCGAGGTAATCGATCTTCCTCACCGGGGTCGTGAAGAAGAGCGAGTCGATGCGGTGCTCCTGGTCCTGGTGGAGCGCCTGACCGAAGACCGCGGCCGTGATGAGCAGCCCGAGGTGGCAGAAGATGGTGATCAGCCCGTGGAGCGCGCCCGGCGAGTTGGCGTGCACCTTGTCGGCGCCGAGCCCGACGCTCACGCTCGAGAAGGCGCCGCCGGCGGCGATCATCGCGAAGAAGCCGACGCCCGCGAGGACGCCCATGTAGATCCAGGTCGAGAGCATGCGGAAGCGCTTCCGCAGCTCGAACGCGGCGATGGCGAGCAGCATCAGGCGGCCCGGCCGGGCGCGACGCCCTTCATCGCGACGAAGTAGAGGTCCTCGAGGTCGGGCGCCGCCGGCTCGAAGGAGGCGTCGGGCCGCGCGTCGGCGTGGACGTGCAGGAGCATCTGTCCGGCGACGCGCCGCGTGGAGATCACGGTGTGCCTGCTCTCCTCCGCGGCGACCTCGCTCTTGCCCACCACCTTGCGCCAGATGCGGCCCTCGAGCGCGCGGGTGAGCGTCTGCGGGTCTCCGGCGGCGACGAGCGTGCCGCGGTGGAGGATGGCCATGTTGCGGCACAGGTCGCTGACGTCGCTCACGATGTGCGTCGAGAGGATGACGACGATGTCCTCACCGATGTCGCTGAGCAGGTTGTGGAATCGGTTGCGTTCCTCGGGGTCGAGGCCGGCGGTCGGCTCGTCGACGATGACGAGCTTCGGATCGCCGATCAGCGCCTGCGCGATGCCGAACCGCTGCTTCATTCCGCCGGAGAACGTGCCGAGCCGGCGGTGACGCGCCTCGAACAGGTTGGTCTTCTGAAGCAGCTGGTCGACGAGCGCGCGGCGCTGCTTGCGGTCCCGGATGCCCTTCAGGAGCGCGAGGTGGTCGAGGAGGTCGACGGCCGTGACCTTCGGATAGAGCCCGAACTCCTGGGGCAGGTAGCCGAGCAGTCGGCGCACCTCCTCTTTCTGCCGGAGCACGTCGAGACCGCCGAACGTCACCGTGCCCTGGTCCGCCTCCTGGAGCGTCGAGAGGATGCGCATCAGGGTCGACTTGCCGGCGCCGTTCGGGCCGAGAAGGCCGAACATCCCCGGGGGAATGGTCAGCGACACGTCCGCGAGCGCCTGGACGCCGTTGGGGTAGCGCTTGGAGAGGTTCTTGATCTCGAGCTGCATAGGGACCGGCATGTTCCCCTGACTGTCGAACGAGGCGCGCCTCTAATTTCAGCCGGGCGTCAGAGCGGGTCCGGGACGCTGACGACGCCCGACCCCACGCGGGTCACGTTCCCGGTGAAGCTCGTGTCCGCGGTGACCGCGACGACGCCGGGCGTCGCCGCGTCGGGGGCGACGTCCACCTGCTGCAGCTCGGAGCCGTTCTGCGCGAAGATCCCGACCGCGTTGTCGTCGATGTGGGAGGCGCGGACCACGCCGGCCGACCCGTCGAAGACGAGACCGACGGAGGCGCAGCGCCGGACCGTGACGTCGGAGAGCGAGACGCTCGCGGAGGCGGTGGCGACGATCCCGTGCCCGAAGCTACCGGGCGCCCCCTCGGCCACGTCCTCGAGGCGGCAGCTGGTCATCACGAGGGCCGCGGTCTTGCCGAAGGCGACGACGCCGGCCTGCCGGCTTCGCTGGGCCACGACGCCGGTCATGGTGAGCGTGGCGTCCTGCACGGTGGCGGCCCGTCCCGCGCCCGCCGCCGTGGTGTCGGCCAGCGTGTCGGCGATCCAGCTGTCCTCGAGCGTGAAGCTCGAGCCGTTGCTGGAGAAGACGCCGACCGCGCGGTTGCCGACGATGCTGGTCCGTCGCACGGTGACGTTCGCCCCCGAGGCGGCCTCGATGCCCCGACCGTGGGCGCCGTCGCTCTCCTGGACGAGCGTGCCGCGCACCACGCTCTGGTCGACCGAGAGGGTCGCGCCCTTCGCGAAGAGCGCGATGTCACGGTTGCCCACGAATGCCGAGGCGGTGAGCTCGGCGGCGGCGCCATCCTCGAGGTCGAGCGCGCGCCCTCCGCGCTTGCGAGCATCCGGGAGCGTGCCCGTGACGACGCACGAGGCGAGCGTCACCTTCGTACCCTCGTCGATCGCGCCGACGGCGCTGATGGTGTTGGCGATGAAGGTCGAGCGCCGCGCCACCGCGACGGAGCCGCCCTCCACCGATAGGCCGAAGCCGCCGCTGCCCAGGGCGTCGGTCAGGCTGTCGCGGACGATGCTGTCCTCCAGCGTGAGGGCCGCGCCCGCCCCGACCGATGCGGCGCCGGCCTGCTGGTTGCCCACGAGCGCGCTCTTCTGCACGACCACGGTGCCGCGTCGGGTGGCGAGCACCCCGTTGCCGCCGCCGCCGTCCTCGCTGGGCTTCGTCCCGACGATCACGGAGCTCTTCACGGTGACCGTGCCGTGGTCGGAGATGACGCCGACGTCCGAGTTGCCGGAGACGGTCACGCGCTCGAGGACGAGGTCGCCCCCGATGACCTGCGCGCCACGGCCGAAGCCCTCCGTGCCGTTCGCGGTGTCCTCGAGGGTCGAATCGGTCATGGTGACCTTGGTGCCGGCGCCGAACGACGTGACCGCGGCGTCGTGGTCCTGGAGGAACGCGCTGGTCTTCACGTCGGCGATCGAGCCGGTGCGGGCCACGAGGCCGTCCCCGAACTGCTGCGGGCCGATGAGGGCGCGGGCGACGACGCTGTGCTCGACGGTCGCCTTCGCACCGGCCGCCACGAGGAGCACGTTGAAGTCGGAGTTCTCGCTGATGTCGCCGTCGAGGACTGCGACGCTGGCGCCGCCGCCGACCGTGATGCCGAAGCCCGAGCCCGCGTTCGGGGTGACCTGCGTCTTGCGCACCACCGTGCGCACGAGGCCGACCGTCGTACCGTTGTTCCCGGTGACGATGCCGGACTCGAGGTTCGCGTCGATCACGTCGTCCCGCAGCGTCACGCGGGCCCCCGCCGAGGCCAGGACGCCGCCCTGGGCGCCGGTGATCGTGACGCCGCTCACCTCCACGTCGATCGCGCGGCTGACGCTCACGCCCGGCCCGCCCGCTCCCGGCGCCAGCGTGACCTGCGCCGGGCAGCGGCCCACCACGTGCACGTTCTTCGTGGGGACGATCGACTCGGCGTACGTGCCGGCCGCGACCGCGATGGTGGCGCCCGCCGGAGCGGCGGAGAGCGCGGCGCCGATCGTCCTGAAGTGCGCTCCGTCGACCGCGCCCGCCGGATCGACGAAGTACGCGGCGGCCGGGGGGAACGGCGCCGCGCAGTCACCCACCGGGACGCACGTGACGCTGCCGAGCGCGGTCCGGGTTGCCCCCGTGCAGGCGGCGGGCGGGACCACCGCGCGGCAGCCCCAGCCATCGGCGCGGCGCTCGAAGCCCGCGGTACACGCCTCGACCCCGACCGGGACGCAGGCCGCCAGGCCGAGCACCGGCATCGTGCCCGGACCGCACGCGGCTCCGGGCAGGACCTCGCGACAGCCGAAGCCCTCCGCGTCGGCGACGAAGCCCGCGGCGCACTCCTTCGTGCCGAGCGGGACGCAGGTGCCGTCCTCGGAGGCGCGCTCGTCCGCGGTGCACGCGACGGGCGGGCACGCGTCGCCCTGACACGGCGGCGCGGCGCCTGGTGAGCCGCCCTCCCCGCCCGAGCACGCCGCGAGGTCGAGAGCGAGACCGATCAGCAGCGCCGCGAGGAGAGATCGCATTCGAGCGCCCGATCCTTCACGCGGCACGGCCCTCCGTCAATCACGCCCTGCGGGGCGGAGCTCGGCGATCAGCACGCCGTCACGAGCGTCGGCGGGCGGTTCCACGACGAGGCCGGGCTGCGCCCTCAGCTTCTCGAGCGCGGCGGGCGACATCACCGCGAAGGAGCGCTGGGCGCGCGAGGCGGCGAGGCGCACGAGCCGCTCGGCGTCCGCGTAGGCGTCGAGCGTTCCCGTCGCGAGCACGTCGTCGTCCTCCACGAGCAGCGCCGCGCGGTCCGGGAAGTCGACGACCAGGAGCGATCCACGCGGGGCGACCAAGGCAACGCGGACCGCGACCCGGTGCCCGGCGGCGCGGACGCGCGCGGTGGCCACCGCGTCGTAGGTCAGCTCGACGACGCCGGCCATGGCGATCGCGAAGATGCCGAGCACGTAGGCCACGGCGGCGGCGCGGGCGCGCGCGGGTCCGCGCAGCAGCGCCGCCACCGCGACGCTCACCGCGAGGGCGGCGCCGACGAGGAGCGGCGCGTCGAGCACCGCTCGCTCCGCCACGGCGAGGCTCGCGCTCGGCAGCTGGAGCACTGCGCCCGCGGCGAGCAGGAGCCCGAGGCTCGCGAGCGCCACCACGTCGGCGCTCCGCAGCGGATGCATGACGCTCGACGACCCGCGCGCGAGCGCCACGAGGCCGTCGGCGGCGAGCACGGCGAGCACCGGCAGCACCGGCACGAAGTACCGGAGGTTGAAGGACATGCCGCCGTGCCAGCGGAACGTCGAGAACACGCCGAGATACACGAGGAAGGGGACGAGCACCGCGAGCCGCGCCCGGAGGCGCTCCGGCGAACGGCGGGCCGCCAGCAGCGAGACGGGAACGAGCGCCAGGTACGGAAGGCTCTGGGCGAGCGACTTCTTGAGGGTGCCGGCGTAGATCATCGCGCCGCGCGCGCTGCGGCCGAGCGCGGGCTCGTACGCGTCGAGCTCCCGGAAGCGGAGGTCGAGGAGCAGCTGGCGGAGCCCGTCACCGAAGCGGGCGAGCGCGTCGCGCGTCCCGGGCAGCGCGAGGGCGAGCACGCACGCGACGAGCGCGCCGAGGACGAGCGACCTCTTCCCGAGGAGCTGCGGCCTCGTCGCTCCGACGTACGCCGCCGCGAGGCCGACGAGGCCGAGCACCGCGAGCCGGTAGTACGCGCCCGCGCCCGTGTTCGACGTGTCGGGGTGCCACGGGCCGTAGGAGAAGGGCATCCACGTGCCGAACTTCAGGTGGTTCGTCGCGGCGAGGAACGCGAGGCCCGGCACGAGCCCGGCGAGGAGGGGCGCCGCCTCCCGCCACGAGGCGCCGGCCCCCTTCCGGAGCGCGGGAAGGAGGAGGAGCGCCGGGACGAGGAAGGTCGCGTCGAGCCGCACCGTCATCGCGAGCCCGGTCAGCAGCCCGGCGCGCAGCGGCCGGTCCTCGTACGCCGCCAGCACGGCGGCGGTGACGAGCAGCATGGTCAGCGCGTGCGGCCACAGCCCGGCGCCGTACTCCCACGCGAAGCTGCCGAGCACGAGGACGGCCGCAGCGAGGACCCCGCGTCGCGCGCTGCCGAGCGCACGGGCGGCGAGCCGGCGGGTCAGGAGCGCCGCGCCGTAGAACGCGAACGTGCTCATCACGAAGAGGCCGCGTGAGCCGAGCGCGAGGTAGAACGGCGCCGCGAGGAGCGCGTACCCCGCGGGATACTGCGCGACGAGCCGGCCGGCGACCTCGTGCACCAGCACCGACGCGAGCTCGGGCGAGGGCCCGAGGCCGCCGTCGCCCAGCACGAGCGGGGCGCCGTGGGCGGCGCTCCGCGCCATCGCGAGGTAGGTCACCTCGTCGACGCTGAGCACGCCAGGCCGCAACGCGACGAGCGCCGCCGCCTGCACGACCGCCAGCACGAGCACCACCGCCGTGAAGCGCTGCTCCAGGAACTTCAGCGCGCGAAGGAGCATGGCTCGCCGGTCACGGTACGCGCGGCGACGGCGGAGCGCACGGGCCCACGTCCTCGGCGGCGGGGAACGGCGCCTCCGTCGAGCGCTCGAACACCTGGAACTCTCCGATCGCGCGGAGCGGCCGCCAGCGCGGCCCGGGCGGCTGGTTCGCGAAGGGGTCGAGGCCGCGCGACACGACGTAGTCGTAGTACGCGCCGTCCGTCGAGTTGCGGAAGAGGCACGGCTGGAAGTCCCAGAACGTCACGGCCCTCTTCGGCGGCTCCAGGCCGGGCCGGAAGCGCACCGGCCAGTGCCCCATCTCGGAGAACGAGAGCGAGGCGACGCCGCCCTCACGCAGCCGGTGGTACGCGAGCACGTGCACCCAGGGCGCCGGCACGGTGTACGCCGACTCGCGCGCGAAGCTGAGCGTGAGCACCCGCGCGCCCGGCCTCACCTCGTCGATGAGCGCGTCGAGGTCGCCGAGCTCGCGCTGCGAACCGTGGATCTGCACGGCGGCATTGGCGGTGGTGACGAGGGCGAGGAGCGACGCGAGCACGAACGCAGCGTGCGTGGCGCGGCTGCGGTCGGGGCGTGGCACGAGGAGGAGCAGGAGCGCGACGATCACGCCGAGGCGCACGTTGAGCATGGCGCCCGCGCCGACCTTGAAGGGCACCGCGAGGTAGAGGACGAGCACGCACAGGAACGGCGCGGCGCGTGCGACGAGGCCGCGCGTCCCCTCCGGCTCCCCCGAGCGACGCTGCGCGCCGAGATAGGCGACCAGGAGCCAGAACGCGACGGCGCCGTACTCGTCGAGGTGGCCCTTCCACACGTCGTGCGTCCACATCGCGAAGTACAGGCCGAGCGAGCTGCGCGGCACGTACGTCACCGCCGCCTCGTGCGCGATGAGCGCGGGCCCGCCGTTTGCGTCGGAGAGCGCCGCCCACGCTGCAGCGGCGGCGAGCGACGGCGCGAGCCAGAGCAGCGAGCGGAGCGCGGTGCGCCACGAACGCGGCCCAACGGCGGGCAGCAACGCGGTCACCACCGCGACGACGACGAGCACGAGGAACGCGCTCACGTGCAGGTAGAAGACGAGCAGCCCGAGCGCGGCGAGCCCGAGCTCACGACGCAACGTGGGCGTTCGCTGCTGCCGGGCGTGCAGCGCCAGCGCGAAGAGCAGCGCCGGGATCGCCGCCATGTACGGCAAGAAGCCGATGACGAGCGGCCGGCACCAGAAGAGAGGACACGCCAGGATCGCGATCCGCTCGTCGGTCCCGTGCGCCCTCACGAGCGAGCGCAGGGAGAGCGGGAAGAGGACGGCGACGATCGTGAGCAGGACGCGATTCGCCAGGATCGCGTGGTGCCCGGTGACGTCGAGGAGCGCCGCCGCCACGTGGTAGGCGAGGTACTGGCTCTTGCCGAACGCAAGGACGTACGTCGCGTGGTCGCCGCGGCCGGGGTCGAGCCAGTGCCGGAGCGCGTCCGACGTGGCGACGTGCTCGGGAAGATCCGTGAAGGGGAGATACTTCGCCGCCCACAAGGGCAGCGCGTTCAGCAGCGTCAGTCCGACGAGGACGGCGCGCCAGACCCGGTCGGCGCCCGGCGACGGCTCAGCGGCCGTAGTCGTCGTAGTCGCCGTAGGTGACGCCGGTGCTGCTGCCGGAACCGGAGCAGGCCGTCTGCACCGAGAACGCGAGCGCGCCCGCCGCCACGAAGAGGACGAGGACCATGCGCACCCAGACCGATCGTTCCTTCACGCGGCAGAGCTTTTCATCGACGGCGGCCGGTGTCCAGTCCATCCGCCGGGAGGAGCACCTCGAGGTACGCGCGCGCGACGAGCGCCAGATCGAACGGGCCGGTCGCCCGGGCGCTCCGGACGGCGGGCGCGGCGAGGGCGCGGTCCATGGCGACGGCGAGGGCGCCGGCGTCGTCCGGCGGGACGAGCGCGCCGTGCGCTCCGTTCGCGAGGATCTCCCGCGGGCCGCTCGGGCAGTCCGTCGCCACCACCGGGCAGCCGCACGCGAGCGCCTCGAGCAGCACGTTCGGCATGCCCTCGGCGAGCGACGACAGCACGAAGAGATCGGCCCTCGCGAGGACCGAGAACGGGTTCGCAAGGTGACCCACGAGCCTCACGTGGTCGCCGAGGGCGAGCCGCGCGACGCGGCGCTCGAGGTCGGCACGCTCCGGACCCTCGCCCATGATCAGCAGCCGTACGTCGCGCGTGCGGCGGAGCAGCGCCACGGCCTCGAGCAGCACGTGAAAGCCCTTCTTCGGGACGAGCCGCCCCGCCGCCACCACCACCGGGACCTCACGCGGCGCGCGGAGCCATGGATCGTCGACGGGCTCCGCCGCGCGCGCGAGCACCTCGGCGGCCGGGAACGGATTGGCGATGGCGCGGACCCGCGAACGGGGCAGCCCGAGGAAGGCGGCGAGATCGTCCCGCGCGCCTTCCGACACCGCGACGATCGCGTCGGCGCGCGGATACGCCACGCGGGCCGCGACCCCGGCAAGGAGGCGCGAGGTGAGAGGCCGGTGGCGGAGCGCCGCCGAGAGGGTGTTCGCCTCCCGCACGACGACGCGCGGACGGCGCCCGCGAGGGAGGAGCGCGGCGCACGCCACGGCGAGCGCGTTGGGGAGCACCAGCGTCGAGAGGATCGCCGACGGTGACGTCCGCCGGAGGTGACCGAGGAGCCGGAATGCGGCGAGCTCCGGCCGTGGCGCCTCGAGCCACACCACGCGCACCGCGCCGGGCAGCGACCCGAGCTCCGCCTCGTCGCGGCCGGTGAGGATCACGAGATCGACCTCGTGCCCCAGCCCGGCGAAGGCGCCGGCCAGCGCGATCATCACGCGCTCCGCCCCGCCGCCGTCGAGCGAGCGGCACAGCAAGGTGAGCCGGGCCGCGCGAGACGCGCCCATCGGCCGTGGTAGCGTGACGTTCATCGCCCGGGCTCTCGCTTACCACACCGCATGACCACGACGCCGCGAGCCCTCGTGACGACGAGCACGTTCCCTCGGTGGCCGGCGGACGGCACGGCGCGCTTCGTCGAGCACCTCGCCCGCCTCGCCGCTCCCGAGTGGCAGGTCACCGTCCTCGCGCCGCATCATGCGGGGGCGGCGCGCCGGGAGCGCGACGGCTCGCTCGAGGTGCGCCGCTACCGCTACTGGTTACCGGAGTCGGGGCAGCGACTCTGCTACGGCGGCGGCATCCTCCCGAACGCGCGCGCGAGCCGGCGCGCCGCGCTCCAGGTGCCCGCGCTGCTCGGGGCCGGTCTCGCCGCCACGTGGCAGGCGCTGGAAGAAGGCTACGATCTCCTGCACGCGCACTTCCTCGTGCCTCAGGGTCTCGTCGCGGCCCTCACCCGGACGCGCGTGCCGCTCGTCGTGTCGGTGCACGGGAGCGATCTCCACGCGCTCGGCTCCCCGTTCGCGCGTCTTCTCCAGCGTGCCGTCGCCCGTCGCGCCGCGGTGATCACCGTCAACAGCGAGGCGACCGCGCGTGAGCTCGCGGCGCGCGTGCCCGGTGCCGAGCGCCGCACGCGGCTCCTCCCGATGGGCTTCGCGCCCGGCATCTTCCACGCCCCACCCGACGGCGAGCCGCGCGACCGGACGGTGGTGTTCGCGGGCCGCCTCTCTCGCCAGAAGGGTGCGGACGTGCTCGTCGAGGCGTTTCCGCGCGTGCTCGCACGGGTCCCCGAGGCGCGGCTCCTCGTGAACGGCGACGGCCCGGAAGCGACGGCGCTCGCGGCCCGCGCGCGAGCGCTCGGGATCGGAGCACGCATCCGGTTCGCGCCGGCCGCCTCGCAGGAGGAGCTGGCGGCGCGCTTCCGCGCGAGCGCGGTGACGGTCCTTCCCTCGCGCAGCGACGCGTCCGGCACCGAGGGACAGGGCCTCGTCGCGATCGAGGCGATGGCGTGCGGCTGTCCGGTCGTGGTGAGCCGGAGCGGCGGCCTCGCGGCGCTCGTCGATGACGGGGCGCGCGGCCTCGCCGTGGATCCCGGCGACGCCGAGGCCCTCGCCCGCGCCATCGTGGCGACGCTCGAGGACGGCGCCGCGGCGCGTGCTCGCGCCGGACGCGCCGCCGCGTGGGTGCACGGCCGCCTGTCGTGGGATCGGCTCAAGCCCGCGCTCCTCGCCATCTACGACGAGGCGCGCGCGTGCTGAAGGAGCTCGCCTATCGCGCCCTCGAGTCGCGCGCCGGCCGGCGTCTCGTCGCGTGCGCCGGCCCGGCGGTGCGGCTCCCGTTCGGCGAGCCGCAGCCCGGCGCGCCGGGACGAGCGCTGCTCGTCGTGACCGTCGACACGGAGGGCGGCCACGTCGAACGGAGCGAGCAGCGGGTCTGGCAAGGGCGCGCGCCGGGCGCCTTCCAGGGTTACCTCGCGGGCGTCAGGCACCTCGGGACGGCCCTCGCTGCGCACGACGCGCCGGCGACGTTCCTGGTCGCGCCGCACGGGCTGACCGCGCGGGGCGCCGTGCTCGCCGACGTCGAGCGCACGCTCCGCGCCCTTCCTGCGGCCGGGCACGAGGTCGGCCTTCACCTCCATCCGTCCTCGGACCGCGCTCTCGCCGCCCGCACCGGAACGTCGTGGACCTCGGGACGCGCGTGCGATCTCTCGGTACCCGACCTGGAGCGCCTCGTCCGCGCCGGGCGTGCGCTGCTCGAGGAGCTCTACGCCGGCACCGGCGCCGCGCTCACCTCGTTCCGCTGGGGGAACTGGGCGCTCGACGAGCGCGCACCGGCCGTCCTGGCGAGCGCCGGCTTCACGGTCGACAGCTCCGCGGTGCCCGGGCTCCGCGACGCTCGCCAGAAGCATGCTCCGCGCTTCGACTGGTCGGGCGAGCGGCGCCTCGACCCCTGGACGATCGCCGAGGGCGTGCTCGAGGTGCCGATCGCGATGTTCCGCGTGCTCGGCCGGCTCCTCCGTGCCGACCCGCTGCACGGATCGCTCGTGGCCCACGCGCTCCGCCGTTACGCGCGCTTCGCGTCGGCCGGCCGCCCCGCGGTGTTCGTGGTGATGACCCACTCCACCGACGCCACCTACGAGGACGGCTCACCCACCCCGGTGGTGCGCGCCCTCGGCGAGCTCCTCGCGTTCGCCCGTGAGGAGCCCGGCATCGAGATCGTCACCCTGCGGGAAGCGGCGCGCCGCTGGAGCTCCGGGCGCTGACGCGGTCTCGAGCGACCGCACGCGCCACAGGACCTCCTCGACGAGCCGCCGGTTGCCCGCCATGACGTCGGCGAGGATCCCGAAGAGCACGCACAGGAACCCGAGCACGACGAGCAGCACCGTGAGCAGCAGCGACTGCACGTGCCCCGCGCCGCCGTTGGTCACGAAGTAGTAGAGAAAGCGCGCCCCGAGCGCGGTGCCCGCGGCCCCGAGCACCGCCCCGGCGGTCACGAACACCCGCAATGGCCGGTACATGGCGTACGTGCGCACGATCGTGACCGCGGAGCTCGTGATGTACGACCACTTGCTCGCGGCGAGCCGGCTCTTGCGCGGCGTGTGACGCACGCCGACCGGAACGTGCGCCACCGCCATGCGCCCGCGAATCGCCTGGATGAGCGTCTCGTGCGTGTACGTGAAGTCGCTCACCACGACGAGGCGCAGCGCGGCGGCGCGGGTGAGCGCGCGGAAGCCGCTCGCCGCGTCGGGGATGCGCGCGCCCGCGGCGGCGCCCACCACGCGCGAGCCGAGGTTGGACAGGAGACGCTTCGCGGGATCGAAGTGCGCGAGCCGCGACGGCCCGCGGTCGCCGACGACCATGTCCGCCTTCCCGAGGACGATCGGGCCGACGAGCGCGCCGATCGCACCGCCGTCGTACTGGTTGTCGCCGTCGGTGTTCACGATCACGTCCGCGCCCCTTCGCAGTGCGGCATCGAGACCGCGCACGAAGG
Source organism: Labilithrix sp. (assembly GCA_028287035.1). The sequence continues at coordinate 16,153 of JAQBQL010000187.1, read as the reverse complement.
CCCGCGCGAGCCCTTCGCGACCGGGTGCGCGCACCACCTCGGCGACGCCGGCGCGCCGCGCGACCGCCACCGTGCCGTCGGTCGAGCCGTCGTCGATGACGATGACCTCGATGGACGTGAAGCCGGGCAGCATCCGCGGGAGCCGCTCGAGCGTCGCCGCAAGGCACTCCTCCTCGTTGTGACACGGGATCTGGATGACGAGCTTCACGACGTGCGTCGTAGTCGCAGCGGCGAGCGAGGGCGAGCACGACGACGAAAGGCGGCTCAGCAGCGGGGCGCCGGCCTCGGGCTTTCGCTATACGAAGGAGATGGCGGTCTTCGAGACGATCCTCGTGCTCGTCGTCGTCGCGCTGCTCCTCCTCCAGGCGTCCCGCCGGGTCGGCGTCCCGTACCCCACGATGCTCGCAATGGCCGGGGTCCTCGTCGGCGCTCTCCCGTGGACGCCTCGCCTCGACATCGGACCCGACCTCGCGCTCGCACTCTTCATCGCGCCGGCGCTGCTCGACGCGGCCTACGACATGCCGCCACGCGCCCTGAAGCGAAACTGGCTGTCCGTCCTCGCGCTCGCGGCGGCCGCCGTGCTCCTCACCACGGCGGCCGTCGCAGCGGTCGGCGTGTGGTGGGCGAAGCTCCCTCTCGCGGCGGCGATCGCGCTCGGGGCGATCGTCGCGCCGCCCGACGCAGCCGCGGCGGTCGCGGTGCTCGGACGCTTCCCCCTGCCGCGGCGCACGATGACGGTGCTCCGCGGCGAGAGCCTCCTCAACGACGCGGTGGCCCTCCTCCTCTTCCGCGCCGCGGTGGACGTGGCGACGCCCGGTCTCGCGCCGAAGATCCCCCTCCTCGCGCTCGCCGTTCCCGGTGGCCTCCTCCTCGGGTACGTCCTCGGCCGCATCTACGTGTGGATCCATCCGCGGGTGTCCGGGACGCTCGGCGGCGTCGTGTTCGAGTTCGTCGCGACGTTCGGCACCTGGGTCGTCGCCGACAAGATCCACGTCTCCCCCGTGCTCGCGGTGGTCGTCTACGCGATGGTGGTTGCCCGGTTCGTCCCGGAGCGAACCTCGGCGCGCGCCCGGGTGAGCTCCTATTCGGTGTGGGAGACCACGCTCTTCCTCCTGAACGTCATCGCGTTCCTCCTGATGGGCCTCGAGACGCGGAACATCCTCGCCAAGCTCCACGACGGACAGAAGTGGTCGGCGCTCGCCTTCGCCGGCCTCGTGTTCGTCACCGTCGTGGCGGTGCGTTTCGCCTGGGTCATGACGTACAACCGCCTCCTCCGCGGGAGCAGCGCCCAGGACGGGCTCGAGACGCCGAGCACCGCGCAGGGCATCCTCGTATCCTGGTGCGGCATGCGCGGCGTCGTCACCCTCGCCGCCGCGGTCTCGCTGCCTGCCGCCTTTCCTTCGCGCGACCTCGTGGTGCTGAGCGCGCTCGCGGTGGTGCTCGGGACCGTCGTCGTCCAGGGCCTCACGCTCGGGCCGCTCATCGCGCGGCTGAAGCTCCCTGCCGACGAGTCGTTCCGCGTCGAGGTCTCGGCGCTGCGCATCGTGTTGCTCGACACCGCCATCCATTCGCTCGACGACGTGCACGACGATGAGGCGGAGATGCTGCGCGCGGGCTACCGCGGCGAGCGCGACGTCGCGGCGGCCGGGGATCACCCGCGCGAGGTCGGCTACGTCGATGGACTGAGGCGCAAGGCGCTCGAGGCGAAGCGACGCAAGCTGGCCGACCTGCGCAAGGACGAGAAGATCGAGGACGACGTGTTCCACGCCCTCGAGCAGGAGCTCGACTGGATCGAGCTCGCGATTTCACCCCCTGACCGCCTGGAGCTGGAAGAGAGCTGACATGACGAACGACCCCACCCCCGCCTTCGATCTCGATCGGTTCGTGCACGCGCAGGACGAGCACGGGACGTACGACCAGGCGCTCGAAGAGCTGCGCGCCGAGCGCAAGACGAGCCACTGGATGTGGTTCGTCTTCCCGCAGATCGAGGGCCTCGGCCACAGCGCGATGGCGCAGCGTTATGCGATCTCCTCGATCGACGAGGCTCGCGCGTACCTCGCGCATCCGGTGCTCGGCGCCCGGCTCCGCGCGTGCGTCGCCGTCCTGAACGAGGCGAAGTCGCGCGATGCCGAGCGCATCCTCGGCGGCATCGATGCGGTCAAGCTGCGCTCGTCGCTGACCCTGTTCCTCCGCGCCGCCCCCGGCGAGACGATCTTCCTGCAGGCGCTCGAACGCTTCTTCGATGGCGCGCCGGACGCGGCGACGGACGCGCGCCTCTGACGCTCAGTCGTCCTTCATCCACTTGACGGCAAGCCCGACGGGAACGAGCGGCAGCGTGATGGCGAGGAACATCGCGCCGACGACGAGGCCCACCGAAGCAGCCATCGCGAAGGCGCCGACGTCGCGGACCGTCGCCGGCGTCTCCGGGGGCGCGACGAAGCGCTCCCGCAGCTCGTCGACGTGCTGGTCGAGCAGCGGCTCGAACGTCTCGCCGTAGAGGGATCGACTGTGCCGTCCGCGCACGAAGGAGCGGAACGTCCGCCGCGGCGCGCTGAGGACCCCGGCGAACATGCCGCCCGAGTTGATGACCCACGCGGTGGGCATGCGCGTGCAGCCGGCGCCGATCTCCCAGGCGGAGATCTGGAACTCCCCGCGCGCGTCGGTCGGGTATCCGGTGAGGACGTGATGGAGGTCGTGGAACTTCACGGCCGCGATCCGTCCCGGCGTGTTCGGGAACGGGAGCGAGAGCGGGCCGAGCTGGAAGTCGACCCAGGCGTCCGCGTAGCCGCCGTCGTCGCCGAAGCCGTTGTCCGTGAAGTACCGGGCGCGCGCGTCGCGCATCGTCGCCGTCCCGGACGACGAGGAAGAGAGATCGTTCATGGTCCCCTCGATGGTTCGCGCCTGGCGGGATCCCGCCATGCGCGCCCTCGTCTCTGGGGTCAGCTCCGCCGCCGTCAAGGCGGAGCGAGCGCGGCGCTCAGGAGGCGGCTTCCTGGAGCGCGACGAGCATCTCGATCATCGCCGTGAGCTGCTCGCTGCTCGGCGGCACCGCGGCCCAGCACGCGACCGCGAAGGCGAGGCTATCGAGCTTCCGCGAGAGCGCCCGCGTGGTCGGGTCGGCGGGCGCGGTCGCGAGCTTTCCGCGGACGTCGGAGAGCAGATGCACGACGACCTGCCGGCGATGCAGCCGCTTGGTCTCCCGCGCGGGCGCGGGGTCATGACCGCCGGGCAGCGTCGGCTCCTCGGAGAGCGGCAGCGGGAAGCTGTCGTAGGTTCTGAGGGTGTCGTGCATGGAGAAAGCGCGCCGCGCCGAGACCTGGGGGGGGGATAGGCCTCGACGCGACGCTCGCACGGCCTCTGCGGGATCCGTACCAGCGAGGCGCCCCCCACAAAGCCCGCGATCCGGGCAGGTCGCTCCGTCCGCGCCTTGCAGTGTCGCAAGGCGTGAAATGCAGGACCGAAAGGACCTGCCCTCAGGACCCCTGCGCGTCAACCTTCCGATCGACCTTCGAGTGCTTCATCCCGTACCCGAAGTAGATGGCGAGACCGATCGCGAGCCACACCCCGAGCCGCGCCCAGTTCGGCCAGCCGAGGCCGAAGACCATCGCCGTGCAGATGAGCGCCCCGAGGGTGGACACCACCGGCACCAGGGGAACCCGGAACGGTCGCGGGAGCGCCGGCTCGCGGCGGCGCATGACCCAGACGCCGAGCGAGACGAGGATGAACGCGAACAGGGTCCCGATGCTCGTCATGTCGCCCACGATGTCGCCGGGAACGAACGCGGCGAAGATGCCGACGAACCCGAGGAACATGAGGTTCGACTTGTAGGGGCTGCGGTACTTCGGGTGGAGCTCGGAGAAGACCGCCGGCACGAGGCCGTCCCGGCTCATCGAGTAGAAGACGCGCGACTGCCCCATCAGGAGGACGAGGATGACCGACGAGAACCCGCCGAGGATGGCGACGGTCACGAGGCTCGACAGCCAGTGGTGCTCCGGCATCGCCTGCTCGATCGCCTTGGCGACCGACGCCTCGCTGCCGGCCGTGCGGAAGAACTCCACCGGCACGAGGCCCGTGAGCACGTGGGAGAAGAGCACGTAGAGCACGGTGCACACGACGAGCGAGCCGAGGATCCCGATGGGCATGTCGCGCTTCGGGTTCTTCGCCTCCTGCGCGGCGGTGGAGACGGCATCGAAGCCGATGAACGCGAAGAACACGGTGCCGGCGGCGCCGAGGATGCCGCGCCACCCGCCGAACGCGTGGGTGACGCCCTCCTTGTCGACGTACTCGCTCGGCGGCGGGATGTACGGCGTGTGGTTCTCCGGCCGGATGTGCGACCAGCCGAAGCCGATGATGAGGACGACGATGACGAGCTTCACGACGACGATCCCGGTGTTGACCACCGCGGACTCGTGGATGCCCCGGACGAGGAGCAACGTGAGGACGACGAGGATGCCGAGCGCGGGCAGGTTGATGATGCCGTGGGCGTGGGTCGCGGCGTCGACCTGGAAGGGCGAGTGGCAGTAGGCGTACGGCACCGAGACGCCGAACATCTCGAGGAGCTTGTTCAGGTACTCGCTCCACGCGATCGCGACGGTCGCGGCGCCGAGCGCGTACTCGAGCGTGAGGTCCCAGCCGATGATCCAGGCGACGAGCTCGCCCATCGTCGCGTACGAGTAGGTGTACGCGCTGCCCGCGATGGGCAGCATCGCCGCGAGCTCCGCGTAGCAGAGGCCGGCGAACGCGCAGCCGACCGCGGCGATGATGAAGCCGAACGTCACCGACGGACCGGCGCTCTGGGCGGCGGCCGCGGCGGTCCGCACGAAGAGGCCGGCGCCGATGATGGCGCCGACGCCGAGCGCGACGAGGGACGACGCGCCGAGCGTGCGCTTGAGGCCGGCCTTCTCGCCTTCCTCGGCCTCGGCCTGGAGATCGGCGATGGGCTTGCGGTTCCAGACGGACTTCATGGCGCCGGCGGTTCTACCACGGCTCGCCAGGAAGCTCCTCCGCAGCCGCGTGCGACGAATCAGCTCACGGAGCGGCGCCGCCGGAGAAGCACCGAGAGGCCGGCGACCGTCGCGCCGAACAGCACGAGGGATCCGCCCGACGAGGGCCGCGCGGGAGCGACCATCGCGCCGCCGCCTCGCGCCGCGATCAGGTACGAGCCGCTGACGGAGGTCTGCGTCGGGCTCGCCTCCAGCCGCAGATCACGGTCGAAGACGCTCGTCGGGAGGCGCGCGCGGAGGCGCGTCACCCACAGGACGTTCGAGGCGCCCGAGCCCGTCGCGGCGAGGTCGGCCGAGGCGCACGTCGCCACGGTGAGCGGCGCGGAGGGGTCGGGAGCCCCGGCGTCGGCGCCCGCTTCCGCGCCGGCGTCGCCCGCATCGGCGTCGTCGTTGCCGCCGAGCACCGGACCGTTGCCGGAGGCGCATGCGCCCTCCGCATACGCGATGGCCTGGCGGAGCTCGCGGTAGTCGTCGGCCGCGTGCTCGACCACGAACCGGCGCCCGTCATCGCCCGCCAGCTGCGCGGCCACGACCGCCTCGTAGTTCGAGGTCTGGGTCCGGACGTCGAACGTGAGCCGGTTCCGGTCGACCTCCAGCTCCTCGAAGCCCTGCACGCGGTAACGGCCCTCGCCGAGCACGTAGAGGGTGAGCGCGGCTTCCGACTTCACGCCGGCGCGGGACATGCGAAGCGGCAGGGTCGCGTCGGTGCCGGGCGTGGTCAGGCGGAGCGGTTGCAGGCCCGCGGCGGTCGCGCCGGGCCGCACGCGCAGCGCGATGAAGTCGAAGCCTTCGGTCGTGTACTCGTCGAGCACCGGTCCGACCTCCGCCGGGATGGCGAAGCCATTCGCGACCAGCCACGTGCGGACGGCGCCCGGCTCGGTCGCGCGGAGCCGCGCCACGTCGTAGGGGCCGATGTCCTTCCGCTCGATGACCTGGGTCCCGCGCTCGCCCGCGGCGGAGCCGAGCGCCGCGCCGGTGTCGGCGCTGCCGCACGCGCACCCGCCGCTGCTCCCGGAGTCCTCGTACGCCGAGACGGTGGGCGCGGTCACGTTGGCGAGCGACGTGAACCACGCCTCGCTCGACAGCTCGAGCTTCGCCCCCTCGTGGACCGGGATGACCCACGCGAGCTCGGAGGGATTGCCCTGCACCTCGAGGCGGTCCCACACGACCGTCTGGGTCCGCGAGATCGAGATGGCCATCTGGTGCCCGCTCACCGCGACGGTCTGCTCGACGTCGGGAAAGAAGGCGCCGCCGCACGCGGCCGCCGGGCTCACGTCGAAGGCGGTGCACGCGGCGAGGAGCAGCCCGGCGGCGCGGGCGACCCTGACCGCGACGTCACGGGTGCGTGACGATCCGAGGAGGAGCGAGCCACGATCCATCGAGAAAAGCGAGGAGCGAACGGTCATGCAGGTCCTTCACGCAACAGGCGTACCGACCGCGTTCACATCGCGTCGATGAGGACCTCGCGGTCCTTCGCGCCGTTGGCCGGCCCGACCAGGCCGCGCCGTTCCATCGTCTCGACGATGCGGGCGGCGCGGTTGTAGCCGAGCCCGAGCTTGCGCTGCAGCCAGCTCGTCGAGCAGCGCCGCGTCTCGGCCACGATGCGCACCGCGTCGTCGTACATGGCGTCGGTCTCGGCGTCGTCCTCGTCGGCGGGGGCGTCGTCGTCGCGCGGCTTCAGGATGTTCTCGTCGTAGACGGGCTCGCCCTGCGTGCGGAGGTAATCGGTCACGGCCTGCACCTCCTCCTCGCTGATCCACGGGCACTGGACGCGGCGCGTCTCGTTCGTGCCATTCAGCTTGATGAGCATGTCGCCCTTGCCGAGCAGGTGCTCGGCGCCCTGCTCGTCGAGGATGGTGCGCGAGTCGACCTTCTGCGCGACGCGGTAGGCGATGCGCGTCGGGAAGTTCGCCTTGATCATGCCCGTGATGACGTCGACCGACGGACGCTGCGTCGCGAGGATGACGTGCATGCCGGCGGCGCGCGCCTTCTGGGCGAGCCGCGCCACGCAGACCTCGACCTCCTTGCCCTGCTGCATCATGAGGTCGGCGAACTCGTCGACGACGATCACGATCATGGGCATCCGCTCGGGCATCTGCTGCACGCCCTCGGGATCGTCGAAGCGCACCGAGAGCACTTCCTGGAGGTTGTTGTGGTCGCGCCCGACGATCGCCTTGCCGAGCGGGTTCTTCACCTCGCCGGCGATGACGCGCTTCACCCAGGCGTTGTACGTGCCGATGTTCTTCGTGCCGGCGTCGGCGAAGAGCTGGTAGCGGCGCTCCATCTCGTCGACTGCCCACTTGAGGGCGGTCGCGGCCTGCTTCATGTCGGTGACGACCGGCAGCAGCATGTGCGGGATGCGGTCGAACGGCGCGAGCTCGACGACCTTGGGGTCGATCATCAGCATGCGCAGCTCGTCCGGCGTCCGCCGGTAGAGGAGCGACGTGAGCATCACGTTGAGGCCGACCGATTTACCGGCGCCCGTCGCGCCGGCGACGATCGCGTGCGGCATGCTCGCGAGGTCGGCGTAGACGGGATTGCCGACGATGTCGCGACCGAGCACGACCGGGAGCGGCACGTCGAGCGTCTGGAACCGGCGGTCCTCCACGAGGTCGCGGAAGATGACGGGCAGGCGCTTCTCGTTGGGCAGCTCGAACCCGATGCGGTTCTTTCCGGGAATCGGGGCGACGATGCGCACCTTCTTCGCGAGCGCGAGCGCGAGATCGTCGGCGAGCGCCGCGACCTTGCTCACCTTGGTGCCAGCGACCGGCGAGACCTCGTACGTCGTGACGACCGGGCCGGGGAGGATCTCCTCCACCTTGCAGGTGATCTTGTAGTCGGCGAGCGTCTTCACGAGGAGCTCGGCGTTCTTGCGGAGCTTCTCCTCGTCGAAGAGCGGGCCCACCTCGACCTTGCCGGGCGTGAGCATCTCGAGGGAAGGCAGCGTGAAGCTCGGGCCCTTGCGGGCAGCGACCGCGACCTGCTTCTTGATCTCCTTGAGGTCGGCGTTGGTGGGCTCGTCCTTCTCGAGGGCGGCCGACGTGTCGACGATCGTGATGCCCGCGACGCCCGGCTTGCGGGTCGCGAGCTTGGCGACGGGCGCGGGCGGCGGCGAGGCGTCGTCCTCCTCCTCCTCGTCGTGCTCGGCCTCGGCTTCGTCCTCGGGCTCCTCCGCGGCGCCTTCCGGCAGATCGCGCTCCTCGTCGTCCTCGGGCTCCTCGCCGGCGACCGCCTTCGCGACCGACTCGGCCTCGAGCTCCGCGTCCGACTTCGCCTTCGTCAGCGCCGCGACCTTCGCCGCCGCGAGGGCGGCCTTCGCAGCCTTCGCGTCGGCCTCGGCGCGCGCCTTCGCCTTGGCGTTCGCCTTGGCGGCGCTCGCGAAGCCCGTCTTGGCTTCGGCGCGCGGGGCCTCGGCCCTGGCGATCGCCTCTTCGTCGGGCTTGCGGCGACGTGCCTTGCTGGTGCCGGGGGGCTCGACGACCACGAGCGGGCTCTCCTCGGGAAAGGGCTCGGTGACGATGCGCACGCGCGGCGCCGAGCCGTGGGAGGCCTCGGCCGCGGGGAACGCGACGGGGGGCTCGCTGTCGCGGATCGGCTCCTCGTCCTCGGGATCGAGGTCGGGGACGAGGATGGTGGCGTCGCCGCTCGGCGCGGCGGTGATGTGGGGCTCGGCCTCGCGCCGGCGCTGCGCCTCGTTCTCGCGTTCGAGCTCGCGCGCCTTCGCCCACGCGCCGGCGACGCTGCGCCCCGCGCCCGCGGTGCTCTGCGCGGCGGTGGTCCCGAAGCGCGCGATCCAGCGGAGCAGCGCGATGAAGGAGAACGTCGCGCGGCCGATCAGGATGAGGCCGAGCAGCGCGAAGCCGACGAGGAACGAGCCGATGGTCGAGAAGAGCGAGCGCGCGAGCTCTCCGAACAGCTCGCCGATCATGCCGCCCGCGGGGTGGTGACCGAACGCGAGCTTGCCCGGACCGCCGACCTGGAGGAGCGCGGCGGCGATGACGACCATGAGGATGTCGCCCGCGAGACGAGCCGGCGTCGCGTTGGTCTTGCGGCCGCGCACGTACGGGATGCCGAGGAGGAGCGCCTCGAGGGGCACCACCCAGGCGGCGATGCCGACGAGGAGGACGAACGACCGCGCGACGCTCGCGCCCACCGGGCCCACCCAGTTGTCGCCGTTCACGACGAGCACGCCGTCGGGCGTCAGGGTGCCTGCGGGATCGCCCGCGTAGGACGCGAGGGCGAGCGCGAGGAACACCGCGAACGTCCAGAGGAGGAGCGCCGCGACCTCCCGACCTCGGGCGAAGGTGTGCGGCTGCGCGCCGAGCACGCTCGGAAGGCGCGTGTTGACGGGCGCCGGGGCCCCGAGCACTCCGCTCGAGCCGAGCGTTCGCCGCGGCGCGAACACCGGCTCGGAGCGCGTGTTCGCGTTCGGGTTGGAGAGAGCGGCCGGTTCCACGGAAGTCCGCGGTCGTCCACCTGAGAAGAGGCTGAGGATCGCCATACCTACGTTGACCTACATCGACGCTAGGTTACCCGGGGGGTGGCGGTCAACTCCCTGTCAGCCGATTGCACGGGCTGAATAATCCTTGGGTATCGCCGGGGCGTCAGCTTACAGTTCGGAGAACAGGAAGGCGGCGCCCGGCCACCGGGGGCTGTCCGTGAAGCCGTGGAATGAGGGGCGCGAGGCACCACGATATGCGGGGAAACACGAGACGGGCGGTGACACTGCAGGTGCTCGGGCAGGTGATCGGCGCGGCCCTCGTGCTGGGCTCGATGGCAACGGTCACCCCCGGTTGCCGGGTCGCAGACACCGACGTGAAGCGCTGGGAGTCGACGCAGCGCGGCCCCTACAAGCTCGTCGCCGTGGTCACCCACGACAAGTACGCGTGGGAGCTCCGGACCGACGCGGCGATGTCGCTCATCCGGATGCCGCCGCGCGGCGGTACGCGTCAGGGCATCGCGTTCCTCGTCGACAAGTACAAGGACGAGGAGGGTGAGCCCCGTGACGGCGCCCTCAACCAGCTGGGTGAGGAGCCCCGCCGGCAGATCGTCGACCGCATGGCCCCGCTCCTCGTGAAGGAGCTCGAGCCGCCGCCGCCCGCCCGCGGTCCCGATGGCCGCGCCGCCGTCGACCCGACGATACCCTTCAAGGACGCGACGTTCGCGATGCTCACCCACGAGCCGCCGCTCGTGTCGAACGACAAGACGCGCGCCGATCTCAAGGCGGCGCTGACCCGCTGGGCCTCGACCGGCTTCGAGGACCGCATCGAGAACGGCGCGCAGCAGTTCGGCCTCGAGCAGATGATGCGTTACCTCGGCCCGGAGAGCGTGAAGTCGCTTCCCGCGCTGATCAACGAGAACACCGGGCGCATCGACCGCGTCGCCGGCCTCGTGAACGACGTCGGCGACGACGCGACGAAGCAGAAGGCCTCCGAGGCGCTCGCCGCGCTCGCGACGAAGTACCAGACGAAGGAGTGGCTCGACGCCCAGACCAAGGTGGTCAAGGAGTCGAACGCCCGGAACAACATCAAGGCCGACGACAACCAGGTCGCCGGTCAGGTCGACAAGATCCAGGAGCGCCGCCTCACCGAGGAGGTGTTCCCCGCCATGAAGAAGGTCGGCGGTCGCGCCTCGACCGACTACCTCTTCGTGTACGCGGCGGACAAGGACAAGCCGGCCGAGCGCCGCAAGCTCGCCCTCGCCGCCCTCGAGGGGCGCGTCGACAAGAACAACCCGCAGGACCTCGAGCGCATCTTCGCGATCGCGAAGAACGAGGACAACCCGGACGCGGTGCGCGACGTCGCCTTCCAGCGCCTCGGCGAGTTCCCGAAGGAGCAGATCGTCCCGAAGCTCTACACGCTGTTCGAGCCGAAGAAGTGGAAGACGCGCTGGGTCGCGGGCGAGACGGTCCTGAAGACGTTCTCGTCGACCAAGCAGATCCCGGACTTCCTCGCCCGGCTGCCGAAGACCCCCGCGCAGAAGATGGGCATGACCGAGCCCCTCTCGTACGGCGCCGACATGCGCAAGCTCGAGGGCGGGCCCGGCGAGCCGAAGACGCGCGACGTCATCATCCCGTTCCTCACCAGCAAGGACCTCGGCGCGCGTCTCACCGCCCTCGGGTACTTCTGGGAGGGCAAGAAGGCCGACAAGGGCGTCGTGCAGCCCTTCGAGAACGACGCGGCGCCGCTGCCGAAGTGCGAGAAGGAAGACGAGTGCTCGTGGTCCTGTGACGTGCCGAAGGCCGGCAGCCCCAAGGAGACCGAGCCTCACGAGCTGAAGACCGTCGGCGACTTCGTGAAGCTTTGTCTCGTCCCGTCGATGGAAAAGTAAGGCAGCCAGAAGCGAACATGAGCTCGGACCCGAACAAGAAGAGCCCCCGCACCTTCCAGTGCCGCGACATGCTCTGGGACACGTTCGAGCAGATGGCGCGCGAGCTCGAATGCAGCGTCGACTACCTCATCAACGAGGCGATGAAGCAGTACGCGCGGCAGCGCAGCTACGGCGGGCGCACGCCGTACCCGAACGCGGGGGGCGCCGGCCGCCACGACTCGGTGCAGGAGCCGCGTGACCCGCGCGAGGGTCGCGAGCCGCGCTATCCGAGCGCGCCGCCCCCTCCCCCGCCGCCGAACTCGATGCGAGGCGGCGCTCCGGCCCCCTCCATGCGCGGCGGTCAGGGTCTGCCGCCGCCGCCCGCCCGTGGCGGCGGTCTCCCCGCTCCGCCCCCTCCCCCGCGCGGCGCAGGCGTCGGCCCGAGCGGCCTCGGCATGCAGCCCCCTCCGCGCGTCGGCGGCGGCGGGATGCCCACGGGCAGCGGTCGCTCGAACCCGCCGAACGCGCCCCGTAGCGCGCCGCCGCCGATCCCGGCGCGCACCGGCAACACGATGCCGCCGGGCATGGGTAGTGGCGGCGGCTACAACGGCGGCCTCTCGCAGTCGCCGGCGACGCTCGCGATCATCTACCAGGGCGACAAGGTCGGCGTCTCCAAGGACCGCTTCGTCATCGGCCGCGGCAAGCAGTCGAGCGACCTGACGCTGAAGGACCCGAACGTGTCCCGCCAGCACGCGATGGTCGAGTACCAGAACGGCGTCTACTTCATGGTCGACATGGGCTCGACCAACGGCGTCGAGTACAACGGCCAGCGCATCGCCCGGAAGCAGATCGCCGAAGGCGACGTCTTCCGCATCTGCGACCACGACCTGCGCTTCACGTATCGCTGAGCCCATCGCGCACCACGCAGCGCACCCTTAACCGGGGCCTTCGCGCGGTCGTTCTCCACCTCGGAGGGAGGCCCGATGAACGACCTGCGACGATTGGCGGTGCTGGCGATGACGTGCGTTGCGCTCGCGGCGTGTGGACGCCCGGCGGCACCCCCGCCCGAGGAGCCCACGTCGCTCTCGTTTCGACCGACCGTCGCCGGCGAGCGGATGTGGCTGGCGACCCCGTTCGCCGTCGAGCTCCTCACCGAGCGTGACGCGCGCATCGTCGAGATGGCCGATGCCGCGTACATCGGCGAGGTCGACGTGCGTGGCGGAGCGCGCCCGCGGTCCTCGGTGCTCGCGCTGCTCGCGGCCGAATGGGGCGCGACCCACTTCCGCGTGACGACCTCGGCGGCGGGCCGCGTCGACGTCGTGCTCTACCGCGTCGAGCCGAACCGCTGGCGGCACCTGCCGACCGCGATGCAACCGACGCAGCCCGCGACGGCCGCGGCCGTGAGCATCCGCTGACAGGCCGCCCTCGCGGGACGTGCCATACTGGGCGGCATGTCCCGCCCCGACGAGCGGCCGCTCCGCCGGCTCCCCACGCTGGAGCCGCTCCGAAGCACGCTGGAGCGCTGCGTGTTCTGCCCCAAGCTGTGCCGCTCGGCGTGCCCGGTGTCGAACGCCGAGCCGCGCGAGACGCTGACGCCCTGGGGCAAGATGAGCATGGCGTACTTCGTCGCCAACGAGAGCGTCGAGCTCGCGCCGTCGTACGCGGCGCCGCCGTGGGCCTGCACCGGCTGCTTCGGTTGCGCCGAGCACTGCGACCACCGCAACGACGTGACGGGGACGCTGTTCGAGGCACGTAGCGCGCTGGTCGAAGCCGGCGTCGCTCCGGAGCCCGCGATGCGCGTGCTCGCCGAGTTCGAGGAGAAGAGCGCCGTGCTCGGGAAGAACGCGCGTGAGCTCGCGGCGCTGCCCGAGGTGGACGACGCGTCCCGCGCGGCGGTGCTCCTCGGCTGCGCGTACGCGCGGACGGCGCCGGCGGAGGCCCGCGACGCGGTGCGCGCGACCGCGGCGCTGGTCGGCGAGAAGGTGTCGGTGGTGAGCGCGTGCTGCGGAGCGCCCCTGCTGCATGCCGGCGACAAGAAGCGCTTCGTGGCCCAGGGCGAGCGCCTGGCGCGCGCGCTGGACGGGAAGGAGCGAGTGGTCGTCGTCGATGCCGGATGCGCGTCGACGATTCGCGTGCATCATACAGGCTTCGCCGAGCGGCACGTGGAGCACTTCGCCGAGCTCGCCGGGCGCCGGCTCGGCCAGCTCACGAAGGTCGCCGGCCTCGACGACGGGCCGGTGCGCTACCACGATCCCTGTCAGCTCGGCCGAGGCCTCGGCGTGTACGAGGCGCCCCGGGCGGTGCTGTCGCGGGCGCTGGGGCGTGCGCCGGACGAGTTCGAGCGTCGTCGCGAGGACGCGCGGTGCTCCGGCGCCGGTGGGCTCCTGCCGGTGACGATGCCCGAGGTGTCGCGGACCATCGCCGCGCAGCGGATCTCCGAGCACGACGCGCAGGGCGGCGGCACGGTCGTGACCGCGTGCGCCTCGAGCCTCCAGTCCTTCCGGAAGCAGGGCGCCCGCGCGGTCGACCTCGTCACCGTGGTGGCCCGGGCGCTCGGCGTCGCGCGCGACTAGGCGATGAGCCCGCGGGCCTCGATCCCTCCCGGGCTACCGCCGCGGCGCACCGTCGCCACGCGCATCCTCGCGTCGTTCGCCGTGACCCTGCTCGCGTTCGCGGTGACCGCCGGCGTGTCCGTGCTCGCGCAGAAGCGCACCGCCGAGGACAGCGAGGAGCTCGCCACCGGGTACGTGCCGGTGGCGCTGCGGCTCGGGCAGCTGCGCTCCGTGCAGTCGACGCTGGCGTCGCTCGTCGACGGCATCCCGGACGAGAAGAACCCGCTGTCGATGCGCATCCTGCTCGAGACGTTGAGCGGGATCCGCCGCGCCCGCCTCGACGAGACCCGCGCCGCCATGCAGCACCTGCGCGAGATCGGCAGCGAGGACACGCGGCAGGGGGCGCTCGCGCTGACCGGTGAGCTCGACGCGGCCCAGGCGGGCTTCGGGGGCGACCGGGCGGCGATCGACCGCCTGTTCGCGGCCTTCGACACCGGCGATCGCGACGCGGTGAACCGCGAGCTCGTGGAGCTCGGGGCGGTCGAGCACGACGGGGTGCGGCGGCTGAAGACGCTCGGCGATCACGTCGAGGCCGGGATGACGAAGCTCGCCGGCGACGCGCGAGCGCGGGAGCGGCGCGCGATCCTGCAGCTCGTGCTCCTGGCGGCGCTGACGCTGGCGGTCGGGATCGGGGTGTCGACGTACACGCGCCGGCTGCTGCGGCCGCTCGAGCACGTGACAGAGCGGGCGCGCGCGGTGGCGCGCGGCGACCTGACCCCCGAGCCGATCGCCGAGACCGACGACGAGATCGGCCAGCTCGCCGGCGCCTTCGAGCGCATGGTCGCGGCGGTGGGGCGCGCGCAGAGCCGCGCCGTCGCCAACGAGCGTCTCGCCGCGATCGGCAAGATGGCGGCGCACGTGACGCACGAGATCCGCAATCCGCTGTCCTCGATCGGGCTCAACATCGAGCTGCTCGAGGAGGAGCTCGCCGAGGGTCAGGTGAGCGGCGAGGCCAAGACGTTGCTCGGCTCGATCACGCGTGAGGTGCAGCGCCTCGAGAACCTTTCCGAGGAGTACCTGCGGGTCGCGCGGCTACCCCAACCCCGCATGGAGGCCGACGACCTGGCGACCACCGTGCGCGACATCGCGAAGTTCGCGGCGCCCGAGATCGAGCGGGCGGGGCTCGAGCTCTCGCTGGCCATCGACGACAACGTGCCGCCGGCGCTGTTCGACGAGGGACAGATCCGCCAGGCGCTCCTCAACGTGCTGCGGAATGCGCGGGAGGCGATGCCGGACGGTGGCCGCATCGACGTGTCGGTCAGGGGTGACGGCATGAGCGTCGTGGTCGGCGTCGACGACCGCGGGGCCGGCATCCCCGACGACGTGCGCTCGCGCATCTTCGATCCCTTCTTCTCGACCAAGGGGGAGGGCACCGGGCTCGGGCTCGCCATCACGCGGCAGATCGTGGAGGCGCACGGGGGCACGATCTCGTGCGATTCGCGCGAAGGCGGCGGGACGTCGTTCCGGATCCTGCTCCCGATCGCGCCGCAGCGGCTCTCCGGGCCCGTCAGCGTGCCGAGCTCGCGGCGCTCCGCGCGGGTGTCCTGAGGACCGCAGAATCGCCGGCGGCGAGGAAGGAACGTCCTCGTACACCGTACGCTGCTGCATGAAGCTCGCAGCCCGCGCTCGGACGATCCTCGCCAACAAGAACCTCCTTCGTCTCGCGGTGCTGCCGCTGTTCGGCGCGCTGGCGCTCGGGAGCGCGTCACCGAAGAAGGACGGGGCGGCGGCCGACGACAAGTCGTCGATCACGTCGACGACGTCGGCGACGATCGGTACGCCCGTCGCCGTTGGTGATGCGGAGTGGACGGTGCTCGACGTCGTGAACCGCGGCACGACCATGAAGGCGAGCGACGGCTTCAGGAAGGATCTCGTCACCTCCGGCACGTACATCCAGGTTCACTTCAAGGTCGCGAACAAGGGCAAGAAGGAAGGCCTGATGGGGGACTCGCCGAAGCTCGTCGACGGCACCGCCCGCGAGTTCGGCACCGTGGACAGCGCGTACGCGTACCGTCCGAAGGGCACCGACGGTGTCGTCCTCGACAAGATCAACCCGGCGATGTCGAAGGAGTTCACCGAGATCTTCGAGGTGCCGGCGGGCGTGACGACCGCCTCGATGAAGGTCCACGACTTCGGCATCTTCGGGAAGGACAAGACGATCGCGCTCGGAACGCTCCCGGCGGCTCCGCCGGCGGTGGTTGCGGCGGCGCCGGTCGCGGCGGCCAAGCC
>JAQBQL010000186.1 GCA_028287035.1 Labilithrix sp. | reverse complement strand
CCCTTCTGTTCCTTCTGGGTCTTCAACCAGCTCTGGAACGTTGCGCCCGAGGACACGAACGCCGGTACGTGGTTGCCGGTGTAGAAGTTCTCGCCCTTCCAGTTCATCTGGTACGCGACGAGCTGCTCTTCGGGGCCCTTGCGGTCCTTGTAATAGGCCTCGATGACTTCGTGCTGGCCCCAGTGCGGTGACGTCTTCACCATGTAGACGTCGAGGCCCCACACCGCCCAGACGAGCGCAAACGCGCAGAAGGCCGCGACCGCATGGCGTCGCGTCGCGCGGATGCCGATGCCGATCGAGAGGATCGCTCCGACCACCGTGAAGCCACCGAGGACGCCGGCGAAATCGAGCGCGTCGGGCCACGCCCGCCGATAGTTGTACGTGAAGAGCTGCAGGAGCCGGATCGCGCCCGGCTGATCGGCTCCCTCCGGCTTGATGACGAGGTCGCGCCCCACGAGCACGAGAACGAACGCGCCGAGAAGCGCTGCTCCCGCCACCATGAGCTGCTCGTGCGAACGGCGTCGCGATTCCTCGACGGTCTCGCCCTCCACCTTCACGCCGCCGCGATACGGCGACACGTCGGGAGTCGCTGAAAGGCGGCGGCCGGGGACGTCCTTGCCGTCCTGCGGGCTGCGCAGCGCGAAGGCCACGAGCGCGGTCACCGCGAGTCCGACGAAGCCAATGATGACGGCGAGGCCGAAGTGTCCCTCAGCGCCAGCGCCCGGTGCCGCCCCGAACACGGATCCCGGCCACGCCCGCGACGCGCCGTACGTAGCAATCGCCGCGCCGAGGCCCAACCCGACCGCATAGACGGGCATCAGCCCGCGCTTCACCAGCGGCCGCTCACCAAGCACGTCGTCGAGCACCACACCGACCAGCATCGCGGCGGGGGGCACGGCCGGGAAGATATAGTGGTGGAATTTCGTGCCCATGAACGTGAACAGGAAGAACGCGAACAGGAACCACATGACGAGCATGACCGCCGCGTCGCCGACGGCCGTGCCCTCTCCTGAGTTGATGTTCGGCTCCCCTGAGTTGATGTTTGCGCCGGTGGCGGCGGCGGACTTTCGCATCGCGGACGTCCAGAGCCGCGAGATGGCGGAGTCGGAACGCCGGAAGCCCCAGATGAGGCCGAGCGGCACGAGGCCCGTCCACGGGAAGAGCGCATAGCCGAGCTGCCAGAGGTAGAAGCGGATGCCGGTGTCGTCGCCCTCGTTCGTGTCGTGCACGTGCGAAAAGGCGCGGTTGAACATGTCGTGGAAGATGATGCGGTCGGTGAACGGCGAGCCGTGCCGCACGTACATCGCGACGTACCAGGGGATCGCCACCGCGAGGATGACGAGCACGCCCGAGAGCAGCTCGAGGCGGAGCAGCTCGCTCCAGCGGCGCTTCGTGGCGACGTATGCGAAGGCGCAGATCATCGGGAGACCGAAGCCGGCCGGGCCCTTCGCCATGGTGGCGATCGCCGCGCAGAGCCAGGCGCTCACGTAGAGGATGCGGCGGGTGCGGCGCTCGCCCCAGTTCACGTAGAGGAGGCCGGCGAGGACGCCGCCCCACGCGATGCCCTGGAGGGACGGCTCGAAGCCCGCGAAGTAGCGCACGAGCGAGGCGCCGAGGCCGACCGGGTTCGCGCCCGTCGACTTCGGGACGGACGCCGGCGAATGCATGACGCACGCCTCGTTGCCGGGCAGCCCGCAGTTGCCGGCCGAGCCGCTCCGGAACTCGTCCCAGTGGACGCGGAAGCCCTTGGGGCCGTCGCCCCAGACCACGAGCTCCAGGTTGCGGGACATGAGGTAGAGGATCTGCGGGAGGGCGCAGAGGATCACCGCCCCGAAGACGACGTGCCAGAGGGACACGCGGAACGAGCGGCCGAACGCGCGGATCTCGTAGGTGCGGACGAGCTCGTCCTCGTGCGTGTTGAGGCCGTTCAGCAGGAGTCCCATCGCGCCGGTCATCGCCGCGACGAACGGCATGTCGGTCATCGTCTGGTGCGCGAGGAAGAACCAGTCCGGCAGTGTGGCGAGGACGATGGCGCCGAAGAGGCCGGCGCGGCGTCCGAACACCTTCGCGACGCCCTTGTAGAGGAGGTACATCGCGACCAGCGTCATCAGCACGTTGGGCGTGCGCACCACCCACTCGGGATGGGCCGTCCACGCGCCGTTCGCGCCGGTCAGCATCATGTCGGGGTGGACGTGCGTGCCGAGCGACGCCATCGCGAGCGACTGGATCCAGAAGTTCAGGATCGGCTTCGAGAAGAACCAGCCGTCCTGCGCCCACCAGAGCGAGATCCAGTCGTCGCGCGACACGATCTCGCGGGCCACCTCGCCGTAGTGCGTCTCCCAGGGATCCCACAGTGACTGCAGGCCCATCGCCGGGAAGTAGAGGAGCGCGCCGACCGCGAGCACCCAGAAGCCGTGCCGGTGGAGGAGCCCGCGGTCGAGGCCGAGCTCGTCGTGCTTCCAGGGGCCGAGCGTTCGGCCGAAGGCGAACACGGCGGCGACGAGGCCGAGGAACGTGCCGGTGACCGCGATCGATCCGAACCACCACGGCAGGGCGGCGGACTGGGCGAGCGAGATCGAGCCGCAGAACAGGCCGAACACGACCACCATGACGGCGAGCGGACGCGCGAGCACGCCGAGCTCGGTCGTGCCCACGACCTTGTCGTCGGCGTCGTCGAACGTGCCGAGGAGATCCATGATCCCCCACGTGGCGACGAGGACGAACAGGAGGCCGAGCGGCACGCCCCAGGTGTTCTGGCTGTTCTTCGCCATCAGCAGGAAGGCGGGGATCCCGCCGGCCGCGATGGTGAGGAGGGCGCGGAGGCGGAGCGGATTGCCGCGCGGGATGACGTCGGGCTCGGTGGGCTCGGGCACAGGCTCGGGCGCGGGAGCCGCGGCCAGCTCGGGCTCCGCCGTCGTCGGGACGGGCTTCTCGTCCGGGATCACCGGCTCCGGGTCACCGTTGGGCTTCATCTCGCTCATGCGTGCGTACGCCTTCGTAAGAAGGGGGTGAACGCCCCCGGGGAGGCCCGCTTTAGCATATCCACCCCAGCGACACAGCCCGTCCAGAGCGGCGGCGCGGAGTATCCTGCGCCCGATGTCCCCCGACGACCTGCTCGGCCGCTACACGACGCTCGTCATCAAACGCATCACGCAGCCGGGGGCGTACGTCGCCGCGCCCGACATGGACGAGCGCGAGGCCATCCTGCTGCCGGGCGGCGAGATCCCGGAAGGCGCGGCCGAGGGCGACGAGATCGAGGTCTTCGTGTACCGCGACTCGGAGGGCCGCCTCGTCGCGACCGTCAAGGACGTGAAGGTGGTGCTCGGCGAGGTCGCCTTCCTGCGCGTCACCGAGAACACGCCGATCGGGGCGTTCGTCGACTGGGGCCTCGGCAAGGAGCTGCTCGTTCCGTTCAAGGAGCAGACCACCGATCTGCGGCCCGGCGAGAAGTACGCGATCGGGCTCTACGTCGACGACACGGGTCGCCTCGCCGGGACGATGCGCGTCAGCGAGATCCTTTCGGCCGCGCACGACCCGACGACGCGCTGGTCGCGCGACGAGTGGGTCGAGGGCGAGGCGTGGCGCAACGAGCCGACGATCGGGCTCTTCGTCATCGTCGAGCGCCGGTTCGTCGGGCTGCTGCCGAAGAGCGAGCCGCACTCGCTCGCGCGCGGCGACGCGGCGCGGTTCCGGATCGCCAACGTGCTCGCCGACGGCAAGATCGAGCTGTCGCTGCGCGGCCACGCCCACGAGGAGCTCGCCGGCGACGCGCAGCGCATCCTCGAGGCGCTGCGCGCTGAAAGTCCCCCACGGGTCGGTGACCGCTCGTCTCCCGAGGAGATCCAGGACGCCTTCGGCCTCAGCAAGAAGGCCTTCAAGCGGGCGGTCGGGCGCCTCCTGAAGGAAGGCGCGGTCACCGCCGACGACGAGGGCTACCTCAGAGCGTCCGCGCGATCAGCATCTTCATGATCTCGTTCGCGCCGCCGTAGATGCGCGAGACGCGCGCGTCCTTGAACATGCGAGCGATCGGGTACTCGTTCATGAAGCCGTAGCCTCCGAAGAGCTGGAGGCACTGGTCGACGATCTCGCCCTGGAGGTCGGACACCCAGTACTTCGCCATCGAGGCGGTCGACGCGTCGAGCTTGCCCTCGAGGTGGAGGCCCACGCAGTGGTCGACGAAGACCTTCGCGACGGTGGCCTGCGTCTTCAGCTCGGCGAGCTTGAACTGGACCGTCTGGTTCTCGAGGAGCGCCTTGCCGAACGCCTTCCGCTCCTTCACGTAGGCGATCGTCTCGGCGAGGGCGCGCTCGATCATCGCCATGGCCTGGACGGCGATGATGAGCCGCTCCTGCGGGAGCTTCTCCATGAGCTGGACGAAGCCTCGGCCCTCCGCGCCGCCGAGGAGGTTCGCGGCCGGGATGCGTACGTCGTTGAAGAACAGCTCGGACGTGTCGGCCGCTTCGAGCCCCAGCTTGTCGAGGTTCCGTCCGCGCTCGAAGCCCTTGCAGCCGTCGGTCTCGACCACGACGAGCGAGGTGCCCTTGGCGCCGAGGCTCGGGTTCGTCTTCGCGACGACGATGACGAGGTTCGCGGTCTGGCCGTTCGTGATGAAGGTCTTCGAGCCGTTGACGACGTACTCGTCGCCGTCGCGCACCGCGGTCGTCTTCACGCCCTGGAGGTCGGAGCCGGCGCCCGGCTCGGTCATGGCGATGGCGCTGATCAGCTCGCCGGTCGTGAGCTTCGGGAGCCAGCGGGCCTTCTGCTCGTCCGTGCCGTAGTGCTCGATGTACGGCATCACGATCCCGCTGTGGAGCGGCACGCCCCACGCGTCGAGGCCGATGCGCGAGATCTCCTCCATGAGGATCACCTCGTGCAGGAACGTGCCGCCGACGCCGCCGTGCTCTGCCGACGTGCCGAGCCCGAGGAGCCCGGCCTCGCCCGCCTTTTCCCAGAGCGCGCGCTCGATGCAGTGCTCGTGGCGCCACTGCTCCTGCTTGGCGGCGGTGACGTTCGCCTCGAGGAACCGCCGCACCGATTCGGTGAACATGCGGGTCTCCTCGTCGGCGCGGTAGGCGGGGGTCGGGACGTTGAGGACGGACGATGTCATGGTGCTTCTCTTGTCGGGTGGGTCGTCGGGCTCAGCGCGGAGCCATGCGGATCGCGCCGTCGAGCCGGATGTGCTCGCCGTTCAGGTAGCCGTTCCGGATCAGCTCGATGGCGAGCGCTGCGTACTCCTCGGGCCGGCCGAGGCGCTTCGGGAACGGGACCGAGGCGGCAAGGGCGTCGCGAACCTTCTCGGGCAGCGTCTTGAGGAGCGGGGTGTCGAAGAGGCCGGGGAGGATCGTGTTCACGCGCACGCCTTCCGTCATGAGGTCGCGGGCGACGGGAAGCGTGAGCCCCACGACGCCCGCCTTCGAGGCGGCGTACGCGACCTGCCCGATCTGCCCGTCGACCGCCGCCGCCGAGGCGGTGTTGACGATCGCGCCGCGCTCGCCGCCGTCCTCGAGCGGCGCGAGGGACAGCATGCCGGCCGCCGACTTCGCGATGCAGCGGAAGGTGCCGATCAGGTTGATCTCGATGACCTTGGTGAACGCCGCGAGCGGGAAGTGCTTGATGGCGCCGCTCTCCTTGTCGCGGCTCGCGGTCTTCACCGCGCTGCCGACGCCGGCGCAGTTGACGAGGATGCGCTCCTGACCGTGGGCGGCGCGGGCCTTCGCGAAGGCGGCGTCGATGCTGTCGTCGGAGGTGACGTCGGCGTGGCAGAAGACGCCGCCGATCTCGCGGGCGACGACCTCGCCGCGCTCGGCGTTCACGTCGAAGACCGCGACCTTCACCCCGTGCTCGGCGAGCAGTCGAGCGGTGGCCTCTCCGAGTCCGGAAGCGCCGCCGGTGACCACGGCGCGCAGGGTCCTATCGAGCTTCATGCGCGCAGTCTAACCCGACGGAGCAGCGACGGACCGCGTCGTCTGCTAAGAGCGGTGCCCAGATGGAAACTGCCATTCCCACCGTCGATCTCGCGGACCTCCGCGCCTCCGATCCGGCCCGCCTCGAGGCGGCCTCCCAGGCCCTGCGCACCGCCTTTGGCACGTACGGTCTCGCGTACGTGAAGAACCACGGCGTCGATGCCGACGGGCTCGCCCGCGTGTACGACGAGTTCCGCACCATCACGCAGCGGCCCGAGGCCGAGAAGCGGAAGCTTGCGCGGCCCGACCTCTGGTTCCAGCGCGGCTGGACGCCTCCCAACACCGAGGTGGCGGTCGCCAGCGGCGGCCAGCCGGACTTCAAGGAGTGCTACTTCATGGCGCCGTACGAGGCCGACCCGGCACTCGCCGCGCAGTACCCGGAGCTCTTCCCGGACAACGTGTGGCCCGAAGGCATGGGCGTGTTCCGCGCCGAGTACATGAAGCTCGGCAAGGCGCTGCACGAGGCCGGGCTCGCGCTGCTGCGCGGGGCGGCCCACGCGCTCGGGCTGCCGGTCACGACGTTCACGGACATCTGCGAGAACGGCGCGCACGTCACCCGCGTCCTCCACTACCTCGGCCTCGACGAGACGCAGGTCGCGCGCGGCACCTTGTGGGGCGAGGAGCACACCGACTTCAACCTGCTGACGCTCCTGCCGGGCGGCCGCTTCGTCAATCCCGCCGGCGTCGTGTCGCCCAAGCCCGACGACAAGAGCGGCCTCTTCCTGCGCACCCGCGGCACCGCCGAGCATCCGGAGGGGATCCAGGTGCGGGGGCGTCCGCCGGAAGGATGCATCGTCGCGCAGATCGGCCAGCAGCTCGAGATCCTGACGGGCGGCGTGCTGGTCGCCACGCCGCACGTCATCACCGCCCCCGGGGTCACGGGCTGGACGCGTGACTCGGCCGCGCACTTCATCCACGCCAACGCGAGCCGCGTGCTCTTCCCGCTGGAGCCGTTCCAGACCGACGCGGCCCGCGCCGCCTACCGGCCGCCGGTCCTGGCGGGCACCTACAGCATCAAGACGCTGGTCGACATCGGCCTCGCGCCGCGGACCGCGCTGGATGCGCTCGGCTACCGGCACTACGACCGTCTCGCGGCCCAGCGCAGCGTCCAGCGTCCCTCCTGACCCGCGGGGGGGCCGCGCGCGGAAACTCGTTCGGATCCCTCACGATGAGCGCGCTGCGGGGGGGCCCGCGGGCGCCTGGAATCGTTCGGATCCCTCACGATGAGCGCGCTGCGGGGGGGGGCCGGGGGGGCCGGGAATCGTTCGGATCCCTCACGATGAGCGCGCTGCGGGGGCCGCGGATGTCGCCGAATCGTTCGGATCCCTCACGATTGCCCGACCCGTCTCACCAGCGTGAGGGCTCGCGAGATCGACGGGGGATCCGAACGAGTTTCGGAGTCGAGGCCTTCCCCTCGCGTCGCCGGTCGTGAGGGATCCGAACGAGTTTTGGCCGTCGAGGCCTGCCGCTCGCGCGGCGGGTCGTGAGGGATCCGAACGATTCCGCGCCGCGCCCGCCCCGCCCCCGCGTCAGCGGCCGTGGCCGTGCGCGTGGCGGCTCGCCGAGGTGTCGACCCGCAGCGAGAACAGGAGCGAGAAGAGGCGGCGAAGCGTGGCGTGATCGGCGGCGACCGTCCCGATGGCGCGCGAGAGGATGCCCGTCGCCCGGTCGTGCACGACCTTCTTCGCCATGTCGACGGCCTGGAACCACGACGTGTCGTGGTGCTGCCCACTCTTGTCGAGCCGGCGGATGATGTCGTCGTACTCGCGGATGGACTCCGCGAGCAGCGCGATGTCGAGGCTGACCGCGTGCGTGACGATGCCCTCCTCGTCGAGCGCCTCGAAGAGCACCGACGAGGAGGTCGGCGTCACCAGCAGGTGGCGCCCCGCGACCTCGTCGGCGAAGTCGCCGTCCTCCAGGAGCTCCAGCACGAGCAGCTTCCACTCCGCGCGCCGCGCCTCGGTGGCGCGCGCCCAGGTGAGCTCGTCGAGGCGGAGGTCGGCGACCCGGGCCATCTCAGAGCTCTTCGGCGAGGCGGCGCGCCTCCTCCAGCCGACCACGGGCGTCGACGAGCTGCTGCTTCTGGGCGTTGGTCTCGTCGATGACCTCCTTCGGCGCACGCTCGAGGAAGTTCTTCGAGGACATCTTCTTCTCGATCATCCCCAGGTCCTTCTCGATGCCCTTCAGGGCGCGCTCGATCCTGGTGATCTCGCCCTCCTTCGTCACGTGGCCCTTCAGGCCGACGTGAACCTCGATGGCGCCGAGACCCGTCGGGACCACGCTCACCGACGTGCCCGCCTGGCGCGCGCCGCCGGTGGCCTCGACCACCGGCGCGCTCGACCCGACCAGGAACGACATGGCCCGGAGGTGCTCGGTCACGAACGCGCGCGCCGCCTCGCTGTCCGACCGGATGGCGAGCGCGAGGTCCGCCTTCCGCTCGATGCCGTGCTCGGCGCGGATCGTGCGCACCGCGCCGACCACCGCCTTGAACACGTCCATGTCGCGGAGCACCTGCTCGTCGACCGTCGCGTCCGCGGCGGTCGGGAAGGGCCCGAACGCGATCGACGACCGCCGCGAGGCGGGCCGCGGCGTCCGCTGCCACAGCTCCTCGCTCAGGTACGGCATCAGCGGGTGGAGCAGGCGGAGCGACGTCTCGAGCACGTGCGCCAGGACGAGCCGCGTCTCCCGCGCCTCCTCCGTCTGGAGCGCCTCGCCCTCGCCGCCGCCCTCGGGACGGGGCCCGCGGAGCACGGGCTTCGTGATCTCGAGATACCAGTCGCAGAACTCGTTCCAGAAGAAGCGATACGTCTCGTTCGCCGCCTCGTCCGTCCGGAATGCCGAATACCCCTGATTGGCAATCTCGATGGACCGCCCGAGCTGTGCCATGATCCATCGGCCGAAGAACCCCTTCGGCTGCGGCGGCGCCCCGGTGATGGCGGTGCGGTCCACGCTGACGACGTGATCGAGCACGAGGCGCGTGGCGTTCCACACCTTGTTCGCGAAGTGCCGATATCCCTCGATGCGCTTGGGCGCGAGCGCGATCCGCTTGTTCGACGGCGAGAACGTCGCCAGGGTGAAGCGGAGCGCATCCGCCCCGAACGCCGGGAACCCCGTGCCCATGGTGGCAGCCGAGGGATAGGCCTTCTTGAACTTGGCCATCGCCTCTGCCTCGGGCGCGCCGGGCAGGGTCTTCTTCACCATGTCGGCGAACGTGGTGCCGTGGATCAGATCCAGCGGATCGATCACGTTGCCCTTCACCTTGCTCATCTTGTCGCCGGTCTCGTCGACGACCATGCCGTGGAGCAGGATGCGCCGGAACGGCACGTCCTTCATGAAGTACAGGCCGAACATCATCATCCGGGCGACCCAGAAGAAGAGGATGTCGTAGCCCGTCTCGAGATCGCTCGCGGGATAGAACTTCTTCAGGGCCGCGGTCTCGTTCGGCCAGCCGAGCGTGGAGAACGGCCAGAGCCCGCTCGAGAACCACGTGTCGAGGACGTCGGGATCCTGGTGCCAGCCCTCGCCGCACTCGGGCGGACGCGTGCGCGCCACCTTGATCTCGCCGTTCGGCCCGTGCCACGCCGGGATCTGGTGACCCCACCAGAGCTGCCGCGAGATGCACCAGTCCTGGATGTCGAGGAGGAAGTGCTCGTACGTCTTCTGCCACTCCTCGGGGATGATCTGCGTGCGCCCGTCGCGCACCGCCTTCACGGCCTCGTCGGCCATGTCCTTCATGCTCGTGAACCACTGCGTCGAGATCATCGGCTCGACCACGCCGCCCGAGCGCTGGCAGCGGGGCAGGGTGAGCACGTGCGGCTTGGACCCGCGCGCGAGGCCCTTCTCGTCGAGCGCCTTCTTCACCGCGGTGCGCGCGCGCTTGCGGTCGAGACCCTGGAACTGGCCTCCGTTCTCGTTCATCGTGCCGTCGAGGTTGAAGACGTTGATCTCCTCGAGCTTGTGACGCTTGCCGGTCGCGAAGTCGTTGAAGTCGTGGGCGGGCGTCACCTTGACCGCGCCGGTCCCGAACTTCGGGTCGACGAGGATCGCGTCGGTGATGATCGGCACGCGGCGGTCCACGAACGGATGCACGAGCATCTTGCCGTGGAGGTGCTTGAACCGCGGATCGTCGGGGTGCACGGCGACGGCGGTGTCGCCGAGCATCGTCTCCGGCCGCGTCGTCGCGACCTCGATGGTCTCGTCCGAGCCCTCCACCTGGTAGACGAAGTTGTAGAGCTCGCCGTTGGCGCCCTCCTCGTTCTCCACCTCGAGGTCGGAGAGCGCGGTCATGCACTCGGGACACCAGTTGATGAGGCGCGTGGCGCGGTAGATGAGCCCGGCCTCGTGGAGGCGCACGAACGCCTCGGTGACGGCGACACCGAGGTCGTCGTCCATCGTGAACTTGGTGCGCGGCCAGTCGCAGGACGCGCCGAGCTCGCGCATCTGCTTCGCGATCATGCCGCCGCTCTCGGCCTTCCACTTCCACACGCGGGCCACGAACGCCTCGCGCCCGAGGTCGTGCCGGGTCTTGTTCTCGCGCGCGAGCTGGCGCTCCACGACGGTCTGCGTGGCGATGCCGGCGTGGTCGATGCCGGGCTGCCAGAGCGTGTTCTTGCCGCGCATGCGCTCCCAGCGAACGAGCACGTCCTCGAGCGTCACCATGAGCGCATGGCCCATGTGCAGCGAGCCCGTCACGTTGGGCGGAGGCAGCGGAACGACGTACGTGGGCCGGGTGTCGTTCGGGTCGTCCGACGCGGTGAAGACGCCCTCCTTCTCCCAGAACTCGTACCAACGACCTTCGACTTCCTTCGGCTCGTAGGCCTTCGTCAGATCCGGAGCGGCTGCCGCATTCATGGCCTGCGGATTAGCACAGCGGAACGTCCGCCGGCGCCCCCTCTGGCGCGTGGCTTCGCCGCCCGAACTCGACTATGCCGGTCCTCAGAATGGCTGCCTCCAAGCTGCGTTTCGCCTGCCTGCTCGCCCTGGTCTCGGTCGTCGGGGGCAGCGTGGCGTGCAGCGCCTCCGGGGAGGGGTCGCCGGGCTCCTCTCCAGGTCCGGCTGCGAAGCCTGCGGGGCCGCTGCCAAGCACGTTTGCGGTCACCCACGAGAACGAGGCGCTCGGCGTCCCGTCCTTCGTGTGGCTCGCCCGGAGCGACTGGCCCGCCTTCGAGCGCGCCGACGACGCGGCGGCCCAGGTCGCCAGCGCCATCGCCCCCACCCTGCGCCTCGGCGAGGCGGCCCGGAAGAGCCTCCTCGTCCCGGTCATCCACGACACCGGCCGCGGCGCGATCGTGGCGCGCTTCGGCCAGCGCGTCGGCGGCGTCGAGGTCTTCCGGGGCGGCCTGAACCTCGTCCTGTCGCGCGACCTCGCGCCGATCGCCGCCTCGGGCCTGGTCGCCCCCAACGTGGAGGTGGCGCGCGGCTTCGAGCGCAGCGCCGAGGACGCGATCCACGTCGCGCACCGCGCCCTCACCGGCCACGACGCCGGCCTCTCGGCGCTCGACCATCAGGGCGACTACGAGCGCTTCCGCTCGGAAAGCGCCGCGTTCCCGCTCCGCTCACCGGCGCGCGCCAAGCGCGTGTACTTTCCCCGCAAGGGCGGCCTCGAGCCGGGCTGGTTCGTGGAGCTGCTCCTGAGGAGCGGCGTCGCCCACTCGTACGTGGTCTCGGCGGTCACCGGCGCGGTGCTCTTCTCGAACGACCTCGTCCGCCACGACGCCTACTCGTACCGCGTGTGGGCGAGCCCCACCTCGAAGCTCATCATGGACGGACCGCAGGGCAACGAGGCGGTGCCGCTCGTCGTGCCGGCGCGGAACGGCTTCACGCCGACGTTCATCCCGCAGGAGCTGGTGACGCTCGAGAGCTTCCCGTTCTCGAAGAACGATCCTTGGCTGCCCCCCGGCGCCACCACCACGAAGGGCAACAACGTGGAGGCGTACTCCGACGTCGCGCAGCCGGACGGGTTCACCCCGCAGAGCGCCGACACCGTCGCGAGCACCACGTCCGACCACACGTTCGACTACGTGACCGACACCTCGGTCTCGGCGGGCTCGACGCCCGCCTCGGTGAAGGCCGCCATCACGCAGATGTTCTACACGACGAACTTCCTGCACGACTGGTACTACGACTCGGGATTCGACGAGAAATCCGGCAATCACCAGCGCTCCAACCTGGGGCGCGGCGGCGCCGAGGGCGACCCGCTCCTCGCCGAGACGCAGGACTTCAGCGGCCGGAACAACGCCAACGCGTCGACGCCCGCCGACGGCGCCTCGCCGGTCATCCAGATGTACCTGTTCAGCGGCAAGACGAACGCGAGCCTCGTCGTCGAGCCCCCCGCCGCCAACGCCGGAGACAAACCGGTGGGCGTCGCCGGCCAGTTCGGCAAGGACGCGTTCGACATCACCGGCCCGGTGGTGGTGACGAACGACGGGGCGGGGGACGCGGTCGACGGCTGCGACGCGCCGTCACCTGCGGTCGCCGGCAAGATCGCGCTCGTTCATCGCGGCGGCTGCGCGTTCGCCGTGAAGGCGCAGCGGGCGCAGGCGGCGGGCGCCGCGGGCGTCGTCATCATCAACGTCGCGTCGTCCGCCGATCCGGCGGTGCCCCCGTTCATGGGCGGCACGGCGCTCGACGTGACCATTCCCGTGCTCTCCCTGAACGCGGTCGACGGCCAGGCGCTCGAGGGCGCGGCGGCGGGCGGCGTCACGGTGCGCCTGAAGCGCGACCCTTCGCAGGACCTCGACGGCGCGCTCGACGGCGACATCGTGAGCCACGAGTGGGGCCACGTCCTGTCGAACCGGCTCATCGCCGACGGCTCGGGCCTCGACACCAACCAGGCCGGCGGCCTCGGCGAGGGATGGGGCGACTTCTCGGCCATGATGGTGTCGGTCCGCAAGGAGGACGCCGACGTGCCCGCCAATGCCCACTGGGCCGGCATCTATCCCACCGCCGCATATGCGACGAGCGGCGACTCCGAGTTCTATTTCGGTATCCGGCGCGTGCCGTATTCGACCGATCTCTCGAAGGATCCCCTCACGTTCAAGCACATCGCGGACGGCACTCCGCTGCCCACCAACGTGCCGATCTCGTTCGGTGAGGACGGGAGCTCGAACTCGGAGGTCCACAACACGGGTGAGGTGTGGGCGACCATGCTGTGGGAGTGCTACGCGTCGCTCCTCGCGAGCGGGCGCTTCTCGTTCGAGGATGCCCAGGCGCGCATGAAGGCGTACTTCGTCCAGTCGCTCAAGCTGACGCCGCCGTCACCCACCATGCTCGAGGCGCGGGACGCCGTGCTCGCCGCCGCCTATGCGACCGACAAGGCCGACTTCGATCTCTTCTGGAAGGCGTTCGCCAAGCGCGGGGCGGGCGTCGGCGCGCTCGGTCCCTCGGCAGACAGCCCGGACAACGTGGGGGTCACCGAGAGCTTCGAGGTCGGCAACTTCGCCGAGGTCATCGCAATGAGCGTCACCGATGACGTGGTCACGTGCGACCACGACGGCGTGCTCGACGAGGGCGAGCTCGGCACGCTGACCATCACCGTGCAGAACCGCGGCGCGGGAGCGCTGTCGGCCACGACCGCGAAGCTGAGCTCCTCGTCGCCGCTCGTGTCGTTCCCGGGCGGGAACGAGGTGTCCTTCGCGCCGTTCGCCCCCTTCGAGACGCGCACGGTGACCGCGAAGATCATGATCGACGGAGTGAAGGACCTCACGCCCGCGCCCGTGGACATCACCCTCGACGATCCCAGCTTCGTCAGGATTGCGTCGACACTCGTGCAGCTCGCGGCGCCCCACGGTCGCGACGAGGTGGCGGCCTCCTCGAAGAAGGACGACGTCGAGCCCGAGAAGTCGGCCTGGACGGTCGCCTCCCGCGACGTCACGGGCACGAGCGTGAAGTGGCAACGCGTCCTGCGCGGCAACGACCACGTGTGGTTCGTTCCGAACGCGGGCGAGCCCGCCGACCACACGCTGACCTCGCCCGCCCTCCAGGTGACGGACACGAAGTTCACGCTGCAGTGGCGTCATCACTGGTCGTTCGAGTCCGAGGAGAGCGACACGGGCATCGTCGATTACGACGGCGGCGTCGTCGAGATCTCGCTCGACGGCGGCGCGAGCTGGGTCGACCTCTCGACCTACGCGAAGATGGATTACAACACGACGCTTGCCGACGACCCGAACACCACCATGGTGCTGAAGGGGCGTCCCGCCTATGGCCGCACGAGCCCGGGTTACCCCGACGCATGGGTCTCGTCACGCATCGAGATCACGCTTCCTGCGCCCCAGGCGAGCGCGATGGTGCGCTTCCGCCACGGTGCCGACGACAACGCCGCCGCGGACGGCTGGGAGATCGACGACATCGCGGTGAGCGGGATCGACAACACGCCGTTCTCGTCACTCGTCGCGCAGCGCGACCTCTGCGATCCGGCAGCGCCCGTTGCCACCGCCCCGCCGGGACGCACCGCGCTCTCCAAGGAGATCGTGCACCTCGTCGGCGGCGGGTCGAGCCCGCGCGGGCTGCCGGTCAGCTTCTCGTGGCGTCAGGAGGACGGCCCCTCGGTGTACCTCTCCGGTCGTGACACCGCGGAGCTCGCCTTCGAGGCGCCGGACGTCGCGCGCCCCACCGTGCTCACGTTCGCGCTCCGCGCCAATGACGGCACCCTCGTCGGCGCGCCGGCGACGGTCGCGGTCGAGGTCCGGCCCCTCGACTACTACGGCACCAAGGACGACAGCTGCGGCTGCCGTACCGTGGGAAGCCGCGGCGGGCCCGGCACCCTCGCGTGGGCCGCGGGGCTGTCCGCGGTGGCGCTCGCGGTGGTGCGTCGGAGGCGACAGCGGGTGTAGCGTGGAGAGGCTTTGCGATTCCTCCATCCCGAACACGACGAGCAGCTCGAGCTCTCCACCGACGACGTCTTCCTCAACCCGGGTTACTTCGACGGCACCTCGCGCCTCGATACCGATCTGACGCCGCCCGACTTCCCGGGCGGCTCGCACCCGATCGTGTCGGCGAACATGAACGCGGTCACCGGCAAGCGCATGGCCGAGACGATGGCGCGGTTCGGCGGCCTCGGCGTGCTCCCGCAGGACATGAACCTCGACACCGTCGAGCGGATCGTGAAGCACATCCACGCCGCCGACGCGCGCTACGACACGCCGCTCGAGGTGAGCCCGCGCGCCACGATGCGTGACGTGCAGGGCATCATCCGCAAACGGTCGCACGACCTCGTGGTCGTGGTCGACGAGGAGCGGCGGCCGGTCGGCGTCATCACCCACGCCTCGCTGCGCGACCGCGATCAGTACACGCCCGTCTCGCAGATCATGTCGCAGCGGGTCTTCACGCTGAAGATCGGCACTCCCAACCGCGACGCGTTCCTCGCGATGGAAGAGGCGCGCGTGAAGGCGGCGCCCGTGCTCGACGAGGCGGGGCGGCTCGTCGGCGTGCTCACCCGCGACGACACGGTGCGGCTCGAGCTCCTGAAGCCGGCGCGCTCCGCGAACGGCGAGCTGATGGTGGCCGCCGCCGTCGGCATCTCGGCGCAGGCTCCGGAGACGGCGCGCCGCCTCCTCGAGCTCGGCGTCTCGGCGATCGTCCTCGATACCGCGCACGGTCACCAGCGGCGCATGCTCGAGACGATCCGCGCGGTGAAGACGGTGGTGGGCGGCAAGATCCCGATCGTCGCCGGCAACGTGTGCACCGCCGAGGGAACGCGCGCGCTCATCGAGGCGGGCGCCGACGTCATCAAGGTGAACGTCGGGCCGGGCGCAATGTGCACGACGCGCATGCAGACCGGCGCCGGGCGTCCGACGTTCACCGCGGTGCGCGTCTGCGCGCACGAGGCGCACCAGCACGGCAAGCACGTGTGGGCCGACGGCGGCGTGAAGCACCCGCGGGACATCGCGCTCTACCTTGCGGCGGGCGCGGCACGCGTGATGGTGGGCACGGCGCTCTCGGGCACGTACGAGAGCCCGGGCGACGTGAAGGAGGACAAGGACGGGCTCCTCTACAAGGAGAACTACGGCATGGCGAGCGCGCGCGCCGTCACCGACCGCACCGCCCACGAGGGAGCGTTCGAGCGGGCGAAGAAGGGCTTCTTCCGCGAGGGCATCTCGACGTCGCGCATCTACATCCGCGAGGGACAGGAGAGCGCCGCCGGGATCCTCGTCGAGATGATCACCGGCGTGCAGTCGGCGCTCACCTACGCCGGCGCACGGACCGTCCGGGAATTCCACGAGAAGGCCGAGATCGGCGTGCAGACCTCGGCGGGCTACGGCGAGGGAACGCCGCACGGCAAGATCCGGCGTTGATCCGCCTCACGTAGCCTTGCGCGGGCCTCGGCGCGATCGGCGGCTTCAAGGTGTACATCGAAGATCGTACCGACCGCGCCCTCGAGGCGCTCCACGAGGACTCCCGGCGACGCCTCGAGAATGCCGGAAACGGTCCGGCGCTCACCGGCCTGTAATCGGGATAACTGCGCGGCGCCGACCGTGCACGGCGTAGATCGACGTGAACGTGCCGGTCGGAGCCGGCCGCACGGACGGATCCGCGCTGATCCCCGTCAGGTAAGTCTTTCGCGCACACTTGCGCACGTCGCTTTACATGGTAAAGCGACGCCATGACCTCTCGCTGCCGCGCGTCCGTCGCCGCCTTTCTGCTCCTCTGCTCGCTGCCGGCCGGCGGGCCGTTCGGGTGCGCGTCTCCTCCGTCCGCCGACGCCACCGCGACCAGCGGCGACGAGCTCACTGCGGACGAGATCAAGGCGAGCCTTGTGGCTCTCGACGAAGCGATCGCGGAGCTGCACACGCATATCGCTTCGATCGAGACGGAGATCGCGACGCTCGAGCAGCAGAACGCCAGCAAGATCGCGGAGATCGACCAGCTCGTGCGGAACATCGAGGCGAGGAAGGCGGAGGTGCAGGCGGCCTACGAGCGAGATCAGCAGAACGCGCTGATCTTCTGCCTCTTCGGGTACTGCAACGTCGGCGCGGCATCGCTCGTGATGGCTCTGGAGAACGACGGCCGCGTGAAGCAACTGCAGCACGAGCTTGCTGACGCCCAGGCGCAGCAGGCAAGCGCGCACGCGCAGCTCGACGAGTTCCGCGCGAAGAAGACGCTGCTCGATGCCAAGCTCGGATCCCTCAGGGTGACGGAGCAGGTGCTGGCCGGGCTGGTGGCGACCGACGACGCGCCGACGGAGGCGCCCCTCCAGCAGCTGGCGCACCGAGCCGACCGGCTCGTCGCGCTGAAGAACAACCTGCAGACGCAGGCGGCAACGCTCGGAGAGGTCAAGGCCCTCGCGACGGATCTGGCCACCGTCATCGACAGCGCGCTCGTCAAGGTCGCGACCGCCTCGGCGAAGGCCGACAAGCTGGCGGCGGCAGCGCAGAAGCAGACGTACGAGCTCCTCAGGATCCTGGCCGCCGGGGATCCCGACGCGGCGGCCGAAACGTGGCTCGAGAAGCTCGTCGCCAAGAAGACGAAGGACCTGCTCGCGCAGATCGGCTGGAACCCTGACGCCTTCATCGATCAGCTCGTGGTGCGCGCGCTGCCGGGCCAGGAGCAAACCCCGGCCGCGCAGCTGCTGCGCCAGCGGCTGCAGGCCGCTTTCCAGGACGCCTGAGAGGTCGACCACTGTCGCTTTTCGGCGGACGGCCGTTAGGCGCAGCATGGAGCCGGCTTCAGAGACAGAGGTGCTCATCGACCATGCGCGAGCGGCTCACCGGAGAGGCGAGGTGGCGCTGGCGAGGAAGCTGACACGCCAGTCGCTGGAGGCGGCGCAGGCCCTTGGTGCGCGTACCGCCGAAGCACAGGCGCTTCTGCTTGCGTCACTCATCGCCGCTCGCGTCGACAACCAGGAGGCAGTTCGTTGCGCGGTCGCTGCACGGGAGATCGGCGATGCCCTCGGCGACGACCGACTTCGCGCAGGCGCGCTGCTCGCATTGGGGCGGATCTCTGCTGCGGTTGGCGACTTCAACGACGCGCTCGCCCAGCTCGAGGGCGCTCTTGCGCTCAGCGACGACGACGAGCTGCGCTGCGAGATCCTCAACATGATGGGATGGACCTTGCGCGATCTCGGTGACGCTGAACGGGCGATCGTGGTGCACGAAGAGGCCGCACGGTTGGCGGAGGCCGAAGGGTGCGAGTTCGTGGCCGTTGTCGCGCGCGGAAGCGTTGCCGCCGCCCACTGGGACCTCGGTGCGAAGCGGATGAAGGCCGGGCTGCTCGACGACCTCGAGCGCTCCAAGAAGGTCCACGAGCACGCTCTGCAGAGGGCCGCGGCGATCGACTGCACCGCGGTGCGTCTCCATCTCTTGGTGACGTACGGCGCAACGCTTGTCGGCCTTGGTCAGCACGACGAGGCGGAACGAGTCTTTGCGATGCACGGCAGCCTCGCGGACGAGCTGCGACAACCCTACAGCCGCGTGCGTGCCGCGCTCTGGCTCGCACGGATTCACGTCGGAACCGGCCGCTTGCCAGAGGCGCTTGGAATCGTGGAAGATGGCATCGCACGCGGAAACGCGCTGGGGGCGAAGCTCGACACCGCCGACCTCCACGAGTTCGCTTCCGAGATCCACGCAGCGGGTGGCCGCTTCGACCTCGCACTCGAGCATCATCGACACTTCCATGAGCTACGAGGCGCCGCCGCATCGGGACGAGCCGAGGAGCGCGCGAAGGTGCTCGCCGTGAAGCTCGAGACTGCAACAGCCGTGGCCCGGGCAGCGCGGGAGGGGGCAAGAGCGGAAGCGCTCGCGCGCGCCAACAATGACCTCCAAGCTGCCGCAGCGGCGCTCCGTTCGCGCGCAACGACCGATGCCATGACCGGGCTCTGCAATCGCGGTGAGCTGGATCAGCGGCTCGAAGCCCTCCACTCGAGCGCACGGAACACAGGCGAGTCATTGTGGGTAGCCTTCGTGGACCTCGACCACTTCAAGCAGATCAATGACCGACTCTCTCATGCCGCCGGAGACGAGGTCCTGCGCACCGTCGGCCTGCTACTGCGCCAGCAACTCCGGCCCCAGGATCTCGTCGGACGCTATGGCGGAGAGGAGTTCTTGTTCGTGATGTGTGACGTCACGCAGGCGCAGGCGACTACAATCTGCGAACGTCTGCGCCGTTCGATCGAGCAAGCCGACTGGTCTGGCGTTCGGGAGGGACTGAGGGTCACTGCGAGCTTCGGCCTCTCGGACGTTGGTGGTGAGCACGACCTGAAGGCGGGCCTCGGCCGGGCCGACGCGTTGCTCTACGCGGCGAAGGCCGCGGGTCGTAATCGCGTTTGCGCGTAGCGTCCCAACGGGAGGAGGCCCGGCCCCTTCACCCGCGGACGCTGGCGAGCACGTCGTCCATGTCCTTCGGTAGCTTCGACACCCACCGCATGTCCTCGCTCGTCGCGGGGTGCACGAAGCCGAGCTCCGCGGCGTGCAGCATCAGGCGCGGGGCCGGCACCTGGGTACCCCGGAACCCGCGGATGTAGACGCGGTCGCCGACCACCGGGTGACCGGCCTCGGAGAGGTGGATGCGGATCTGGTGCGTGCGGCCGGTCTCGAGCCGGCAGGCGATGAGCGTGCACGCACCGAACGCATGGCTGTGGAGCTTCTCGATGACCTCGAAGTGCGTGATGGCGACCTGCGAGTGTTCGTTGCCGACCGGCTTCTTGCGCCCGCCGCGGTGCTCGATGGAGCCGCGGATCCCGTCGCCGCGGTTCTCGACGAAGTGGGTCTTGATGGTGCCGGCGAGCGCGTCGCCGTGGACGAGCGCGTAGTAGCGGCGGTGCACGGTGTGCGCGCGGAACTCGGCGAGCAGCGCCT
This sequence comes from Labilithrix sp., assembly GCA_028287035.1. The sequence continues at coordinate 65,604 of JAQBQL010000186.1, read as the reverse complement.
TCTTCGCCGAGAACGAGCGCGTGAACACGAGGAGGCCCGAGGTCTCCTTGTCGAGCCGGTGCACGACGCCGAGGTTCGGGGGCGGCCCGCCGCGGCTCTTCTCGCGACGGCCGAGCGCGACCCGCACGCGCTCGTCGAGCGTCGCGTCCTCGCCGGGCCCGGAGCGCTTCGCGATCGAGGCGCCCATCCCCTCCGGATCGTAGGGGACGGTGCTGATGCCCGAGGGCTTGTCGACGACGACGATGTGCGGGTCGACGTGGACGAGCGCGCCGGGCGGGAGATCGGTCTGGACGTTCTTCGTGTTCCGCGCGTTGAGGTCGAGAGAGACCTGACAGCCCGCCCTCACGCGCTTCACCGGGTCGGTCAGGGTGCGGCCGTCGACCGCCACCTTTCCGCGCCGAACGAGGTCGCGCGCGCGGTTCCAGGTGAGCTCGAAGGCGGTGCGGACGATGGCGTCGAGCGACGAGCCACCGAGCTCCTGAGGGACATCGAAAGGCACAAGCTTTTTCTCGGACATCGTGGCGATCGCGGCAGTGGGGCGTGGTGAGGAGGTCGACAAGCGCAGGTAGCTTGACACGGACTCGGGCAACTCCGCACAATCGGTTCCAAATCGGAGACGACCCGTGGCCAAGACCCTGCTCGCTGTCGATGACAGCGTGACGATGCGCAAGGTCCTCGAAATCACTTTCAGTGGCGAGGACTTCCGCGTGATAACCGCTGAAAACGCGCAGACCGCGCTCGCGAAGCTCGGGGAAAATCCCGGCGTCTTCGTCGTGGATACGGTCCTGGGCGGTGAGGACGGGTACGCGCTCGCCAAGGAGCTGCGCCGTCGCGCTCCCGGCGCGCCCATCCTCATGCTCGCGAGCCGCTACGCGCCGTACGACCAGGCGCGCGGACGCGACGCCGGCGCGGACGACTTCGCGGACAAGCCCTTCGACACGCAGCAGCTGATCGACAAGGTCCGCAAGATCGTCGTCGCCAAGGAGGCGGCCGGTCCGGCGGCAGCTCCTCAGGCTGCTCCGCCTCCTCCGGCTCCTCAGGCTCCTCAGGCGCAGGTCGGGGGCGCTCCGCCGGTCGCCGCCGCCGGCGCTCCGTACCGCGCGCCCGCGCCGCCCATCGCGGCGGCTCACGCGGCCCCGGTCGCGTCCGCTCCTCCCGCTCCTCCTCAGGCGTCGGGCGGGCTTCGCACCACGCAGCAGTCGCTCGGCGGCGCCGCGCAGAGCGCCCGCAGCGGCACGCTCGTCTTCGGCGATCAGCCTCCCGCTCCCCGTCCGGCGGCCCCCGCGGCCAGCCCCGCGCCTCCTGCGGTCGGCATCAGCGCGGTGACCAGCGCGCCCAGCGCGGTCGGCGCCGCCGTGAACGGTCACCTCTCCGGCAAGCTCGGCGAGCTCGGTCTCTCGCCGCAGCAGGCCGAGGCGGTCCTTGCGCTCTCCCGCGAGGTCGTCGAGCGCGTCGTCTGGGAGGTCGTTCCCCAGCTGGCGGAGACGATGATCAAGGAAGAGATCCAGCGGCTCATGAAGGAGTGACCGTGCGACAGGTGCGACCCCACGCGGGGTCGCGCATGTTGCGCAAGGCCTCGCGCAGAGATGCGCGGGGCCTTTCTCGTTCGTGGCCATGATCCCGGATTGTTCCGCTGGCAGCGCTCTTGCTCCACCCGGCGCATGCCTTCCTCCAAGGTCCTTGGTCTCTGCGCTGCGGCGCTCGCTTCGTTCGTGGCCATCGGGTGCTCGGGTGAGCCGGAGGGCCCCGGCCCGCTCGAGAACCCGGCCGACCCCGCCGGGCTGACGGCCGAGGAGCGCGCCGAGCTCGCCGCCCTCGACGTGGAGGCGGACGAGGCCGTGGTCGACGAGGGTGACCTCGCCGCCATCGACGAGGGCCGCGCCGAGCCCGACGACGCGCTCCCTCCCGAGGCAGACGAGGAGCCGGCGGACGAGGTCGACACGAGCGATCTCGCGACGCTCGGCCTCTCGCGCATCCCGCTCGCCGGCGAATCGCAGGGCCGCGTCCGTACGTGCGTGAAGTCGGATCCCGCCGCGACCCCGCGCTGCCTCTGCGCCGGCTCGATGCTCAACTGCCGCGTGCCGAGCGCCCAGATCGGGAAGAACCGCTGGCTCCCGCCGACGTGGGACAGCTACCTGAAGGCCCACCCGGCGATCGATCGCTCGAACGTCGTCATCGGCGTCGGCCGCTGGGAGGTGAAGCCGCGGACCGTCATGGTCGACGGCCTCGGCGGCGTGCGCGGGACCTTCACGAGCCCGTGCCAGAGGCTCACCACGACGGTCGTGAACGGCACGACGACGTACGGGGCCGAGCCCGACCCCGCGATGGCCGGCAAGACGTGCGTGAAGATCAACTACGGCCAGATCAAGGCGATCCCCCGCGGTTCGAACAACCGCTACGTCTACGCGTTCAACGTCCAGCTCACGAACGGCTTCGACGCCGCGGGATGGATCAAGCTCGATGACGTCGTCCGGAAGAGCGAGCTCGTGAAGATGGGCACCCACTCGCCCCCGCACGTGACGAAGCTCGTTGCGACCAGCTACGTGGTCCGGTCGGCGAAGGACTACGGCCTCGACCCCGCGACGTTCCGTCAGGACCAGCTCTCGGGCGCGGCGACGTGGAGCTTCCTGAAGAACAAGGCGCCGCAGGACGGCAGCCGCGAGGCCAACGACTACCTTCTCAACAACGGCAACATCGTCAATCTCGCCTACGCCACGCCCGGCGTGGGCGGTCCCGCCACCGACACGCTGCCGGTCGGCGACCACACGCTCGGCTTCGAGCGCGCGCGGTCGACGAAGTCGCGGCCGGCCATCGTCTGGGTGCCCGTCTACGACACCGCCCAGAAGGCCCACAAGATGTTCTTCGTGTACGGCCGCATCGACGATCGGTACGGCTGGATGGCCGCAGCCGCGATCATGAAGGGGAAGGTGAAGCCGGGCGCGACCGGTCCCTCGACCGGCGACCCGTGCGAAGGCAAGAGCGACGGCGCCTACTGCACGGAGATCCTGAAGAGCACGGGCTACGCGTGCCAGGGCGGCAAGACCGTCGCCCAGCCGCCCGCCCCGTGCCCCGGCGACCGGCCGTTCTGCGTCGGCCAGGGCGCCGTCACCAGCACCCTCGCGTGTGACGGCTGAAGCCATGCGCACCACCACCATGCTGGCCGCGCTGGCCGCGCTCCTCGTGCTCTCCGGCTGCGCGTCGTCCACGGAAGGCCCGAGCCGCCTCGGCAATCCCGACGATGCGACGCCGCCGGCGAATGGCGACGATCCATCGCTCTCGACGGCCGAGGAGCGCGCAGAGCTGGCCGACCTCGAGATCGGCGCTGACGAGTGGATCTCCGACGAGGGCGACCTCGCCGGCGCCGAGGCGGGCACGGTCCCGATCCTCGACAATCCGGTGGACGCCGACGAGGAGCTGGAGCCCGCCGCCATCGGAACCCTCGGGCTGCCGAACGTCGACATCGGGAAAGGGCAAGTGCGTCTGCGGCGGCTCACCGCTCAACTGCCAGGTACCGAACGCGCAGCCCGGCCACAATCGCTACTTGCCTCCCGACTACGTCACCGAGCTGGAGAAGCGCGTCCCCGAGGGTCAGCGCTCCGGCAAGCTCGATACCGGACGATGGGAGGTCGCCGACCACACGATCCTCTACGAGGGCGGGGGCGCGGCGCGCGGATTCTTCACGAGCCCCTGCTTCGCGTGGAACCCGGACGGTTCGGCCACCATCGTTGCCGGCGATCCGGCGAAGAGCTGCGTCGAGATCAACTACGGCGCGATGAAGTCGATGAGGTCGGCCGACGACGCGGCGCCCGTGCCGTACGTCTATGCCTTCTACGTCTTCCTGGGCGGCGTGAAGACCGCGGAGGCGAGCGGCTGGATCAAGCTGTCGAACGTGGTGCGTGCGGCCGACGTCGCCGCCATGGGGACGCACGTCCCGCGCGCGGTGCGCTCGTTCGTCTCGACCAAGTACGTCGTCAAGTCTGCCGAGGACTTCGGCCTCGACCCCGCGACGTACTCGTGGACCAAGCTGCCGGCGCAGGACTTCGCGGCGGCGAAGGTCGCGCCGGGCGACGGGAGCAAGCAGGTGAAGGACTACCTGCTTCGTGACGGCAATCTCCTGAATCTCGCCTACAACACGCCGCGCGTCGGAGGCGTCGCCGCCGACACGTTCGCGATCGGCCACGAGACGGTCGGCTTCAAGCGCGTCAGGTCGACGAAGCAGCGACCGGCGCTCGTGTGGGCGCCGACCGATCTCAAGCGGCGTCCGCGGATCATCTTCGCCTATGGCGAGATCGCAGGCCGCTTCGGCTGGGTGGCGCTGCCCTCGTTCATGCGCGGCGACGTGGCTCGTCCCGCGGCGGCGAGCGGCGGCGGCGCCGACCCGTGCTCCGGCAAGCCGGACGGCGGCTTCTGCGACGTCATCCTCCAGAAGACCGGCACCGTCTGCAAGGACGGCAAGACGGTCGGCCACGCCACGTGCCCCGACGACAAGCCGCTCTGCGCCGGCCCCGGGCAGAACGGCGAGCCTCTCATGTGCGACGGCTGACGCGGCGGGCGCTCAAAGGTCGTAGTCGTTCCGCACCTTGCACAGGCCGTCGGCATCGAGGTGACCGCCGGACGTCGCCGAGTATTCCAGATACGAAGCGAAGCTGTTCGGCCTCGCGAACCTCGTGCCGTTCGCGTCGTACGAAAGCTGTCCCGCGGGCGCTGCGTAATCCGGCACGAGGCTGCGGGCGGGGAGGGGCTCGCCGTTCCTGGTCCGGAACCCGGTGACGTCGACGTCCACGAGATCATCGATCGTGACCGTACCCGGGGGCGCGCCGACGGTACCGTAGGTGGAGGCGCGCGCCGCGATGGGATCGAAGTGGAGCTCGGTCCCCTCGACGTTGAGCTTGCTCCAGAACGAGTGGTCGGTGTGGATGGTGATCTGCGCGACGGTCGCCTTGTCGGCGCTGGCCTGCACGCCGCGCGGGAAGAGGTCGTCGCCGATCTGCTGGAGATCGGTGTTCTGGCAATTGATGTACGAGCTCGGGTTCCGCATGCCGAGGGTGAACTTCACGGACGAAGGGATATTCGCGAACACGCTGCCCGGGTCGGGCGCGGGACCCTTGTACGTCGCGGTTCCGACGTAGAGCATGGCCCACCCCATGATCTTCGCTTGCTCGTAGAGCGCGAGACCTTCGGCATCGAGGTTGACGGGCTTCGCAGCCGCGCTCGCGGCAACCGTCGTGTAGTTGAAGGCGTAGCGCTGCGCCGGGTCGAAGGGCGTCCCGTCGGTCTGGCTGTCGATGCTCGCGATGGCGACCGTCTTCTCCGCCGCGGAGCCGCTCTTGCCAACGAGGCTGCCACCCACCGTCACGTCGACCGCCCAGGGACCGCTCGCAAGGGCGACGACGGGGCCCTGCGTCTCGGGATTCGCCGGGTCCTTGTCGGGACTGGCATTGAGCCTCACCTCACCGATCGTGACGATGATGTGCTCGAACACCACGGCCCATCCGTCGACGAACGCCGGTGGATCGTCGTTGGCCTTCGCGCCGTCCTGCCAGTCGTAGCCGTTGATGGCGAGGTCCTCGCCGCTCACCGTGATCTGGAATCCGTTCTTTGCCGGGCCGCCCGCGGGCGTCACGGGCGCTGTGGCGCCGGTGGGGTCGTCGGTGCAGGCTTGCGTGCCCGCGACGGCAAGCCCGAGAGTCAGTGCGTAGAAGCTCCTGGAGAGAATCATCGAAGGTTCCTTTCTAGAGACGCCAGTGCACCGCGTACGTCCCGGTGGACGCGCGGGTGCCCTGGAACAGATTCCTCATCACCTGGTCGGTCGTGTACTTGCCCGCCTTGGACTGGACGAGAATGCGGGTGCCCTCCGTGTCCGTCGGGTTCGAGGAGAGATCGGCGAGCTCGGCGCCGCGGAAGAGCGCGCGCACGTCGAAGCGGATCTCGAGGAACCCGCCTTCCGTCGGATAGAACGTCGTCGGGATACCGCGCACCTTCCGCAGCTCGGTGAGGGACTGCGCGCTGTGTTCACCGGGCTTCGCGTCGGTCGCCCAGGCGTCGTCGAGGACGAGCGCTCCCCGGAAGGCAACGTACGAGCCGGCACGTGTCGCGGTACCCGCCACGTCGAGCACGGTGCCGGCGTCCGGGGTGTCGGGGGCCGCGCCGGGCGGCGGCCAGAACCAGACCTCCGCGGTGCGCACCTGCTCCTGGGTCATCGATCCCGCCACGGGGAAGCTCACGAGCTCCGGCGACAGTGCGTCGAAGGTCACCTGCGCGAGCACCTCGCCCACCTCACGGCCGGGGCCGAGGTGATCGTCGTCCCCGAGCGCGCTGCGAATGCCCAGGAAGCGCGGCAATCCGGACGACCGATCGTCGCGCAACGGCGCGATCACGTTGAGGTAGACCGGCCCGATGGTGACCATCGCCCTGGTCAGCGTGATGGTCCAGCCGGTGGCGTTGACGAAGGTGAGCGGCTGCGCGGGGTCGCGCTCGATGCCGCCCGCGCGCGCCTCGAAGGCGAAACGCGCGCTGCCGGTGCTTCCGCAGCTCACCGGTCCCGAGGAGAGGAGTGCGGCGAGCGCCCCAGCGATGCAGCTCGTGAGGAGAACGGGAATACGCATCAGGAGCCTTTCGGTCCACCGAAGGTGAGGGTGAACGTGGCGAAGACCGCGCGCGGCTCGCCGGCAGTGAAGTGCCGGGCCGCCACCAGCGAGGGATAGCCCTGGCTGCGGAAGTCCGAGACGTAGTTGAGCTCCGCGACGCGATAACGACGGTCGAAGAGGTTCGTGCACGAGATGCCGAACCGCACGGCTCGGACCTCGAGGCTCGCCGCCACGTCGGTGGTGAAGATCGTGTTGGACTCCTCGCCGAAAGGCAGGGGACGCCGGCCGACGTAGGAGACACCCAGGCCCGCCGAGCCCTCGACCCGCTCGCCGAAGGGCCGGAACGGCAACGTCCCGAAGATCGCGCCGTCGCCGCGCAGCACCACGCTCGGGGCATAGGGAACGAGCAGCTTCGTGTCGTCGAACACCGCGCGCACGAAGGTCGCGCTGGCCGCGACATCGAAGAAGCGCCCGGTCACCCGCGTGTTTCCGGACCATCCGGTGCGCGTGGTTCCGTCGGAGAGCGTGCTCCTGCCCTCGGCGGGATTGAAGAAGAGGTCCTTGTCGACCGAGGTGCTGAAGAACACCGATTTCGCGAGGAGATCGACATCGCCCGTCGCCTTCACGTAAGCGACGCCGGCCTCGGTGGCGGTCACCTTCGCGAAAGGGGTCTCGAGATCCTGGTTGACGTAGTTGGGGTCGATGCTGCGGGAGCCGATGCCGTGGCTCGCGCTCAGCGTGAAGCCGCCGAAGGGACCGACCAGCAGGGTGGCGCGGGGCTCGAAGATGCTGGCGGAGGTGGTCGACCGCTGATCGGCGCTGCGAGGGCCGACGCGATCGGCGGTGAAGCACTCGGTGTCCGGGGCCACCGCGGCCTGGGTGGTGTGGGAGCGGAGCGCGCACGTGTCCTGAATGTCGTACGAATAGAGGTCGATGCGGCCGCCGCCGCGAACGGTGATCCACCGGACGAACGGGCGAACGCTGGCGTCGGCGTGGAGACCGAGATTCGCGATCCCGGAGTCGAGATCGAAGTCCTTCGCGTAGGGAACGTTCGTCCCGTCGCGGTCACGCTGCTGGAGGCCCTGGATGTCGTCGTAGCGCGCGGAGTAGCCGAGCTCGAGCTCCTGCTCTTGCCCCAGCCACTCGAGCCGCTCGCGGGCGCTGCCGCGGCCGCCGAAGGTGATCGCCGTCGACTGCTGGTCGATGAGGTCGCCTCGTTGCCCGTGCGGGGTCTGCCAGGTTTGCTGAGGATCGAGCAGATTCCCGGTGAGGTTCTCGCGCAGCCGGAACTTGCGAAGCTCGAGATAGAACGACTGCCCGAGCGAGACGTCGCCGATCCTGTCCTGCAGGGTGGCGGCCAGCGCATGCCGTGAGGAATCACCACCCTGCTGGGCGTCGTACGTATCGTAAAATCCTCTCCGACCGGCGAGCACGTCGTCCTCCCGGAGAACGCCCGCCGACGAATAGTGCGCTGCGTACGAGGTGAGGAGCACGCGCCACGAACCGCTCTTTCCGATCGCGCCCTCGTACCCGCCCATCGCCGTGGCGCGCTCGCTCTTGCGGTTCTGGCCGAAGCCCTCCGACCCGTAGATCTCGGCCCCCCCGAAGGTGTGATCGGACGACCCGTCGGGGCGCCACGTGAGCAGGAGTCGCTTCGTGCCGAAGGAACCGTACGTCGCGCTGGCGCGCAGGCCGGGATCGGTGATGCCGAGCTCGTAGAGGGCCGAGCCGGCCACCGCGAAGTTGCCTTGCTGGGGCGCGAACGGCCCTTCGATCACGCGCAGGCTGCGCACGAGCTCCGGGATGACGAAGTGCGTGTCGGCGAGCCCGTTGCCGTGCGGATTACCGACTTCGTTGATCGGCATTCCGTCAACGGTGAACTCGATGTCCTGTCCTTCCCGCGCGTCGAACCCGCGGAGGAATACCTGGTACGGGTGCCCGGTCCCCCCCAGGTTGGTGAGGAACGTTCCCGGAGCGAGCCGGAGCAGTGCGGCCGCGTCGGCGCGCGGAACGAGCGCGAGCTTGCCGACCGGTATCTCGTGGTCGCCCGCGCCGCGGCTCGGGATGAAGGAGCGCCCGCGGACCACCACCTCCGCCGGCTCCTCCGCCGCGCGCGGGAGCGGTGCCGGGGGAGCCGCGGCGGGCGCGGGCGGGGGAGCGAAGTGGAAGGCGACGCGGATCTTCGCGGGGACGGGGTCGCCCTCGCGCCGTGCCGCGGTGAACGTCCACTGGTGCGCGGCGAGGATCGCCGCGTCGTCGAAGGCTGCGCCTCCCGACGTGAGTACCGCGGCCTCCGTGACCTTGCCGTCCGCGTCGACCGTGACCGCGAGGACGACGTCGACCTCGCCGCGATCTTCGCCTCGCGGATACACGGCATCGACGCGTGACACCGGTTCGGGCGGCGTGATGGCCGGCGCTCCCTGCGCGAACGATCGCGCGCCGGTCGCGAGCACGGCGGCGGCGACCGCCGCGGCGGCGAGCGTGCGTGGGCCCTTCATCGAGCGACCCGGCGCGGCTCGGCGGCGATGAAGGTGTGGTCACGGCCGGCGGCGCACTGCATGACGCCTTCCCTACCGACCGCAGAACGTTAATGCAACTGAGTTGCAATAGATGATCGCTTCATCAATTCAGCGATCCTGCGGGGCACGTAGATCCTGACGCGCCGCGTCCCTGGCGAAGCGTCCTTTGACCCGCGGCGGGTTTGTGGTTGGATGCCCCGCCCTCGCGAGGGGGCAAGGGAGAGACCCACGCGTCATGTCGAACCAAGAAACCGCGAAGGCCGGAGCGCCCGCGTTCGTGTCGCCGGCCGGAGGCAAGGAGTTCCTCGGCCATCCGACCGGCCTCTACGTCCTCTTCTTCACGGAGATGTGGGAGCGCTTCTCGTACTACGGCATGCGCGGGCTCTTGAAGCTCTACATGGTGAACTTCCTGTTCATCACGGTTCGGCAGACCCTGCAGGGCGGCGCGTACGTCGGCGCCGGTGATCCGAACAGCGTCCTCGGCTGGGGCTTCGTGAAGAGCCTCCTCCCGAGCGTCGACCCGTCGAAGCTCGCGCAGTGCGTGAGCGACAAGACGGCGCTGCTCGTCGCGGGTGACGCGGCGAAGCACATCGCGCCCCTTGCCCAGGAGGTCGCCGCGAGCGTCGCGCAGCAGACGTGCGCCGTCTCCCCTAACGCGTCCGTCCTCTACGGCTGGTACACCGGCCTCGTCTACCTGACGCCGGTGCTCGGCGGCCTCATCGCGGACAAGTACCTCGGCCAGAAGCGCTCGGTGTTCGTGGGCGGCACGCTCATGGCGCTGGGCCAGGTGATCCTCTTCCTCTCCGAGTCGAGCTTCTTCCTCGGGCTCTTCTTCCTCATCATCGGCAACGGCTTCTTCAAGCCGAACATCTCGACGCAGGTCGGTAACCTCTACGCCCCCGGTGACTCCCGCCGCGACGGCGCGTTCACGATCTTCTACATGGGGATCAACCTCGGGTCGTTCATCTGCAACTTCATCTGCGGGACGCTCGCGGCGTTCTACGGCTGGCGGTACGGCTTCCTCTCGGCCGGCATCGGCATGATGATCGGCCTCGTCGTGCAGCTGGTCGGCGGCAAGTACCTCGCGCCCGACACGCGTCAGCAGCAGGCGAGCGACGCGAAGCCCAAGGAGCCGCTCACCAAGAGCGAGTGGAAGCGCGTCTGGGCGCTCGTCATCCTCTGCGCGCTCAACATCGTGTTCTGGGCCGTGTACGAGCAGCAGGGCAACACGATGCAGTCGTGGGCCGACGAGAAGACGGTCTGGCCGTCGTGGGCGTCGTCCACCTGGTTCCAGTCGGTCAACCCGATGTTCGTCTTCATGCTGGCGCCGCTCTTCGATCGCCTCTGGTCGAAGCAGGCCAAGCAGGGCAAGGAGCCCTCGAGCGTCGCAAAGATGGCGATCGGCTGCTTCGTGCTCGGCGGATCGTTCATCGTGATGGTCATCGGCGCGAGGGTGATCGGTGCCGGGAAGGGCGGCCTCTTCTGGCCGATCTTCTGCACGTTCCTCCTCACGGTGGGCGAGCTCTATCTGTCCCCGATCGGCCTGTCGCTCGTCACCAAGGTGGCGCCGGTGCGCATCGTGTCCCTGATGATGGGCATGTGGTTCCTCTCGTCGTTCTTCGGCAACATCCTGTCCGGCTACGTCGGGCAGCTCTACACGACGATCTCGGCCGACATGTTCTTCCTCCTGCTCATGGTCATGGGCATCTCGGCGGGCGTCGCGATCTGGCTCTTCAACAAGCCACTGAAGAACGCGATGGCGTCGAGCGCGGACCAGCCGGTCAATCACCTCTCGGACGACAAGTAGCGGATCTCTCGGGATCCAGGCCCGGGCGGCTCCCGGGTCACGGCGGGGTGGCGCTCGCTCGAAAGCACGAGGATCGGGGCGAGCGCACGTTGGCACACATGGTGCTCGAAGACCGTTCGATGCTCCGCCTCTCCGTCCTCTCCGTGATCGGTCTCGTCGCCCTCGCCGGGTGCTCGGTGGAGACCGGCGATGAGGCCGCGCCGGACGACACCTCCGACGCCCTCATCGGCGGTCAGCCCGGCGCGATGGCGAAGTTCCCGTCGACCGTCTACCTGAAGGGCGAGTGCACGGCGGCGAAGGTCGGCCCGAGGCGCCTGCTCACGGCCGCGCATTGCGTGGTGGACCCCGCGACGGTGAGCATCCGTTACGCGAAGGGCTCGAAGCTCTCCATCACGCGCGATCCGAGCAAGGGCTACACCGACGTGGTCGTCGAGTCGGTGGCCGTTCACCCCGAGTGGCTGAAGCTGTGCGAGCAGTCCTTCTGCGCAGCCTCGGCAGTCACCGCGAAGCTCGACGCGCCCGACGTCGCGGTCATCACGCTCGCCGAGGACGACGCGATCCCGGTCGCGCCGGTCGACGCGGCGCCGCTCGGAAGCAAGGAGCGCGTCACCGTGGTCGGCTACGGCTGCACGGTCGGCGTGCTGCAGCCGGACAGCCGGGACGTCGCCTCCCTCCAGTTCGCGACGGCGCGCCTCGCGTCGCCGGGCCGCGTCGTCCACGAGGGCAGCCCGATCACGAGCGCGCTCGTGCCGCAGACCGAGGGCAACTACGTCATCACGCTCGGACCGGGCGCCGCGAAGTCACACGCGGGGCTCTGCCCGGGCGACTCGGGCGGTCCCGTCTACGCGCAGCATGGCGGCCGGCTGGTCGTCGTGGGCGTGAACTCGAACTACACGCTCGCGCCAGACGACGTGGACACGGTCGGCATGCCGATCACCAACTGGCACACCCGCCTCGACGACAAGTCGCGCCACCAGGTCGGCGCGTGGCTGCGGTCGGTCGGCGTCGGCCTCCGCTGAGTCAGCGCAGATAGACCCAGCGCGCGCTCGCCGACACCTCCAGGTGGAAGTGGTTGCGATGTGCCCAGTTGAAGTCGGGCGTGAGCAGCACGTTGAAGAGCTGCTGTTCGGCGGCCTCGCAGACGAGCGCGCGGAGCTTCGTGCTCGTCGCCGGCAATCCCGTCACCGGGGCGCAGGGCTTGCCGCCGATGCGACCGTGGAAGTCCTTCTCGACGCTGAGGCTCGTGCCGTCGCGCAGCTTGAAGATCGCCGCGTCGATCGCGAGGCCACCGGGATGGCGGCGGCCCGGCCCGCCGAGCGTCGCCTTCGCGGGCGGCGGCCGGTACACCGAGTAGTGGATGACCTCGACCACGTCGTGCTTCACGAGCACGCGCGCCCAGTCGTCGATCGCGAGCACGAGGCGGCAGTCGTAGATCTCGTACGGCGAGGTCTTGCGCTGGGCCGGCGGGAGCATCGAGTGGAAGTCGATGCCGCCGACGGTGCTCTTCAGGCGCAGCGGCGCGACCACGCCCTTCGCCTCGGCGACGCGCTCGAACGCGATGCTCCGCTTTCCGAGCTCCGCCTCGCACTGCGCCTGCGTGAGCGAGGCGTACCGGGCGGCCGGCGGCGCGCCGCTCGCCATGGCGGCGGTCATCGGGACGACCGACTCGTCCGGCGGCGGCAGCGCGGGGAGCTCGCCGGTGTCACCCTCGTTCGCGCCGTCGGGCTCGCCGCTCGGCAGGCGCGGGAGCCCGCCGCTCGCGTGCGTGCCGGACGGGACGCTCGTGCCACGCGCCCGCGCCGGCGACCCGCAGGCGGTGACGGCGAGCGCCAGGAGCCCCGGAGCCCAGCGGTGAGGACGCGTCCTGGGAGGCATCGGGGAAGGCTACCCCCGGCACGCCAGAACGGGAAAATCCCCGTCGAAATGCTAGACTGACCGCTGATGGCCGAGCTGCCTGCGCGCGCGAGACAGATCCTGTACGCGTGCATCACCGAGTACGTCGCCACGGGTGAGCCGGTCGGCTCGCGCACGCTCTCGAAGAAGGGGATCGCGCTCTCCGCGGCGAGCATCCGGAACGTGCTCTCCGACCTGGAAGAGGCCGGCTACCTGCATCAGCCGCACACGAGCGCCGGGCGCGTGCCGACCGACCGCGCCTTTCGCCTCTTCATCGACGCCATGATGGACGTGCGCGCGCTCTCCGACGACGAGGAGAAGAACCTCGTCGTGCGCTTCGCGGAGATCACGCCCGGGCCGAACTTCCTCCGCGAGACCGGTCGGCTCCTCGCCGAGCTCGCCGGGACGGCAGCGGTCGTCGTGTCACCACGCGCCGACAACCTCACGCTGAAGCACATGCGCTTCATCCGGACGCTGCCCGGCGAGGTGCTCGCGGTGCTCGTGATGACCAACGGGTCCGTGCAGAACGTCTTCTTCAAGGCGGGCGTCGAGGAGAACGAGCTACAGAAGGTCCACAACCTCCTCGACGACGTCATCGAGGGGCGCTCGCTGGGCGAGCTGCGCGAGCTCTTCGCGCGGCGCCTGCAGAGCCAGAACGTGCAGAACGACGCGGTCCGCAAGCGCGCGTTCGAGCTCGGCGAGGCGGCCCTGGCCGACGCCGGCAACGGCCCGGCCGACGTCGTGATCGAGGGGCGCGCCAAGCTCCTCAACCTCCCCGAGTTCGCGGGCGGCGAGGGCCTGAAGGACGTCGTCAACGCGCTCGACGAGGCGCAGAGCATCGTGCGGCTGCTCGACGCGACGCTCGCCGCCGCGAAGGGTACGTCGGTGGTGGTCGGCGGCGAGGCGGGCGGCCTCGCGGGCGGTCACCTGTCGATCGTCGGCGCGTCGTACGCGAACCACGGCGGAAGCGGGGGCGCGGTCGGCATCATCGGCCCCACGCGCATGGATTACCCGAAGGTCGTGCCGCTCGTGACGGCCACCGCCAACGCGATGAGCTCGCTCCACGAGCGCCGTATCATGCACGACGACGGCGACGACTGACGGGTCGCCGCGGCCTGTAGTATAGACGCACCATGCGCGTGGCCCCCCCGGACCTTCCTGGAGCCCAGTCGGTCGATTCGCCGCTGGACCGCGCGCTCGCCCTGCTCCTCGCCGGCGAGCGCGAAGCGGCGCTGCGCTGGAGCGCGGCGGTCGTCGCGCAGGATGCGTCGGTGTCGAGCGCGCTCATCCTGACGAGCCGGCTCCTCGCCGACGCCGGGCGCACCGAGGCGGCGATCGAGGGCTTCGAGCTGTCGGTCAAGCGCGCGGTCGACCTCGGCAACCTTCCGCTCGCCGTCGCCGCGCTCGGCGACCTGCAGAAGCTCGGCAAGGACACGGCGGGCCTCATGGACGACATCGCCGCGGCCTTCTGTGCCGGCTCGCCGCGCCTGTCGGACGACGCGGCGCCGCCCCCGCCGCCGCTCCCCCACGATGCGAGCTTCCAGCCGCTCAGCTCGTTCCTGACCGGGCCTGCCCTGCTCTCGAAGGCGACCGGCATCATCCACGACGCGTCGCTCGAGTACGAGGGCCTCAAGGACTCCGAGGCTCCGCTGCTCTCGCCGCTGCCGCTCTTCAGCGCCCTCGAGAAGGAGGGCCTCCGCGCCCTCATCGGGTGCTTCGAGATGTTCACCGTGCCCGCGGGCAGCGCGGTCATCAGCGAGGGCGAGGAGGGCGCCGAGGCGTACATCGTGGCGCGCGGCGAGTGCGAGGTGCGTCGCACCGCGGCCGACGGGACGAGCCTCACCCTGGCGCGCCTCAACAACGGCGCGCTGTTCGGCGAGATGGCGCTGCTCTCGCGTGCGCCCCGGGCGGCCAGCGTCATCGCGAACCGGCCGTCGATCCTGCTCGTCGCGCGGCGCGACGCGCTCGAGGCGGTGGCCGAGGTGCGTCCCGACGTCGGCATCGAGCTCGCGGCGCACTGCCGGCGCCGCATGGTGACGAACCTGCTGCGCACCTCGAAGCTGCTGCTCGCGGTGGACCCGCTCGAGCGACCGGCGCTCGTCGAGCGGTTCGAGACGTGCGTCTTCGAGAAGGGCGACAAGCTCATCGAGGAAGGCAAGGAGACCACCGGGCTCCACCTCATCGCCTCGGGAGAGGTGGCGGTCGTCGGGCACGAGGAGGGCGGCGAGTCCTTCGTGATCGCGACGCTGCCGGTCGGTGAGACCGTCGGTGAGGTCGCGCTCGTCCTGCGGCGCAAGGCGAACGCCGACGTCGTGGCCGTCCATCCGACGGTGACCTTGCACCTGCCGCGCGGCGAGTTCCTCGGTCTCGTGCAGGACCATCCCGCGATCCTGGCCGGGCTCTATCTCGCCGCCGTCGACCGCGACGACGAGACGACCAGCGTGCTCGCCGGCTCCACCACGGCGATCGGCGAAGACTTCACCCTCGTGTGATGACGTGAGCGAGCACGATCACGAGCACGCGCACGGCGCTGCGAAGGCGGCGCTTCCCAGCGTCGCGCCGGAGCCCGCGGTCGACGGCGCGACCGAGAAGCGCCAGGCGCGCCGGCTCTTCATCGTGCTGCTCGCGATCGGGGCGTTCTTCTTCGTCGAGCTGGCGGGCGCCAAGGCGGCGCGGTCCGACGTGCTCGAGGCCGACGCCTACCACCTGCTGATGGACGTCCTCGCGCTCGCGATCAGCCTCGTCGCGATGCGCATCGCGACGCGCCGGCCGAACGCGCGCTTCACGTTCGGGCTGCGCCGCGTCGAGCCGCTCGCCGCGGTGGTGAACGGCGTGCTCGTCATCGGCGTCGCGATCGAGATCGTCCGTGATTCACTCGAGCACCTCGCGCATCCGAACATGCCGCGGCCCGGGATCATGCTCGCGGTGGCGGCGGCGGCGCTCGTGGTGAACGGCTTCAGCGCATGGCTTCTCCACGGCGCGATGCACGTCCCCGGCGCCCACGGCCACGCGCATGGCGCGCACGCGGGGCACGACCATGCGGGGCACGACCATGCCGGGCACGACCACGCCGGGCACGACCACGCCGGGCACGACCACGAAGACGAGGTGGAGGGCCGGCACGCCGAGGCTCACGCGGCGCACCTCAACCTGCGCGGCGCGTGGCTCCACCTGCTCGGCGACGCGCTCGGCTCGTTCGCGGCGCTGCTCGCCGGGGTCGCCATCCAGCTCCACGTCTCACCGATCGTCGATCCGATCGCGAGCTTCCTCGTCGTCGCGATCCTGCTCGTCGGCGCGTTCCGCCTCCTGCGCGACGCCGGGCTCGTGCTGCTCGACGCCGCGCCCCCGCGGCTCCCGGTCGCCCGCGTGAAGCGCACGGTGCTCGCTCACGCCGGAGTGAAGAGCGTGCACGCTCTCCACGTGTGGTCGCTCGGCACCGGCCACGACGCGGTGACGGTGCACGTCACGGCCGACGGCGCGGACCCGAACCTCGGCACCTCGCTCGGCGACGTGCTCCGCACGAAATTCCGTGCGGAGTTCGTCACCGTGCAGGTCGACGTCGTCGACGCCGCCGTCCTCCCGGTCTGCGCGAGTCGCCACGCCGACTAATCACGCGCGGCCGCCTGGCGGACCCCTGGGTCCTCGCTCTCGTTCTCGGCTGCGAGCACCTCGTGAGCCTCCGGGGCGGCGGCAGTTTCGTCCGCGACGCGGGCGCGCGGCTCGGGCGCGCGGACCAGCGGGACCTCGACCCGACGTGGCGGCACCCGCCGCGGCGTCACGCGCGCCGCCGGCTGCGCCCGGACCGGCGCGCGGAGAGCGTAATGGACGAGAACGCCGCCCGGCGCGAGGCCCACCCCGAAGGCGATGCCGAGCGTCGTCAGCATCTCGCCGAGCTCCTCCTCGCCGGGAAAGCTCCAGAGGAGGAAGGCGACGCCGAACAGCGCGAGCACGACGCCGAGCACCGCCGCGGCGGTCGGTCCGTGCGCGGCGTACGCCGGCCGCGTGGGCCGGTACCCGACGCGGCGCGATCCGGGTGGCGGCGCCGAGGGACCGACCAGCGCTTCGCCGTGCAAGCGCCGGCGCGCCTCGGCGAGCTCGTGCTCCACGACGCGGAGCCGCTCCTCGGTCGCCGCGAGGCGAGCGAGCAGTGCGTGGTGCTCGTCCCGGTACGCCATCGCCGCCGTCCGAGTGTAGCGCTCCGGACAGCAGATCGCCGCCGCGCCCGGGGGGGCACGGCGGCGGGCGGCGAGATGTGGGACGCGCTAGGCGCGGATCACTTGCAGCTGTTGTCGATGCACGACTGACCGGCGGCGCACTGGGCTGCGCTCGTGCACTGCGCGTTCGCCTCCGAGGTGGCGCGGCACACGTTGTCGCTCGCGCAGGTCGGGATGCGGTTGTCGATGGTCTTGCAGTACGCGTCGCCCTGGGCGGTCGTGCACGTGTACTTGCAGAACCCGCCGACGCACTTCTTGGGCGTCGCCGTGGAGCCGCCGCACTGCGCGTCGTCCGTGCAGTTCGGCTTCGGCCGGGTGTCCGCGACGCAGGCGCCCTGGTCGCAGAACGAGCCCGTGCCGCACTCGGGGTCGGCCACGCAGCCCTTCACGCAGCTGCCCGCGACGCACTGCGGGGTGGCGCCGCCGCACTGCGCGTCGCCCGTGCAGGTCGGCCCGGTGCTCGTGGGCTCGCAGACGCCCTTCTCGCAGGTGAAGCCGGTGCCGCACGACCCATTCTCGCAGCCGGCGAGGCACTGGCCGTCCGCGCAGACCTTGCCCCTGTCGCACTCGCTCGAGTACTTGCAGGTGTTCGAGGCCGCGGTGCAGGCGCCGGCCACGCAGGCCTCGCCCGTCGCGCAGTCGCTCGCCGCGGTGCAGGGGCACGGCCCCGCACTGCCGCCGCACGCCTCGCACTTGCCCGCGACGCAGACGCCGCCTGCGCAGTCGGCCTTCGTGGTGCAGTCCTTGGTGGTGCCCGGGTCGCCGCCCGGCGCGCTGCAGACGCTGTCCTTGCAGACCTCGCCCTTGGGGCAGGTTGCATCGGCGGAGCAGGTCTGCGCGCAGCCGTTGGTCGTGCAGACCGAGCCCGCGGCGCAGCTCGTGGCGCCGGTACAGGTGGGGTGCGTCGGGGGCGCGACCGCGGAGCACCCGTAGGCGTCGCAGTCGTAGCACCCGCTGGAATCGCAGTAATAGCGGGTGTCGTCACTCGAGCCGCAGCCCATCCAGGCGAGGGTGCCGAGGACGGTCAGAGCACCACCCATCGCGACAGAAGCGAAGCGAGACATCATGATCGACGACCTCCGGAGGGCACGACTTGCCGGCCGGCTCCCCTCACGGGACCGCGGCCGCCGACCGACAGTATCCACGTGGCGTGCCACCGGGTCGAGGCCGGCGGGCACCTCTTTTTCTGCGGGGAAGTGCCCGATCGCGCCGGCCGGGCCTGTGAACCGTAGGACCTTCTTGCCGGGTGGCGTGTGAACCAGCGTTCTCGGCCCCTGCTTTCGGGCGCTTGGCAGCTTGACCCCCGAGTCCGCATTCGGTACCTCGGCGCCCATGCTTCGCCACCGCCTGGTCACCGCGATCGTGTCCGTCTCGTTCGCAGCTGCGTTCCTCCTCTTCCCGAGCCTCGCCTCGGCGCAGACGAAGGTGGCCATCGTCGACGTGCAGCGCGCCGTCGCGAGCACCGAGGACGGCCTCCGGGCCCAGGCGACGCTGAAGAAGCTGTTCGACAGCCGCCAGCAGGAGCTGAACAAGAAGCAGACCGACCTGCAGCGCCAGCGTGAGGACCTCGACAAGCAGGCGAAGGTCCTCCCGAAGGATGCGCTGACGAAGCGCATCGACGAGTGGCAGAAGCAGATGATGGAGCTCCAGGCGATCTTCCTCGAGTACAACAAGGAGCTCGAGAAGAAGCAGAAGGAGCTCACCGACCCCGTCTTCGAGAAGGTGCTCGCCATCATCAAGCGCCTCGCGACGGCCGAGAACGTCGACGTCGTGCTCGACAAGGCGACGGTCGCGTACGTGCGCACCGACCTCGACCTGACCGACAAGGCGATCCAGATGTACAACGGCGGCGCGGGCGGCGCGGCCGCTCCGGCGAAGAAGCCCTGACCGTCGCGCCAGGCACGCGCGCCGTCCGATGACGACCGGGATCCCGCTCTCGCCGCGCCCGCTCGAGGACCTCGTCCAGCGTCATGGCGGGGCGCTCCGCGGCGGAGCGCACGGCGTCGTCCGGCGACTCGTTCCGGTCGCTCATGCGGGCGCGGGTGACCTCGCCCCGCTCCTCGCCGTGCGGTACGTCGAGGATGCGCGCTTGGCGCTCGCCCGCGGCGCGTTCCTGCTGGTCGACGAGGCGCTCGTCACGAGCAAGCCCGACGTCGCGGCGATGCCCGGGTGGTTTCATCCGTTCGCGTCGTTCGCGC
Source organism: Labilithrix sp. (assembly GCA_028287035.1). The sequence goes on along the minus strand of JAQBQL010000186.1, from coordinate 46,386 downwards.
TCGCCGAGCTGCTCGAGAGCGGCGACGCTCCGGCCGACGACCCGATCGTCGGCGAGGGCACCACCATCGGGCGCGGAGCGGTGCTCATGCCGCGCGTCCGCATCGGAAAGCGGGTCACCATCGGCCCCGGGGCGGTCATCGGCGACGCCGGCTTCGGCTGGGCGGGCGGCCCCGACGGCAAGCTCCGCGCGATCCCGCAGCTCGGCGGCGTCGTCATCGAGGACGACGTCCACATCGGTGCACTCTGCACGATCGCGTCGGGCACGCTCGGGCCGACCGTCGTGAGGAACGCGGTGAAGCTCGACGCCCAGGTGCACGTCGGCCACAACTGCGAGATCGGCGAAGGCACGGTGATCGCCGCGCAGAGCGGGCTCGCCGGCTCGGTGATCGTCGGGCGCGGCGTGCTCATGGGCGGCCAGGTCGGCATCGCCGATCACGTCGTCATCGGCGACGGCGCGCGCATCGCCGCCAAGAGCGGCGTCATCGGCGACGTGCCGGTCGGCTCGACGGTGGCCGGGTACCCCGCGGTGGAGCGCCCGCGCTGGCTCCGCGGCCTCGCCGAGCTGTATCGGCTCGCGGCGAGCCGCGGGAGCTCGCTGCCGCCCTCCGGGCCCGTGAGCGCGCCGCCGTCGTCCGATCCCACGTCGCTGCCGCCGCCGAGCGTCACGAGGCTGAGCAGCCTGCCGCCTCCCGAGGGCGACCCGTTGAACGTGAGGCCCGAGGCGATCATCCGGCGCACCACGCCACCACCCGAGCCAGGGTCATCGGGGCAGTCATGAAAGCGAAGGCCGCGCGCACGCAGATCGACATCGATCGGATCCTCCAGATCCTCCCGCACCGCTGGCCGTTCGTGATGGTCGACCGCGTGACCGAGGTGATCCCGAACGAGGTGATCCGCGGCCACAAGTGCGTGAGCATGAACGAGCCGTGGTTCCTCGGGCACTTCCCGCAGAACCCGATCATGCCCGGCGTGCTGGTCATCGAGGCGCTCGCGCAGATCGGCGGCATCCTCGCCTACGCCAGCGAGCCCTTCGACGAGGCGAACAGCCTTCTCTACTTCCTCGGCATCGACAAGGCGAAGTTCCGCCGGCCCGTGGTCCCGGGTGATCGCCTGGACCTCGAGGTCACGGTCGTCCACCACCGGACCAACGTGTGGAAGCTGCGCGGCGAGGCGAGCGTCGACGGCACGCTGTGCGCGCAGGGTGAGCTTCTCGCCAGCGTCGTGGACCGGAACGGGTGACCCTCATGAGCACGCGCGCGCTCGTCCATCCCACGGCGGTCGTCGATGCGGAGGCCGAGCTGGCAGGCGGCGTCGAGGTCGGGCCGTACGCGATCATCGGGCGCGGCGTGCGCATCGGGGAGGGCTCGCGCGTGATGGCGCATGCGGTGGTCAGCGGGTCGACCGTTCTCGGCGCGCGATGCATCGTCCACCCCTTCGCGGTGCTCGGCGGTGATCCCCAGATCCGGAAGGCCGCCGCCGCCGCGGACCAGCCGCCGGGCTCGCTCGTCATCGGCGACGGGAACGTGTTCCGCGAGCACGTGACGGTGAGCCTCTCGAGCGGCCCGACTCCCACGCGCATCGGGGACGAGAACCTCTTCATGGCCGCCGTGCACATCGGGCACGACGTCGTCGTGGGGTCGCACTGCGTCATCGCGAACGCCGTGCAGCTCGCCGGTCACGTGGTCGTCGAGGACTGGGTCACCTTCGGTGGGCTCGCGGGCGCCGCCCAGTTCGTGCGCGTCGGTCAGAGCGCGTTCGTCGCCGCCGGCGCGATGTGCGAGCGATCGGTGCCGCCGTTCGTGATCGTCCAGGGCGACCGCGCCCGCGTGCGCGCCCTCAACGTGGTCGGCCTCGCGCGTCGCGGCGTCGCGCGCGACGCCGTCGCCCGGCTCGAGAAGGCGTATGCGTCCGTCTTCGCGCGGCGCAGCGGCTCCTTCGACGAGGCGGTGGCCGCGCTCGACCGCAGCGACCCTCTCGTCGACGCCTTCGCCCGCGCGCTCACCACCACCGCGCCCTGAGCATTCCCCCGGCGGGGTGGGTTCTCCCGATGGGTCACGGATGACTCCGGGTTCGGGTTGACCCCTGATCCGGCGAGCGCTTCCGCATGCTTCCGCGGTGTTGCGCATGGCCCAGCCGTTGCAATTGTGCCGGCAATGCTTCCCGCCGGAACCGCCCCCGTCCACGAGACCGTTCGCTTCGCCGCGCCGCGCACGATGCAGGGCACGGTGCTCCTCATCGAGGACGACGCGCCGCTCGCGCGCAGCCTGGTGCGGCTCATGAACGCCGAGGGCTACCAGGTGGTCCACGTCGGCAGCGGGGCCGCCGCGGTCGAGAAGGTGATGAGCCGGTCCTTCGACGCAGTCATCAGCGATCTCAACCTGCCGGGCGCCTCGGGCGTCGACGTCCTCAACGTGGTGCGCGCCTACGATCCGGACGTGCCGCTCGTCCTCATGACCGGCGCGCCGACCGTCGACACGGCGATCGAGGCGGTCTCCCTCGGCGTCCTCGAGTACCTCGTCAAGCCGACGCCGCGCGAGCACCTCGTGCGCGTGCTGAACCGCTGCAAGAAGGTCCGAAAGTCGTCGATCCAGCAGCGCGAGGTCGCGACGTCCGCGGTGCTCGCCGTCGCCAACGCGGAGACGGTCCGGCCGCCCCCCTCCGACCAGCCGGCGCCGAGCGCGGTGGGCATGGTCAACCTCAACGCCGATCGCGTCAGCCACGGGGCGTGCAAGACCACGACCCCGTCGATGGTCGCGGTGGTGCCCCCCGCCCACCGCGCCGACGTCATCGTCGACGACGCCGGGCCCAGCCTCAAGCGCGCCTTCGAGCGTGCCCTCGCGACGCTCTCCGTCGAGCTCGAGCCCATCGCCGACGGACGGACGAAGAAGCTCCTCGGCTACGGATCGAAGATGTCGTCCGCCGAGGAGACGCTCTCGTCCGAGCCGGCGCTCGTCGTCGCCGCGGAGCGCCTCGGCCGCCTCGACGAGCTCCGCCGCCGCGTCCGTGACCTCGCGGTGAAGACGTTCGTGGACGCGCCTTCCGACACGCTCCTCTTCGTCGACGTCCACCCGACCGACCTGCTCGACGGCGACCTCTACTCCCCCGAGCCGCCGCTCGCGCGCATCGCCGAGCGCGTCGTCCTCCAGGTCCGCGCCCGCGGGCTGTCGATCGACGACCTCTGTGCGCGCGCCAGCGTGCTCCGCTTCGTCGGCTTCCGCCTCGCCATCGCCGACCTCGATGCCGGTCAGGCCTGTCTCTCGCAGATCGCCGACCTCTCACCGGAGTTCGTGAAGATCGACGCGCGCCTCGTCCGCAACATGGACCAGTCGGCGGGCCGGAAGCGGCTCGTCGCGGCGGTGGTCTCGATGTGCAAGACGCTCGAGGCGACCACCATCGCCGAGGGCGTGTCGACCGCCGAGGAGTCCGAGGCGCTCGCCGCGATCGGCTGCACGCTGCTCCAGGGATCGATCGTCCGCCGTCACGCCCCGCTGTCGCTGCGTCATCCGATGGCGGAAGGGCCGGGCGTCGCGACCACGCTGCGCTCGCGCTGAGCCTCGCCGCTCAGGACGAGGGCAGGTGCGAGCGGGGCGGCCCGAGCGGAAACGCCGCGCCGATCGCCTCTTGCTCGGCCGGCGTGAGCACCACGTCGCCCGCGCGCGCCAGCTCGTCGACGTGCGCCGGGCGCGCGCTCTTCGGGATGACGAAGGCCGACGGACGCCGGGCGAGGTAGGCGAGGGCAACCGCTCGCGCGGTGACGTCGTGGGCCGCCGCGACCCGCTCGAGCACGTCGCCTCGCGCGGTGCCAGGGCGCGGAAAGTCCCCCGAGCCGAGCGGGCTGTACGCGACGAGCGCGATGCGATGGCGTTCGCACACGCTCTGGAGGACGTGCTCGGCGTCGCGCTCGGCGAGGTTGTAGAGCACCTGGTTGCAGGCGACCTTGCCGGGCCCTGCGATCTCGACCACCGCCTCGACGTCGGCGATATCGAAGTTCGAGAGTCCCCAGGCCAGGATCTTTCCTTCCTTCTTCAGCTCCTCGAACGCTCGAATGGTCTCCTCGAGCGGCTGCGCTCCGCGCCAGTGCAGGAGGTAGAGGTCGAGACGGTCGGTCCGCAGGCGCCGCAGGCTCTTCTCGCACGCGAGCAGGGTGCCCGCGAAGGTGGCGTGCTCGGGATGGATCTTCGACGCGAGGAAGACGTCGCTGCGGTACCCGGCGAGCGCCTCGCCGACGAGCTCCTCGACCGCTCCCTTGCCGTAGATCTCGGCGGTGTCGATGTGGGTCATCCCGCGGTCGACGGCGCGACGGATGGCGGCGATCGCGGCCTCGCGATCGTCGGCCTCCATGCGCCAGGTGCCGAGGCCGACCACCGGCACCTCGCGGGTGAGCGGGCCGAACGTCCGTGAGTGCACCGCGCCGAGCCTAGCGGCGCCGGCGCTTCGCCGTCACGAGGCCGAGCGCCAGGGCCGCGACCACGACGGCAAGCCCGCCGGTGCCAGAAGACCCCGCGCCGCCGCGCGCCGCCGAGCAGCCGCCGTCATCGTCGCTCGCCGCAGCGGGATCCTCGGGCGCCGCGAGCGGCGCCTCGTTGAGCACCGGGGGCTTCGCGGGCGCGCCCGGCGCCGCGTCCACGCCCGCGTCGGTCGCGGGAGGCGCGAGCAGCGCCTCGTACGCCTGGACGATCGAGAGGTACGGCGGCACGTAGACCGCCCCGACGCCCGCGACGTTCTCGTGGATGTTGAAGTGCAGGTGCACGGTGGTCGCCGTCCCGCCGAACACGTTGGCGACCTTGCCCATGCGGTCGCCGCGCTTCACCTTCTGACCCTCTTTGATCTGCAGGTCGGACATGTGCAGGTAGTCGAAGCGGGTGCCGTCGGGGGTCGTGAGGTAGACCGAGTAGCTGCCGATGCTCGTGATCGTCCCGTCCGCGACGGCGACCGTCCAGTGCTTGCCCTTGGTGCAGTCGGCGGAGCGGATGTCCTGACCCTGGTGACCGACTCCCGACGGACAGAGGGGCATCGAGTACGAGCGCGACTCGCAATAGTTGTCGTGCCACGGGTAGCTGAAGTTCTCGTCGTCGCACTGCGAGGTGCCGTCCGGCCCGCTGCCGCCGCCGTGGCCGTACACCTGGGAGTTGGCGAACGCCGGACCCTCCTCGATGGGAAAGCGGATGCCGGGCGCGTAGACGTTCATGTCGACGCGGCCTTTGCCCGAGCCGGGCACGAGCTTGCCCGGAGGATCGAAGCTGAACGGCGCGTCGGCGCGCGCGAACGAGGGACACGCCAGCATGGCCAGCGACATCACGGCGAACGCGGCGGCGTGAGGGAAGAGAGCGCTCATCGGCCAGCGCCTCCGACGTAGACGAGCTGCGCGGCCACCGAGAGCACGAAGTCGTCGCTCTGGCAGCGGGCATCGCCGGCGGGGTCGGCGCATTCGACGTCGAGGCTGTAGGCGGCGCCGTTCTCGTTCCACGAGGCGGTCCGGATGCCCTCGTTCGCGGACACGAACCCCTTGCTCCCGCGGACGTCGCGGTTGCCTGCGACCGGCGCGACGCCCTCGTAGCGGCGCGCGGCGCGCGTGCCCTGGAGCGCGATCGTGGCCCCGGCGGCGCGGCCGGTGAGCGCGAAGTACTCGCCCTCGACGACCACCGTGGGCCGCTCGAGCACGAGGTCGCGCGGCGCGAGGACCGGCACGGGGGACCGGGCGACGAGCCCACGGAGCTCGGCCTCGGGGCGCGCGCTCGCACGCACGATCGCGGAGAGCGCGCGGTCGTCGACGGCCGCCGGCTCGGGCCACGAGACGGCGGGCCGAACGGTCTCCGCGGTCGCCTGGGGAGTGCGCGAGACCTGCACGTCGACGCGCTCTCCGGGCGCGGGCTCGTTGCAACCCATCAGCAGGAGAGCGGATCCCAGGAACACGGCGCGCATCATCAAGGACAGGGCATTACGCAGGGGTCCCGGGGCGGGCAAGTCTCCGTCGCACACCGGCCGCAGAACGACATGTGGTCGATCTGCTCACGTCTCGAGCACGAAACGCGAGGGGGCGCCGGGGAGCCGCCCGAAGAAGGCGTCCTGGGATGCCTCGGCGACCACGGCGACCACCGGGTAGCCGCCCGTCGTCGGATGATCGGGCCCGAGCACGACCAGACCCGAGGGCGTCCGCTCGATGGCGCCGCGCACCATCGGGACGCTCACGCGTTCCGTCACGTGCGGGCGCGCGGGCAGCGGCGGACCGTCGAGGCGCGAGCCCGTGCGGTCAGAGGTCGGCGACACCGCGAACGTCCCCCGGGCGATGGCGGCGAGCTCCTCGTCCGTCGCGTCAGGACCGCGGCGGAGCACGATGGGAGCGTCCGCGCGCGCGGCGGCGACGACCGCGGTGGTCGCGCTCGCGGCGACGCCGCCCACCGCGACGCGATCCCCACGCCGGAGGCCGCGCGCCGCAAGGCCGCCCAGGCCTGCGCCGAGGAGCGCGCCGCGGCTGCCGAGCACCAGGCGCGCGTCGATCCCTCCGCTCACCGCGAGATAGCGGACGCGGCTCCGCCCGTCCGTCCCGAGCCGCAGGGAGGCGCCGCGGGCGAGGACGTGACGTGCTCCGGTGTCGTCTGCGAGGCAGACGTCGGCGTGAGCGAGGAGCTCGAGGTCCCCGTAGATCTCGATCCCGCACGCCCCCGGCGCGTTACCGGCGGCCTCGTTCGCGCGGGCGAACGCGCCCCGCACGAGGGGCCCGCCGTGCGGGACGCCCTCGTGCATGTGCCCGGTGCGTCCGGCATCGACGAGCAGCGCCGGTCCGCGCGCCGCGGTCACCTCGAGGTGGGTCTCCACCGGCTCTTCCGCGCGTTCCGCTCCCGCGGCCGCTGGCGGCGTCACGTCTCGCGCGGCCGGCACGAAGCGGACGCGATCGCCGAGCGCGAGCCGCGCGCCGGCCGCAGTGAAGGGGACGAAGGAGAGCGCTTCGCCGAGGAGGTGCCATCCGCCGGGCGAGGCCTGGGGGTAAATCCCCGTGTATCCTGCAGCGACCGCCACACTGCGTGCCGGTACGCGTGGCCGCGGCGAGGCGCGCCGCGGCAGCACGAGGCCCGGATCGAGCCCGCGCAGGTACGCGAAGCCGGGCTGGAACCCGACCAGCGCGACGTCGTAGGTGGGCGCCGCGTGCAGCGCGACCAGCGCATCCGGCGCGAGCGCGAGCGTGCGCGCCACCTCCTCGAGGTCCGCGCCGTCGTAGGCGACCTCGATGGCATGCTCCACGGGCGGTGGCCCGACCAGGCTCTCCGGCGGCAATGCGAGGGCAGCCGCGACCGCGCCCGCCACCTCTGCCGGCGACGTCGCGAGCACGGCCCCGACGGTCTCGGCGAGGACGACGTCGGTGACGCCCGGCAGCGAGCGCAGCCTCGCGAGGAGGGCGCGCCGGTCGGTCCCTTCCGGCAGCGCGAAGCGAAGCGCGCGGTCGCCGAAGGAAGCGATCCCGCTCACCGGGCCTCGCCCTTCGGACCGAGCGCCGCCCGCACCGCGCGCGCGATCGTGACCGCGCCCGGCGTGTCGGCGTGGACGCAGAGCGTGTCGACGTCGCCCCGCGCCGCCAGCCTCACGGCCTGTGCCGCGGCCACCGCCGGATCGTCCACGAGCGCGCCTGGCTCGCCGCGGGGGACGAGGCTCCCGTCGGGTCGCGTCCCACGGTCGGCGAAGGCCTCGCGCTGGAACGCCGCGCCCGCCGAACGCGCCGCCTGCTCGAGCGCCCCTCCGGCCGGGCCGACGATCGCCACCGGGCCGACCGCGCGCACGATGCCGGCGACGCATGCCCGCGCAGTGACCTCGCTGACGTGCGCCTCGTGGTACAGCGCTCCGTGGGGCTTCACCGAGACGAGCGCGGCGCCGAGCGCCGTGACGATGTCGCGCAGCCGCGAGCACTGGGCGGCGATCTGCGCCTCGAGCGCTGCGGGCGAGACCTCCTGGGCGCGGCGCCCGAACCCTTCCCGGTCGTCGTAGGAGGGATGCGCGCCGATGCTGGTGCCGGCGGCAAGGCAGGCGCGCGCGACGCGTTCCATCGAGGCGTCGTCACCGGCGTGGCCCCCGCACGCGACGTGGACGACGTCGGCCAAGGCATAGAGCTCCGCCGGCTCGTCGTCGTGCTCGCCCCCATCGAGGTTCATGACCGGTCTCATGGCGAAGCATTATGCCGCGGGCGGTACGAAGGTAGGTGAGGCCCTTGCACCGTGGAGACTTCCTCCTTACCGTTGCGCGCGTCATGACCGAAAAAGCACTCAATGTTCTGTCGTCCATCGCCTCCTGGCGCGTGTTCGAGCTCCTCCTGCTCGTGGTGGCCGGCATCTTTGCGGTGCCCGGTTGCCAGAAATACGACACGCTGATCGAGAAGGATCAGGTGTGCCTGCAGAAGTGGTCGGACCTCGAGGCCGATCTCCAGCGGCGCGCCGACCTCATCCCGAACCTCGTGAACACCGTGAAGGCGTCGGCGAATTACGAGCAGTCGACGCTCACCAAGATCACGGAAGCCCGCGCGTCGGCCACGCAGATCAAGCTGTCCGGTGACGACTTCACCGATCCGGCGAAGATGAAGGCCTTCGAGGACGCGCAGGCCAAGCTCAGCTCGGGCGCGATCAGCCGGCTCCTCGTGTCGAACGAGAACTACCCGAAGCTCCAGGCCAACGGTCAGTTCACCGATCTCATGAAGTCGCTCGAGTCGACCGAGAACCGGATCCTCCGCGCGCGGCAGCAGTACAACGACGCCGTGAAGGACTACAACTCGGAGCTCGGCAAGGTCCGCGGCGCCGTCGTCAACAAGGCGACGGGCACCCCGTTCAAGCCGCGCGTCTACTACTCGGCAGCGCCCGAGTCGACCGCTGCACCCAAGGTCTCGTTCTAGAGAGCGACTAGAGCGTGAGGACGACGGGGGCCACGCGGCCCTCGTCGACGGTCACGTTCGCGAAGGTGGTCGGCCCCTCGCGCCACACGCCCGGATCCTGGTGAATGTGCCCGAAGAGGTGGAGCCGCGGCTTCACCTCCTGCACGCGCCGGCGAAGATCGAGGCATCCCACGTGACGGGGTGTTCCCTCCCACGGGATGCGGTCGCCGTGGCCGAAGGGCGGGCCGTGCGTGACGAGGACGTCGACGCGCTCCGGGATCTTCGCCCACTTCGCGGCGAGCTCGGGACCGCGCGCCGCACCGAAGGCCCACACGCGGAACTTCGGTTGCCACGGGCTCCCGTGGAAGACGAGCCCCTCGATCACCGCCGCGCTGTCCTCGAGGTAGACGAAGCCCTCGAGCAGCGCGCGTGCTGCCTGCGGCGTCCGCTCGAGGCAGACGTCGTGGTTGCCGGCGACCAGGATCTTCACGGGATGAGGTAACGCCCGGAAGAAGTCGGCGGCGCGTGCGAGCTCGTCGAGCGAGCCGTGCTGACACAGGTCGCCGGCGTGCACGAGGATGTCACCGCCCGGTATCGCGAGGCGGTCGTGCTGGAGGTGCGTGTCGGCGACCGCGACGATGCGAGGTCCCGAGGCGAGGCGAGGGAGGGAAGGCATGGAGGCGCGCCCGCCTCTCGAAGCTAGCACGGCCCGCGCGCGCGCTCGGGACGTGGCCCCGCGCAGCGTCGCTCTGGTAACGTGAGGACGTGCCGGAGCAAAGGCGGAGTCACTGGGCCTGGGGTTACGAGGACAGGTTCCCGAGCAGCGAGGTGCGCGGCGCCCTCGCCCGCCGCCTCGGCGCGGTCTTCGGTAAAGCGCCAGCGCTCGCCCCGCTGCCCACGCTCGACGAGGCCGCGCTGCCGGCGCCCCGGTATGCGCCGCCCGTCGAGCTCCGCGGCATAGGAACGACCGACCCGCACGTCCGCGCCGTTCACACGTACGGGCGCGGCTACCGGGACCTCGTGCGCGGCTTCCGCGGCGACTTCGCGGCCGCACCGGACTGGGTGTTTCATCCGACGCAGGAGCAGCACATCACGGCGCTCCTCCGCTTCTGCGAGAAGGAATCGATCGCGTTCATTCCGTACGGCGGCGGAACGAGCGTGGTGGGCGGCACCGAGTTCACGGCGTCGGGCCGGTTCCGCGGCACGGCGTGCGTCGACCTCTCGAGGATGGACAAGGTTCTCGAGGTCGACAACGTCTCGCGGTCGGCGCGCATCCAGGCCGGCGCGACCGGCCCGCGCATCGCCGAGCAGCTCGGCGTCAACGGCTTCTCGCTGCGCCACTACCCGCAGAGCTTCGAGCTGTCGACGCTCGGCGGCTGGATCGCGACGCGCGCGAGCGGGCACTTCGCGACGCTCTTCACGCACATCGACGACTTCGTGCAGTCGGTGCGCATGGTGACGCCGGCCGGCCTCTTCGAGACGCGCCGCGTGCCCTCGTCCGGCGCCGGCCCCGATCCCGATCGCCTGGTCCTCGGTTCGGAAGGAGCCCTCGGCATCATCACCGAGGCGTGGGTCCGCGTGCAGTCGCGCCCGCGCTGGCGGGCCTCGGCGAGCGTGCACTTCGCGACGTTCGAGGCCGGGATCAACGCGTCGCGCATCCTTTCCCAGTCCGGCCTCCACCCCTCGAACTGCCGCTTGCTCGACGCGGGCGAGGCGATGCTCCACCAGGTCTCGACGAAGGGCACCTGCGTGCTCCTCATCGCCTTCGAGTCCGCCGACCATCCGGTGGAGCCGTGGATGGAGCGCGCGCTCTCGATTGCCACCGACCTGGGGGGCGAAGGCGACGAGCCGCACTACACGACCGACATCGTCTACTCGAGCCCGCCGCGTCCGTCGGTGCTGCCGCCGGCGCTTCCCTCGACCGCGACCCACCGGCCGCCCCCGGTCGAGCACGACACCGACGACGCCGCGACGTGGAAGCAGGCGTTCTTCGACGCGCCGTACCTGCAGAGCGCGCTCGTGTCGCTCGGCACGGTCTGCGACACGTTCGAGACCGCGTGCACCTGGGACCGGGTCGCGGCGCTGCACGACGCGGTGACACGCGCGGTGACGGCGGCGATGGATCAGCACTGCGGCGGAGGCCTCCTGACGTGCCGCTTCACGCACGTGTACCCGGATGGTCCGGCTCCCTATTACACGTTCGTCGCGCCGGGACGTCCGGGCGCGGAGCTCGAGCAGTGGGCGGCGATCAAGGCGGCGGCGAGCGACGCGATCCTCGCCAACCACGGCACCATCACGCACCACCATGCGGTCGGTCGGACGCACCGGCCGTGGTACGAGCAGGAGGGCTCGCCGCTGTTCGAGTCGGTGCTCACCGCTGCCAAGGACAAGCTCGATCCGAGCGGGATCCTGAACCCGGGCTGTCTCCTCAAGATGCCTGGCTGAGGCGCGGAACTTGTCACGTGCTATGACCCCGGCCGTGCGTCCCACTCCCGAGCAGCTCGCGCCGCTGACGTTCTTCGAGCGTGCGTCGTTCCGAATCGCCGATGCGCTCTCCGCTCCGGCGCTCACCCCGCTCTCCGCCAACTGGAACAGCGTCGTCATGGGCGCGCTGATCTACAGCTGTGGCGGTCGTCGTTTCCGGATCCACGGGCTCGAGAACCTCGCGCCGTTCGGCAAGAAGGATTCGATCCTCCTCGTCGCGAACCACCGGTCGTTCTTCGACTTCTTCACGATCACCGCGCTCCTCTACTGGCGCACGCGGCTCACCAAGCGGATCTTCTTCCCGGTCCGTCAGAACTTCTTCTACGACTCGGCGCTCGGGCCCATCGTCAACTTCGCGATGAGCGGCATGCGCATGTTCCCGCCGATCATGCGCGACAAGGAGAAGAAGGCCTTCAACACGTACTCCGTGCAGCGCTGCATCGAGGAGCTGAACCGGCCGGACATCGGGACGGTGCTCGGCATCCATCCCGAGGGCACGCGCAACAAGAGCGACGACCCTTACCAGTTCCTGCCCGCGCAGCCCGGCGTGGGGCGCGTCGCGCTCGGCGCCACGCGCGCGCACGTGATTCCCGTGTTCGTCATCGGCATGGGCCAGAGCATCCCCGGCGAGTGGCGGAACAACTTCCTCCGCGCCAGCGAGACGCCGGTCGACGTGTACTTCGGCAAGCCGATCGATTTCTCGGACCTGCGCCCGAAGGCCAAGATGATCACGTCGCAGAAGCGCGCCGCGGATCGGTGCCTCGACGCGATCAAGGTCCTCGCCGACGAGCAGCGCCGCATGACCGCCGCGCTCGCAGGACAGGACCCCGCCGCGGTGAAGGACATCGCGAAGTCGGACGACGGGCGGCGCACCGCGGCGGCCAAGGCGAAGCACGCCGCGGCCGAGCGGGGCCCCGATCCCGCGTCGCACGACGGGCGTTGATGAGCGGCGAGGCGGCGGCCCCTTCGCCGGCAGCCCCGCGGAAGCCGTTCTGGCGCTCGGGCACGGCGCTCATCTTCACCGGGCTCGTGCTCGGCGTGCTGGTGGGCGGCTTCCTTCCCGCCGACCAGCACCCGGTGGCGTTCGCGTTCTTCCAGTTCTGCTCGAAGGGCTTTCTCGCGCTCATCAAGGGGATCATCGTCCCGCTGCTGGTGTCGACGATCATCACCGGCATCGCGCAGACCGGCGATCTCAAGGCGGTCGGGCGCATGGGCGCCAAGTCGCTCCTCTACTTCGAGGTGGTGACCACCTTCGCGCTGCTGCTCGGGCTGGTCATCGCGAACTGGCTTCGTCCCGGCGACGGCCTGCCGCTCAAGGCCGACGCGCATGCGGTGCTCGCCACGCCGAAGAGCGGCTGGGACATCGCGCTCCACGCCTTTCCCTCGAACCTGATCGAGCATGCCGCCAAGGGCGACATCCTTCCGGTCGTGGTGTTCGCGACGCTGTTCGGCGTGGCGCTGACGCGCATCGGGCCGCGGGGCGCGCCGGTGCTCGCGTTCTTCGATGGCGTCGCGCAGGTGATGTTCAAGTACACGGCGATGATCATGTCGCTCACGCCCATCGGCGTGTTCGGCGCGATGGCGTACAACGTGAGCCACATGGCCTCCGGGCAGGGCGGCAACGGCCTCGAGGGATGGCCGGCGGTGCTCGACCTGCTGAAGCACTACTCGGTGCTCGTGGGCAGTCTGTACCTGTCGCTGGTGCTCTTCTTCGTGCTGGTGCTCGTGCCGGTGATGCTGATCTTCCGCATCCCGATCCTCGGGTTCCTGCGCCACATCCGGGAGCCCGCGACGCTTGCCTTCTCCACGGCGTCGAGCGAGGCGGCGCTTCCGCGCCTTCTCGAGCAGATGGAGAAGTTCGGCGTGCCGCGCCGGGTCGGCAGCTTCGTCATCCCCACCGGGTATTCGTTCAATCTGGACGGCTCGACGCTCTATCTCGTGCTGGCTTCACTGACCATCGCGCAGGCGGCGAAGATCGAGATGTCGATCGGCACGCAGCTGGCGATGGTCTTCACGTTCATGCTCACCTCGAAGGGAGTCGCCGGGGTGCCGCGCGCGACGCTCGTCATCATCGCGGGCACCGCGGGCGGCTTCGGTCTTCCCGGCGAGGCGGGTGTCGCCATGATCCTCGCCGTGGACGAGATCATGGACATGGCGCGCTCCGCGCTGAACCTCACCGGCAACGGCCTCGCGGCGTGCGTCATCGCGCGCTGGGAAGGCGTCTTCGGTGAGGTGCCGGTCCCGGTGGACGCGCCGCCTTCCGATCAGCGCTCGGCGAGCGCCTGATCGATCCTCGCCTTGAAGGCGGATGCGGGCTGCGCGCCCTGCAGGTTCTTGCCATTGATGAAGAACGCAGGCGTGCCCTTCACGTCGAGCCGGCGCGCCTCGGCGAGGTCGGCTTCGAGCGCGGCGTCGAGCTCCTGGCTCGCGAGCGCGCGCCGGAACTTCGCGACGTCGAGCCCGACGCGCGCGGCGGTCTGCTCGAGCCCTGCCTGATCGAGCGAGCCCTGCGCCGCGAAGAGCGCGTCGTGGTACGGCCAGAACTTCCCCTGCTGGCCGGCGGCGAGGGCGGCCTTCGCGGCGAGCCGCGCGTGGGCGTGCATGGGCAGCGGCGCGTTCTTGAAGACGAAGCGCACCTTGGCACCATACGTCGCCTCGAGCTCGCGCAAGGTCGCCTCGGACTTCGCACAATAGGAGCACTCGAAATCCGAAAAGACGACGATCGTGACGGGGGCGGCGTCGGGGCCGCGCGTGGGTGAAGAGCCGAGGTTGATCGTCTCGGTGCGCGGGCTGTCCTCGACGGTGTCCTTGTCGCCGCACGGTCCGCAATTGGTGTCCGGCGTGGGCGCTTCGGCGAGCGCGGCCGAGGCGGTCTTCTTCGCGGGATCGGTGAGCGTCGGGTCCGACGAGCCCTGGCTGCACGCGATGAGGGTCGCGGCGATGGTCGCGGCGAGGGCGAGGTTCGATCTCATGGTTCTCTCCTTTTCGGCAGCGCCGTTCGTGGCGCGCCGTCGGAGGAGAGTGGCGATCAGGGCGCGGGAGTTACACTCTCGGCGGCGCATGTCCGACCGCACGACGCTGCGCATGCGCGCGGCTCCACCTCGGTCGCCGGATCGCGCGGCTCCTCGCATGCGAACGGGCTCGTGCGAAGGCGTGGGCGCGCGGGCTCGTCCTCGCGGCACACCAGCGCCGAGGCTGCAGGATCGGCGGCGATCGGCGCCGGACCACTGCTGGTGAGGGCGGGATCGACGTCGGCCGCGGCGCGGAGGCGGAGCGTGAGCGCGGCGGCGAGCGCGAGGATCGCCACGGCGGCCGGCGCCGCGACCAACCGGAGGCGGCGCGAGCGGACGTGGGCGCTCACGGGCGGGACGGCCACCGGCAGCGACGCGACCGCGGTGAGCGCCGGCGTCTCGTGGGACGCTGCGAGGTGCTCGGCGCGGGCCGCGAACGCCGCGCGCTCGGCGCGAAGGAGCGCGAGCTCGCCCGTGCACGCCGCGCAGGTCGTCGCGTGCCCGGAGACGCGTGCCGCTGCTGCGGCGGTGAGCTCCCCGAGGACGAGGGACTCGAGCGCGTCGAAGTCGCAATCGCTGGTCACGACGTTTCTCCTTCGTAGCGCGCGAGCTCCTCGCGGAGCACGGCGCGGGCGCGGTGGATCTCGACCTTGGTCTTGGCGACGGACCACCCCATGAGCTCGGCGATGTCCTCGTAGGCGATGGCGTGATCGAGGCGCAGCATGAGGACCGCGCGGCGCGGGGTGGAGAGGCGGGCGAGCGCGCGGTCGACGACGCCGACCGCTTCCCGGCCGAGCAGCGTCGACTCCGGCGTCACGTGGTCCGCGCCCTCGTTCCCGTCGTCGACGTCGGCATCGGGATCGACGAGGCGACGGCGGCGGCGGCGCTCCTTGAGGGTCTCGAGGGCGACGTTCCGCGCGATGCCGAAGAGCCATGGCGCGATCCGGTCGGGATCGCGGAGCGTGTCCATCCGCACGCAGGCGCGCGCGAACGTCTCCTGGGTCGCGTCGTCCGCCGCGGCGGCCTCGCCGAGCAGGCCGTGGAGGAAGCGCCGGATGCCGGGCGCGCGCACGGCGTAGGTCGCGGCGAGCGCGCGGCCCTCGCCGGACGCGACCTCGCTCGCCCGCTCGTCGGACGCCGAGGCGGTGGTGGAGAGCAGGGCAGCAGCCCAGCCAGCGTGCGGAGCCATGGCCACGGGGGAATGTGGCAGAGCCTCGTCCGGAGTTACACGCCGCCCTCGTTTTTCCCGAGGTACGACCCGCGCCGCAGGTCGCCCCTCCGGAGTCATCCCCGACCCAGGGTCACCCCCGACCGCTCTCAGCTCTCCTGGGTTGATGTCGCGGAGCCTGTTTTTCCCTGGTTTCGTCGCTTCGAGGGGTTGGCGCGGGTCGTGCTTCAGCGGGCGCCATGAGCGAGCCGTCCGATACTCTCCCGTCCTCTGCTCGCTACCGGATCGCGAGCTGCATCGCGACGGGGGGCATGGGCTCGGTGTACGTCGGCATCCAGCGCGGCGCCGCGGGGTTCAAGCGGCCGGTCGCCATCAAGCGCGCGCATCCTCACCTCCTCGGTGACCCCGAGCTCCGCGCCGCCATCCTCACCGAGGCGCGCATCGCGTCGGCCGTGCGGCACCCGAACGTGGTGAGCGTCGACGACGTCGAGGAGACGGACGGCGAGCTCCTCCTCGTCATGGACTACGTCGAGGGCACCTCGCTCGCGCACCTCCTCGCTACGACGGGAGCGCTCGCGTTGCCGATCGCGGTGCGCATCGGCCTGGATGCGTGCGCCGCGCTCCACGCGATTCACCTCGCCAGGAACGAGGATGGCGAGGCGCTCGGCCTCGTGCACCGAGACGTGTCCCCGCAGAACATCCTCATCGACACCGACGGACTCGCGCGCCTCACCGACTTCGGCATCGCGAAGACCAACCACCGCGACGACGTCGAGGTGAAGGAGTACGAGCCGCCGGGCAAGCTCGGCTACATGGCGCCCGAGTACCTGAAGGGCGCGCGGTTCTCGGCGCAGTCCGACATGTTCGCGCTCGGCGTCGTCCTCTGGGAGACGGTCACCGGCAAGAACCTGTTCCGCGGCGCGAGCCCCGCCGAGTCCCTCCGTCTCACGCTCGACGCCGCCGTGCCGAGCGCCGCCTCCGTCAACGGCGCCGTGCCGAGCGCGCTCGATGCCGTCATCGCCCGCTGCCTCGCGCGCCTGCCGGAGGACCGCTTCGCCACCATCCGCGAGCTCCAGGGCGCGCTGGAGGCCGCGCTCCCGGGTGCCGCCTCGCGGGACGACGTCGCCGACCTGGTCCTCCAGGTGGCGGGGCCCGCCATCGCCGAGCAGCGCAAGGCCATCAACGTCGCGCGCGTCTCGGTGCGCCCGGCGCGCGAGTACCCGCAGTTCGATCTCGACGAGGACGCGGTGATCCTCGACCGGCTCGCGATGCCGCCCGCCGTCACCATCGAGGAGCCGGAGCGTCTCTCGTTCACCACCATCGACACCTGCGGCTACGACCCGCGCGCCGACCGCGGCTCCTGCATCGCGAGGCGCCGTCCCCGGGAGGTCATGATGCCCCCCGGGCCTCGCGCGAAGCGGGCGCGGGCGTGGATGGCGGTCGGCGCGTCGGTCGTCACGTTCGTGATGTCGGCGACCGCGCTGGTCGTGGACCTCGCGCTCGACCCCGACGTACGCACCTCGTCGGTCGGGCCGGCGGCGGCGTCGCTCGCGGCTCCGGCGGCCGAGCCCGGCACCTCCGAGGTCGAGGTGACCAGCGGCGAGATCGAGACCCAGGGCGCGCGCGAGCCGGCGGCGAGCCTCGCCACCGAGGCGCCGGCGCAGAGCGACGGGAACTGAGCGGGTCCTCGGCGCGCAGCCCGGTCCTCCGACGATCCAGGCGCACGCGCGGATGACGCGCCGGAGCTCGCGATCCACGCGGGATCAGGGCCGTGACGCCTCCCTTCCTACCGGCACGACGGTTGCTGGTCCCGCCGTCGATGAGATCCTCCGTGGTCCTCGCCGGCGCAGCGCTGGTCGTGTCGCTCGCCGCCTGCTCGAGCACGAAGGAGGTCCTCGTCGACGACGACGAGGCAGCGGACGCCGGCGCGCGCGACGGCAGCACCTACGACTCGGCGGCGCCGCCGGGCTCCGGCCTCGGCGAGCTGCTCTTCCGCCCGGGCGCGGTGTTCACGGGGAGTGACGGAACGCACGCCTTCCAGGTGCCCGTCGCCGTGTACGACGCGGACGCCGACCTGACCGTGACCGTCGCCGACGAGAGCCTCGCGTCCGTCGCGAGGACCAGCCTCGTGAACCCGACGAAGGACGGCGTCACCGACAGCGGCCAGTACTTCCTCGTGAGCGCCCGGAAGGCCGGCACCGTGACCCTCACCGCGACCTCACGCGGAAGGTCGACGACCGCGACCGTGACGATCACCGCGTACGATCCTTCACGCTACGCGGTCGGCGAGGCGCGGTACCAGGCCGCGGGGACCGGCGCCGATCGCCCGTGCACCTCCTGCCACGCCGGAGATTCGGCGGTCGACCATTCGTCGGCCGCGCTCGGCACCGCGTCCGACCAGGAGATCGGCGTCATCATCACGACCGGCGTGAAGCCCGGCCCGTCGGTCATCAAGATCGGGGACGGCACCACGCAGCACCGGTGGAACGTCACGGACGCCCAGAAGGATGGGCTCATCACGTACCTGAGGAGCCTGCCCCCGCGCGGCTTCCAGTGAGCCTCGGCCGCCCGCTTTCTGATTTCTGAATGGCGGTTCAGTCTTGCGCGCGGCCCCCGGGCGGGCTCTATTTCCGGGCGCATGAACAAGCCTATTCGTCGAACTGCCGTCATCGGGGCCGGAGTCATGGGCAGCGGGATCGCCGCCCACTTTGCGAACGCGGGCCTCGAGGTCCTGCTGCTCGACATCGTCCCGCCGAACCTCACGGACGAGGAGAAGAAGAACCCCGCCAAGCGTAACGGCTGGTCGGCGGGCGGCCTCGAGAAGGCGACGAAGGCGCGTCCCGCCGCGTTCTTCCACAAGGACGCCGCGCGCCTCGTGAAGGTCGGCAACGTCGAGGACGACCTCGACAAGCTGAAGGACTGCGACCTCGTCATCGAGGCCATCATCGAGAAGGTCGAGGCGAAGCAGGAGCTGTTCGCGAAGCTCGAGAAGCTCGTGCCCGAGCACTGCATCGTCGCCTCGAACACCTCGGGCCTCCGCATCTCCGAGATGACGAAGGGCCGGAGCGACAACTTCAAGAAGCACTTCATCGTGCTGCACTTCTTCAATCCCGTCCGGTACATGAAGCTGCTCGAGATCGTCCACGGTCCCGACGCGGACAAGGACGTCGTCGCCCACTGCGTGCGGTTCGCCCAGGACACGCTCGGCAAGGGCGTCGTCTTCGGCAAGGACACCCCGAACTTCGTGGGTAATCGCATCGGCGCGCACGCGATGATGGCGACCATCCACCAGATGCTGGAGGACGGCCTCGCGCCCGAGGACGTCGACAACATCACCGGCACGCCGATGGCGCACCCGAAGAGCGCGAGCTTCCGCACCGCGGACCTCGTCGGCCTCGACACGTTCATGCACGTGGCTGCCAACTGCTACACGTCGCTCACCGAGGACGAGGACCGCGACGTCTTCCAGGTGCCCGACTACATCAAGAAGATGGTCGAGAAGAAGCTTCTCGGCGACAAGACCAAGGGCGGATTCTTCAAGCGCGGCGCCGACAAGCAGATCCAGACGCTCGACCCGAAGACGCTCGAGTATCGCCCCAAGGGCGGCGACGAGTCGATCAAGGCCGCGACCAAGGGTCTGTCGAAGATCGAGAATCCGCGCGAGCGCGTGAAGAAGCTCGTCGCCGATCAGGGCAAGGCCGGCGAGTTCGCCCGCAAGATCCTCTACAAGAGCCTCTCGTACTCGGCGCGTCGCATCGGCGAGATTGCCGACTCGGTCATCGCCATCGATGACGCGATGAAGTGGGGATACAACTGGGAGCTCGGGCCCTTCGAGGTCTGGGACGCGCTCGGCTTCACCGAGACCGCCGACGCGATGGAAAAGGCGGGCGTGAAGCTCCCCGACTCGATTGCCAAGATGAAGGCGGCCGGCGCCAAGTCCTTCTATACCGACGACGGCAAGGTCTTCGATCTCCTGAAGGGCGAGTACGTCGCGGTCGAGCAGGACCGGCGGTACGCCACGCTGAAGCAGCTCAGGAAGGGCGGCTCCCCCGTCCTCAAGAACGACGGCGCGGAGGCGTGGGACCTCGGCGACGGCATCCTCGGCCTCACCTTCAAGACGAAGGCCAACAGCATCGATCCGGACGTCATCAAGATGATCCACGACTCGGTCGCGAAGGCGGAGAGCGACTTCCGCGGCCTCGTCATCGCCAACGACGGCGAGCACTTCTGCGTCGGCGCCAATCTCTTCCTCGTCGTGATGGCCGCCGGTCAGGGCCAGTTCGGCCAGATCGAGGAGATGGTCAAGGGCTACCAGTACGCGACGCAGCGGATGAAGTACTCGCGCGTCCCCGTCATCGTCGCGCCCTACGGCATGACGCTCGGTGGCGGTCTCGAGCTCTGTCTCGGAGCGACCGGCGTGCAGGCGGCGGCCGAGACGTACTCGGGCCTCGTCGAGGTCGGCGTCGGCCTCATCCCGGGCGGCGCAGGAACGCTCAACATGCTGTGGCGCGCGCTCGAGGGCATCCCCGAGGGCACGAACGTCAGCACGTACGAGTTCGTCACGCAGACCTTCAAGAACATCGCGCTCGTCAAGATCGCGACCTCCGCCGACGAGGGAAAGGCGCTCGGCTACTTCCGCCGTACCGACGGCGTCTCGTTCGACCGCGCTCGCCAGATCGTCGACGCGAAGGCGCGCGCCATCGGCCTGTCCGAATCGAACTACCACGCGCCCACCCCGCGCGCGTACCGGCTGCCCGGCGAGAACGGAATCGCGACGCTCAGCATGATGGTCGACACGCTCGTCGCCGGTGGCTACGCCTCCGAGCACGACGCGAAGATCGCGCGCAAGCTCGCCAACGTCCTCTGCGGCGGCATCGCCGGCGCGTCCAAGGACATCACCGAGGACGACATGCTCGACCTCGAGCGTGAAGCATTCCTCAGCCTCTGCGGCGAGCCGAAGAGCCAGGAGCGCATGCAGTACATGCTCATGAACAACAAGCCGCTTCGTAACTGAGGACTGGGAGTAATAGTCATGAAAGACATCGTCATTGCCGAAGCGGTTCGCAGCGCGGTCGGTCGCGCCATCAAGGGCTCCCTCTCCAACAAGCGGTCGGACGAGCTCGCCGGCGACGTCGTCCGGGGCCTGATGGCCCGTGTTCCCCAGGTGAAGCCGAGCGACGTCGACGACGTCGTCATGGGCTGCGCCATGCCGGAAGGCGAGCAGGGGCTCAACGTCGCTCGCGTCGCGGGCATGCTCGGCGGCCTCCCCGAAGAGGTCGGCGCCCAGACCATCAACCGCTTCTGCTCGAGCGGTCTCCAGGCCCTCGCCACCGCGGCCGGCCAGATCATGCTCGGCTCGAGCGACATCGTCGTGGCCGGAGGCCTCGAGTCGATGACGCTCGTGCCGATGACCGGCAACAAGCTCTCGGCCTCCCCCGAGGCGATGGCCAAGTACGCGTCGGTCTACACGCCGATGGGCATCACCGCCGAGAACGTCGCCAACAAGTTCGGTATCACGCGCCAGCAGCAGGACGAGTTCGCGCTCAAGAGCCAGAAGAAGGCGGCCGCCGCGATCGAGAAGCGCGTGTTCGACGCCGAGATCATCGCCGTGAAGTCGCACCGCTTCAATGGCAACGAGCGCGTCGAGTTCGAGTTCAAGGTCGACGAGATGCCCCGGGCCGACACGACGCTCGAGGGCCTCTCCGCCCTGAAGCCCGTGTTCTCGCAGAAGGGCTCGGTCACCGCCGGCAACAGCTCTCCGCTGTCCGACGGCGCGGCCGCGGCGCTCGTCATGAGCGGCGAGAAGGCGAAGGAGCTCGGGGTGAAGGGCCTCGCCTACCTCCGTCAGTTCGTCACCGTCGGCGTCGACCCGTCGATCATGGGCATCGGCCCGCTCCCCGCGATCCAGAAGCTGCTCAAGAAGACGGGCCTCTCGATCAAGGACATCGATCTCTTCGAGATCAACGAGGCCTTCGCCAGCCAGGCGTTCTACGTCACCCGCGAGCTCGGGATTCCCGACGAGAAGCTCAACGTCAACGGCGGCGCCATCGCGCTCGGGCACCCGCTCGGCTGCACCGGCGCCAAGCTGACGTCGTCGCTGCTCTACGAGCTCGGTCGCCGCAAGGGCAAGTACGGCATCGTCTCGATGTGCATCGGCGGCGGCATGGGCGCGGCCGGTCTGTTCGAGCGCATCGACTGACCGTCACTCACGAGGCTTGCGAGGCCCGGAACGCCGGGGCAGGGGAGACCTTGCCCCGGCGTTTCTCGTTCCTGGACCTGCGGAGCCGGAGCGCGGCGACCAGGACGAGGAGGACTCCGGAGGCCAGCCCCCGCGGAGGGTCGCCGGGCGCCGCCGCGCACCCGCTGCCTCGGGCCGACGCGGGCAGCGTCGCCGGGTCGTGGCAGGCGAGCTTGTCCTCGAAGGCTCCGCAGGCGAGGGATCCCGGGCACGCCGTGGTCTCGCAGCGGGGGGCGCACACGCCGGCGATGCAGGCGTCGCTCGTGCAATCGAAGCTCTGCTCGCACGCGCCGCCCGCCGCCGCGACCGGGCGATCGTCCTCGATGCGCGGGGCGTGGCCGGCGCGCGCGAACGCCTCCGCCACGACGTCGGGCTTCGCGAAGAGCTGCATGTAGACGTTCTTCGCTCCTGGATCGCTGCACGCGACCGCGAGGTCCGCGGGGTCGTCGCGGCCGTTGCCGCCGCGCCCGACCACGCCCACGAGCGCGCCCGACGCGGCGAACGCCGGGCCGCCGCTGTCGCCGGCGCAGATCGATTCGCCGACGAGGAGCTCCGAGGACCCGATGCCCGATCCGGGCGGGTCGTCCAGCGGCGCGGGCCCGGTCGCGAGCACCGGTACGCCGTCACGGCGCAGGCGTCGCGGCGAGAGATCTCCGCCCTCGGTGACCCCGTAGCCGACGACCGCGAGAGGCTCGCCGGCCGACGTCGGGCGCGCGGTGCGGAGGCGGGCGAAGCGGCCCGGCAGATCGTGGTCGAGCACGACGAACGCGAGGTCCCGGTTGCAGGTGGTCGCCGCGTCCTCGCGGACGATGCTGACGCCATGCGCGGCGGCGAGCGACGGGTCCATCCAGCGGTCACCAAGCTCGGCGCCGGTGTAGACGAGGAGATCGGGAGCGAGGAACTCCTCGTGCACGGTGGCGCCCTTCACGGGCGCGCCCTCGGCCGAGCACACCGTGACCGGATCGGTGACCGCGAGGCAGTGCCGCGCGGTGACGAGCAGATCGGGCGCGACGAGCGTCGCCGTGCACAGCGAGTAGAGCGTGGCGTTGTGATAGGCCGCGAGGGCGACCACCGCGTC
Source organism: Labilithrix sp. (assembly GCA_028287035.1). Next base: position 23,555 of record JAQBQL010000186.1, on the reverse strand, counting down.
GTCGCTCGCGCCGGAGGCCGTCCCGCGGAGCACGGCAGACCGTGCCTGCCCGACGTGCTCGTCGACGCTCGCGCCGCTCGCGCACGACGCGCCGGCGCCGGCGAGCGCGAGGCCGGCGAGGACCTGCCGGCATGCGGCCCGGGAACGTGCGAAGGGCCTCTGCCGCATCCGCTTCTTATTGCACGGCTCGTGGCCTCGCGGATCCCGCTACCATCGCCCGCGGTGCGCGCGCTCGACGTCGGGGTCATCGGAGCGGGGACCGCGGGATCTGCTGCGGCGCTCTTCCTGGCGCGCGCCGGCCATCGCGTGACGCTCTACGAACGCGTTCTCGATCCGCGCCCGGTGGGTGCGGGCATCACGATGCAACCGACCGGCCTCCACGTGCTCGAGCGCCTCGGCCTCGGCGCGGCGGTGGTCGCCCGCGGCACGCGGATCGATCGCCTGTATTGCACGTCGCGCGATGGGAGGCCGCTCGTCGCGCTCTCGTATGCGAGGGTCGGTCCCGCCGCGTACGGCCTCGGGCTCCACCGCGGCGTCCTGTTCGAGGCGCTGCACCGGGCGGTGTCGCTCGAGCCCCGCATCGCGGTGCGGGAAGGGCTCGAGATCACCGGCCTCGAGCGGACGCCGCGCGCCACCTGGCTTCTCTCCGCCGGCGGCGAGAGGCACGGACCGCACGAGCTCGTCGTCGTGTGCGACGGGGCGCGCTCCCAGCTGCGCGACCACACCGGCACCAGCAAGCGGGCCGAACGCTACCCGTGGGGCGCGCTCTGGTTCGTCGCGCGCGACACGCGACCCGAGCCCAACGAGCACGCGCACGTGCTGCGCCAGGTCGTCGACACGAACCAGCGCTTCCTCGGCCTCTTGCCGACCGGCCACGGTCCTGGGCCCGACCCCGGACCGCGCCTGGTCAGCCTGTTCTGGAGCCTCCGCTGCGACCGCATCGACGCCTGGCGCGCGGCGGGGCTCGACCGGTGGAAGGCGGAGCTCGCGGCGCTCGCCCCGGAGTCCACGTTCGCGCTCGAGCAGATCACCGATATCGATCAGGTGCTCTTCGCGAGCTACCACGACGTCGTCATGCACCGGTGGGCGACCCGCAGTGTCGTGTACCTCGGCGACGCGGCCCATGCGACGAGTCCTCAGCTCGGCCAGGGCTGCAACCTCGCGCTGTGGGACGCGATGGTCCTCGCCGACTGCCTGGCCGCCGAGGAGCGGGACGTCGCCTGCGCGCTCGACGCCTACTCGCGCGCCCGCCGCGATCACCTCGCGTTCTATCAGCTGGTGACGCGGCTGCTCACGCCGTTCTTCCAGGGAGACGAGCCGCTCCACGGCACGCTCCGTGATCTCGGGATGCCGCTGCTCGCACGGATTCCGTTGTTCGAGCGCATCATGACGCTCAGCATGCTGGGCGTCATCGACGGCTTCACCGGTCGCATGCTGGAGGTCCGGCCCCCGCCGCGGCCTGCGTAAGTTGCAGAGGTGTCACCGTGGCTCCACGCACGCGTCCGCGGGCGGCCGCATCCTCTGCTTGCTTGAAGATCGCTCACCTCTCGGATCTGCACCTGCTCGACTCACGGCCCGCGCCGGCGCGGACCGTGCTGGAGCGCGGGATGCGCCTCTGCTCCTCCGGCCGGGCTCTGGATCCGAAGGCGCGCATCGACCGGCTGGTCTCCGCGCTCGCTCTGGCCAGCGAGGGCGGCGCGACCCATCTCGTCGTCTCCGGTGATCTCACGGAGACGGGCACGACCGCGCAGTTCGAGACGCTCGCGGAGGTGCTGTCGGACGCGCGCATCGACCCCGACCGCGTGACGCTCGTCCCGGGCAATCACGACACGATCACGCGCGAAGGGGCCTGGTCCCGCGCCATCGCCGGGCCGCTGTCCCGCTTCCGCCGCGCGTCGGCCGCCGGACATCCCGACCGGATCGCGGTCGTGGAGCGCGCGCGCGCCTTCTTCCTGCCGCTCGACGTCGCGTGCCACCAGGCATTCCCGCTCGCGGCCGGCGAGATCGGGAGCGCCGCTGCGGTCGCGCTGGAGCGCACCGTCCGTGACGTGTCGGGGCGCGGCAAGGCGGTCGTGGTCGTGCTCCATCACGGTCCGGTCCCGCAGGGCTCGCGCGCGTGGGAGGCGGTCCACGGTCTGCGGGGCGGAGAGCGCCTGCTCGACATCCTCGCCCGGTACCCGGACGTGCACGCGCTGCACGGCCATCTCCATCACGAGGCCGACGCCTCGGTGGATCCACGCCGGCCACGCATCTTCGGCGCAGCCGCCACCATCGATGACCGGCGCGGCTCCCCGCGCGTGCGCCTGTACGACGTCCTGGGCTCGTCGGTGCGCGTCGCGCCGCGAGCCAGGACGCGCGGCCTGGCCGCGTAGCGCCTGATCCACGGGGCGGCTCACGATCCGCCCGGCCAGCGCTTGCTCGTATGCTTCGAATATACTAGAAGCATGGATGTGAAGCGAAAGCTGGAGGAGCGAGCAGAGCAGCTCGGCGCGCTCGGACATCCCGCGCGGCTCGCGATCCTCCGTCATGCCGTGCAGGCCGGGCCCGAGGGCGCGTCCGCCGGTGAGCTCCAGTCGAAGCTCGACATCCCTGCCTCCACCTTGAGCCACCACATCGACCGGCTCGCGCGCACCGGGCTGCTGCAGGCCCGGCGCGAGGGGACGTTCATCTACTACAGCGCCGTCTTCACGACGCTGCGAGCGCTCACCGACTACCTCTGGGAAGACTGCTGCAAGGGCGGCAAGGCCGACCCGAGCGGCTGCTGCTGACACCATGGCGTCCGTGCCCGATCAAGGAGAGCCCTGATGAGCCGCCACGCAGCCCCCACACGTCAGCTCTCGCTGCTCGACCGATTCCTGCCGCTGTGGATCTTCGCGGCCATGGCCCTCGGCATCGTGCTCGGCCGCACCGTGCCCGGCCTGGGGGCGGCGCTCGACACGATGAAGATCGGCGGCGTGTCGCTTCCGATTGCCGTCGGGCTCTTCTGGATGATGTATCCGGTCCTCGCGAAGGTCCGCTACGGGAAGCTCCTCGGGACCGGCGCAAACCTGAAGCTCTTCGGGACCTCGCTCGTGCTGAACTGGGTGCTCGGCCCGTTACTGATGTTCGCGCTGGCGTGGCTGCTGCTGCCCGATCTTCCGCACTACCGGACCGGGCTCGTGCTGATCGGTCTGGCGCGCTGCATCGCCATGGTCCTCATCTGGAACATGCTCGCGTGCGGCAGCGCGGAGATCGCGGCGCTGCTCGTCGCGCTGAACGCCGTGTTCCAGATCCTCTTCTATTCGGTCCTCGGGTGGCTGTTCCTCACGGTCGTTCCCGGGTGGCTCGGCGGCCCGGCGACGCAGCTCGACGTCTCCATGTGGACGATCGCGAGGAGCGTCCTCCTCTTTCTCGGAGTGCCCCTCGTCGCGGGCGCCCTCACGCGGCTCTTCCTGGTGCGGGCCCGGGGCGACGCCTGGTACGAGGAGCGCTTCCTGAAGCGGGTCGGCCCCGCCGCCCTGCTGGGGCTGCTCTACACGATCGTCATCATGTTCGCGCTGCAGGGCGACCGCATCGTGAAGGCGCCGCTCGACGTGCTGCGGATCGCGATTCCGCTCGTCCTCTACTTCGGAATCATGTTCACGGCCTCGTTCCTCCTGTCGAAGCGGCTCGGCTTCTCGTACGAGGAGACCGCGTCGCTCTCGTTCACGGCGGCCGGGAACAACTTCGAGCTCGCGATCGCCGTCGCGATCGGGGTGTTCGGCATCTCCTCGGGCGAGGCGCTCGCGGGCGTGGTGGGACCGCTCGTCGAGGTGCCGGCGCTGCTCGCGCTCGTGTATCTGTCGCTCTGGCTCGGCCGGAAGATGTTTCGGAGATCACCATGAAGACGATTCTCTTCGCGTGCGTGCACAATGCCGGTCGCTCGCAGATGGCGGCGGCATGGTTCAACCGGCTCGCCGATGCGACCGAGGCGCGCGCCGTCTCGGCCGGCACGGAGCCCGGCACGCGCGTGCATCCCGAGGTGCTCGCGGTGATGAAGGAAGTCGGAATCGATCTCTCGGGTATCGAACCCCGATTCCTGTCCGACGAGCTCGCCGGGTCGGCCACGATGTTGATCACCATGGGCTGTGGCGAAGCGTGCCCGGTCGTTCCCGGTGTCCGCCGCGCCGACTGGCCGCTCGAGGACCCGAAGGGGCTCCCGCTCGAGCGCGTACGAGCCATCCGCGACGAGGTGAGGAGCCGCGTCGAGGCGCTCCTTGCCGACGAGGGGTGGGCGGCGCGATGAGCGATCTTCCGAACCTCTCGGCCGACCACGTCGACGTGCCCGACCTCCTCAAGCTACAGAGGCCGAGCTCCGCGCATCGTCCCCGGATCCTGCTGCTGTACGGCTCGCTGCGCACGCGCTCGTTCAGCAAGCTGCTGGTGCTCGAGGCAGCACGCATCCTCGAGCACCTCGGCGCCGAGACGCGGGTGTTCGACCCGGCAGGTCTGCCCATGCCCGACAGCGTCCCGGCGGACCATCCGAAGGTGCAGGAGCTGCGATCGCTCTCCGATTGGTCGGAAGGGCAGGTGTGGTGCAGCCCGGAGCGTCACGGCACGATCACCGGTGTGTTCAAGAGCCAGATCGACTGGCTTCCCCTGCGCATCGGCAGCGTCCGGCCGACGCAGGGCCGCACGCTCGCGGTCATGCAGGTCTCTGGCGGCTCGCAGTCCTTCAATGCCGTGAACGCGCTGCGCGTCCTCGGCCGCTGGATGCGCATGGTGACGATCCCCAACCAATCGTCGGTGCCGAAGGCATTCGAGGAGTTCGACGAGGCCGGGCGGATGCGGCCCTCTGCCTACTACGACCGCGTGGTCGACGTGATGGAGGAGCTCGTGAAGTTCACGTTGCTGGTCCGCGACCAGTCCGCGTACCTGACCGATCGCTACAGCGAACGGAAGGACGACGCAGCGAAGGCGGCGGCCGCACGTCTGGCGGCCGCCGCGATGAGTCACGAGACGGGCTCGACGAAGGACTGAAGCCCGGGCGCGGCCCCCGCGTGTCACGCTGAAGCCAGATCGTCACCTCGTCGACACCTGGGTCTCGACACGCGGACGTCACGCAGAGATCGCCTCGTCGACCCCGACCGCCTGCATGATGTCAGCGGCGCCGGAGTCTCGCTTCGGGCACCCGCATATCCGCTCGTCGAATGGCAACGATCAGTGCGATGACGCACTGCACACGTCGCGAGAACGTCACCGGAACCGAGCGCGCCCGACATGCGCTTCCCCCAAGGTGCAGCCACCGAACAGGGAGATACCCGGATGCGCAATTATCTAATCATCGCTGCAGGAACGTTCCTGTCCTTGAGTGTCGCCTCGAACGCGCTGGCGGCCGACTGCGACGCGGATGTGGTCCTCGTCCGTGGCTCGAGCGCGAGCCAGAAGCTCATCGAGGCCGTCGCGAGTGTCGCCGCGACCCAGGGCATCAAGATCGTCTACAGCTCGAACGGGAGCTCGTGCGCCGGCGGCGTCTACGAGGCGGTGACCGACCCGAGCGTCACGACGGGCCGTGCGGCCAGCGCCAACACTGCCTACGACCCGGCGGCACCGACCGCCACGTGCACCTTTGCGACCCCCCGCGCCGCGGACATCGGCGTGTCCGACGTGTATCCGTCATCGTGCGCCGGCCTTGCCGGTCTTCCGACGACGACGCTACCCGCGAACGTCACCGATACGCTGGGACCCGTACAGGCGTTCACGCTCGCGGTGTACGACGACCCGGGGTTCCCCGTCGCGATCAGCGCCGAGGCGGCCTTCAACACGTTCGGGATCACCGCCCGGGGCGGTGACGCGAGCTTCGCGGTCACGCCGTGGACGGTCCCCGCCGACATCTTCGGTCGCGCCGAGGACTCGGGAACCTGGCAGACGTGGTCACGCAACCTCGGCCTCGTCACCCAGAAGCCCGTGTCGGCGCCCCAGACGGGCTCGGGCGCGGTGCTCGCCGCGCTCAACACTGCGAACCGGAGCTCGGCGATCGGCATCATCGCGCTGAACGACATCGTCGCCAGCGGTGGCGTCGCGCCCAAGGTGCGTCCCCTCGCGTTCAAGGCGAAGGGCCAGGACTTCGCCTATTACCCGAGCAGCACCTCCTCCGCGACCGACATGATCAACGTCCGCGACGGCCACTACCAGACGTGGGCGAACCTCCACTTCTTCGCGCGCAAGGATGCGGGCGGTGACTACTCCGCGAAGGTGAAGACCGTTCTCGGCCTCGTCGACAGCCAGCCGGCGGTCGCGGCGGTCGCGAAGATCCGCGCGGTGCCGAGCTGCGCGATGCAGGTCAGCCGCGCTGCCGATGGGGGCGACTTCTCTCTCTATACCCCGGCCAAGCCCTGCGGCTGCTTCTTCGAAGCCTCCGCGTCGGGCACCGCGCCCGCGTCCTGCACCACCTGCAAGGACGACGCGACGTGCGGCGCGAGTGGTCAGTGCGTCTTTGGATATTGCGAGGCCAAGTAACATGTTCAAGAAGAATTCACTCCTCGTGATCGGCGCGGCGCTCGCGCTGTCGGCAGCGACCTTCATCGCGTGTAGCGATGATACGGGATCGGCCTCGACGAGCGGCGGCAGTCCGCTGAATCCCGGCGACGGCGGCACCTCGGGCGCGGTCGACGCGGCCTCCGACGGAAGCACGGCCAGCGACGGCGGCACCTGCACGAACAAGCCCGCCGGCTGCTTCTGCGGCACGCCGACGACGCAGGTCCAGTTCCTGAACCGCTGCACGAATGCCACCGCGCTTCCCGTGAACCTCGCGGTCAAGCCGGCGACAACCTCCGACATTCCCTGATCCGCGAGAGCCGCGTGTACCGCACCTCCCTTCTATCGATCGCCTGCGCGCTCGCCGTTCCGAGCGTTGCCCACGCTCAGGGCGGGCCCGCGCCCGATCCGGTTGCGCCCGCGGCCCCCGCCGCGCCGGATGTCGCCGCGGCGCCGCCCCCGCCCACGCGCGCGCAGCAGATGCGCAGGATCACGGACCAGCTCGCCGCGCAGCAGAAGATGCTCGAGGAGCAGGCCGCCATCATCAAGCGGCTCGAGGAGAAGGACCGGAAGACCGCGGAGGGCGCCGTGGCTCCGCTCGGCGGCTCGGCGCCAGCCGCCGTGGGCCTGGGCGCCCCGGCCACTTCCACGTCGTCGTCCGCCGAAGGACGCGAGACGGTCGACGACCCGCGAGAGAAGATCCTTCTCTATGGCTACGTCCAGGGCCAGTTCCAGACGGACAGCTCCTCGCAGAACGTGGTCGCGCAGGACGGGCACCTTCTCAATCAGAATCGCTTTCTCCTCCCACGCGCACGCCTCATCGCGGAGCGCGAGTGGAGGATCGCGAGTGTGCTTCTCGAGCTCGACGGCAACACCCTGAACCGCGCCGCCTTCGGCGTGCAACGTGCCGAGGCCACGATCCTCTATCGCGGCGCCGACAACAATCCTCCGGAGCCGCCGCTCGTCTCGGCCACGCTCGGCCAGTTCCGAGTCCCTTTCGGCGACGAGAACCTGCAGTCGCCGGGGCTGCGCTACTTCATGGAGCGTTCGCTCGCATCCCGCGCCTTCTTCCCTTCCGAGGTGGACCTCGGCCTCCGCGTCGCCGGCGGGATCGGGTGGTTCCGCTACCAGCTCGCGGCCACCAACGGCAATCCGATCGGCTCGACGTGGGCGCTGCAGGACCCCGACTCGGCGAAGGATGTCGGCGGGCGCCTCGGCGTCGCCGTGAAGCCGACCAAGCACGTGGACGTCAGTGCCGGGATCTCCTCGATCGTCGGTCGCGGCTTCCACGAGGAGTCGCCGTCCACGAAGTCGAACGTCCAGTGGGTCGACCAGAACGGCGACGGGATCTTCCAGGCCTCCGAGGTCGGAGGCGTCTCGGCCGTCGCGGCGCGCCCGTCCTCCACGTTCCGCCGCTTCGGCCTGGCGCTGGACGGGCAGGTCAACATCCGCAGCGTCCTGGGCGAGACGCAGCTCGCCGGCGCGTTCTACCTCGGCAACAACATGGACCGTGGAGTCATGTACTCCGACCCCGTGCTCCTCGGACGTGACACGCGGCAGACCGGCTACATGCTCTCGGTGCTCCAGGAGGCCGGGAAGTGGGGAGTCGTCGGCTTCCGCACCGACTATTACAATCCCGACAGCGACTCGGCGGACGTCGAGAATGCCCGGCCGGTCCAGCCCAACGACCGCAGCATTCGTACCTATTCTCCGATCGTCGGCGTGCGCTTCCAGCGCCGCGCGCGCCTTCTCTTCCAGTACGACATCGTGACCGACAAGTTCGGTCGTGACCTGGCCGGTATTCCCACCGACCTGTCGAACGACCGCGCCACCGTGCGGCTCCAGGTGAACCTGTGAGGCGCCTCGCCGTGCTCCTGGCGCTGGCATTGCCGCTCTCCGCGGCGTGCGACGACTCGGTCGAGACGAATTCCGTCCTCGAGGAGCCGCTCCGCTTCCGCTACCAGATCGGCAGCGCCGCGTTCGATGCGCAGTTCTTCCCCGGCGAGCTCCCGGCGCCGAGCGGCGGGCCCGCGGTGGCCGGCGTCGACATCGGCCCGAACCAGGTCGCTCCGGGCACCGTCGACAAGGGCGGCTACGTGGTCCGTCTCGCCGACAACGCCTACTCCGTCGCGCTCCGGCTGCAGGGCCGCAGCAACGGTTACTGGGTGGCACGCGTGAACCAGGTCGAGGCGATCAACGCCAACCAGGTGTCGGCGGCCATCTTCTTCGATGTGTCACCGGCGGCCACCCCGGGCCGCTACCGCATCGAGGTAAGCGGGATCGACGGTCAGAACCGCTTCGGGGAGCGCGCCCTCGCGCCGCTCGACATCATCCCGCGTGTGCCCGCCGATGCCCCGGCGGTCATCTCGCTCCGGTGGGACGCGGCCGTCGACCTCGACCTCCAGATCGCCGCGCCGGGCGGCACCTTCCTGTCACCCAAGCGGCCGACCACCGCGCCGGTGGGTGCGCCCGACGCAGGCACCGCGCCGGGATACGGCCATTCGCTCGGCGACTCGATGGCGGCCTGCGTGAACGACGGATACCGCCAGGAAGACGTGCTCTTCACGGCCACTCCGGTCAGCGGCACGTACGCGATCTACGTCAACCCGTACAGCCTCTGCGGCCAGCAGGGGACCGCGTACGAGGTGATGGTCTCACGCAAGGGCATCGTCACGGACCGTTACGTCGGTCGCATCAGTGCGCCCGAGGTTCAGCAAGGTGGATTCGGGCTCGGCGATCACGTCGCCGACGTTTCGTTCTGAGGAGTCATCATGAATACCCAACAGCTCATCGAACGACTGCAGCGCGTGGCCTCTGGTGGAGGCGGCTGGGTGCTCTGGGTCATGATCGCGCTCTCGATCGTGTCCATCGCCATCATGGCAGAGCGGCTGATCTTCTTCGCGAGCCACCGTGACGACACCGACAAGCTCACCGACAAGCTGATCAAGCTGCTCGGCGCCGATGACCACGAGGGCGCGAAGAAGCTCCTGAAGGGGAGCAGGTCCATCGAGGCGGCGGTCCTCCTGCCCGCCATCGAGTGGACCGATCGCGGACCGGACGCGTTTCGCGAGGTCGTGGACGCGGAGATGACGAAGCAGAAGCGCGTGCTCGAGCGCGGCACCACGTTCCTCGGGACGATCGGCAACAATGGCCCGTTCATCGGCCTCGTCGGCACGGTCCTCGGCGTCATCCAGGCATTCCAGCAGCTCGGAAACAAGAGCCAGGACGCCATGGGCAACGTGATGGTCGGCATCGCCGAAGCGCTCATCGCCACCGGCGTCGGCCTGGTCGTGGCCATTCCGGCGGTCGTTGCGTTCAACATCGTCAACAAGGCCATCTCGAACGTCGAGCAGAACGTCAACGTGATGACCAAGTACGTGGCGGCGCAGCTCATGGGCGGTCCGCCGGCGCACCGCCGCGCGGTGGTGAGCACTCCGGTCCCGGCCGCGGCCGATGCGCGCGAGTCCTCGCCCGCGCTCTCCACCTGATCCCTGACGCACGAAGGAGAAATCTCATGGGCGCAGGAACGATGAAGAGTGGCGGCGGCCGCAAGCCGATCGCCGAGATCAACATCACCCCGATGGTCGACGTGGTCCTCGTGCTCCTCGTCATCATGATGGTCTCCGCGACGTACATCGTCTCGAAGAGCCTCAAGGTGGAGCTGCCGAAGACCGCGAGCGCCGCCGACGCGGTGCCGATGGTGGCCGCGGTCGTGGTCACCAAGGAAGGCGCGTACTTCTACAACGAGCAGAAGGTCGACGACGCCGCGCTCGCTGCGAAGCTGAAGGAAGCGGCCGACAAGGACCCGAATACCAACGTGGTGGTGAGCGCCGATCGCGCCGCGCTCCACGGTTCCGTCGTGCATGTCGTGGATCTCGCCAAGGTCGCGGGTCTGACGAAGTTCGCCATCAACGTCGAAGACGCGAAGCAGTGAGGTCGCCGTGCGAACTGGTTATCTGATCGCAGCCAGTCTCGCGTTCCACGTCGGGCTGTTCGCGACGATCTCGCAGCGCTCGAAGCAGATCGAGAAGCGGCAGACGCTGATCGCGATGGTCGACCAGAAGAAGAAGGAGGCGGAGAGGAAGGCGGAGCCGCCGCCGAAGCCGATCGAAGCGCCGAAGGAGGTCCTCCGGCCGAAGCTTCTCCAGCCGGCGCCTGCGCCTGCGCCGGCGGAGCCCGCGGCGAGCCCCGCGCCGTCGCCGCAGATGGCGGCCATGCCGGATTACGGGCTGAAACTCTCGGGTGCCAAGGGGTCGGGCGGCGTCGGTGTACCGGACAACAAGGGCGGGGTACCGGGCGGTACGGGCACCGTGCCCGGCGGCACCGGCAAGCCCGTCGAGAAGACCCTCGGCAACCCTGCTCCCGGGGCCGCCAAGGACCCGGACCTCCAGGAGCTCATCGCTGGCTGGCGCCCGAGGGCGACGGCGCGCGTGAAGCCGGTCTATCCCGACGACGCGCGGAGCTCCGAGATCGAGGGCACCGTGGTGGTCGAGGCGATCATCGACTGTAGCGGGAAGGTATCGAGCGCCAAGGTCCTGAACGGCCTCGGCCACGGGCTCGACGAGGCCGCCCTCACGGCGGTCCGTAAACAGGAGTTCGAGCGCGCGGACGGGTGCCGTGCGGGATTCCAGAAATCGATGAAGATCAACTATGCCTTCCGTCTCGGCGACTAGGAACGGCGCGGCGTTCCGGGCCCGCGCCTGCGGGCTGCTCGCGGTGCTGCTGCTCGGTCCCCTCCCGGGCGCGGCCCGGGCGCAGGGAAACGCCGTGGGCGGGGGGGACAACACGCAGCGTGGTGGCACCCTCACGAAGCCTCCCCAGCTCACGAATTTCAAGGAGGTGGAAGCGCCCTATCCCGAAGCGGAGAAGGCCGCGGGACGCACCGTCGCCGTGGTTCTCCAGCTGGCGCTCTCGGAGCGCGGCGACGTCGTCGAGGTGGTCGTCGTCGAGTCCGCCGGCCCCGCGTTCGATGCCGCCGCGGCCGACTCGGCGCGACGATTCCGGTTCACGCCCGCGGAGATCGACGGAAAGCCCGCGCCCGTGAAGCTCACCTTCCGGTACGACTTCACGTTCCGCGAGGAGATGGTCGATCTCGGCCCGCAGGTGAACTTCTCCGGACAGATCCTCGACTCGACGGCGCCCCGCAAGAAGCCGCGACCGCTCGCCGGCATCACCGTCAAGGTCCTCCGCACCGGCCAGATTCCCGCCGAGCCGCCGCGCGCGGGGGAGATCACGTCGGCGACGACGACGAGCGAGGACGACGGCTACTTCGAGTTCGAGGGGCTTGCCCCCGGCGTGTACGAGGTGACCGTGTCCGGCGCCGACGTGGCCACCGTTAAGACCGAGGAGAGCATCGAGCCCAAGCGCGCGCTCGAGGTGACGTACAAGGTCGAGCCTGCCGCGGCGGCCGACGCCGACACGCTCACCATCGAGGTCATCGCTCCGCGGATCCAGAAGGAGGCCACGACCGTGGCCATAAAGACCGAGGAGGCGCGCCGCGTGCCCGGCACCGGCGGCGAGGCCCTTCGCGTCGTCCAGAACCTGCCCGGGGTGGGACGCGCCGCGTTCGGTTCGGGCGCGCTGGTGGTGTGGGGCGCCGCTCCTCAGGATACGCGCGTCTACGTCGACGGCGTGCGCATCCCGCAGCTCTATCATACGGGCGGATTCCGGGCGACCGTCAACTCGGACCTCGTCCGTGCCATCGACCTCGCGCCCGGCGGCTACGGCGCGGAATACGGACGAGCGCTCGGCGGACTGGTCACCGTCGACACTCGCGCACTGCGGGCCGACCGCGTGCACGGCTACGTCTCGGCGGACGTCATCGACAGCTCGGCGATGATCGAGGCGCCGCTCACGCGCTCCACGCGCATCGCCGTGACGGCACGAGGAAGCTACCTCGGCGAGACGCTCGGGCTGTTCACGAAGCGCGACGTCAGCGAGTTCGTGCCCATTCCTCGGTTCTTCGACGGACAGATCAAGGTCGAGCAGGACCTCGGGGAGAACGAGACCATCACCCTGATGGCGCTGGGGTCCGACGACTCCCTGAAGCGCACGGTCACGAATCCAGATCCCGCGCAGACCATCTCCGACGACCGTAAGGTGCGCTTCGGGCGCGTCGTCGCCGTCTATCGCAAGGCCTTTGCCGACGGGTCGTCGGTGACGCTCACCCCGTCCTTCGGCAAGGACCATTTCGATTATTCGCAGGCGTTCGGCACCACGCCCACCGAGCAGACCATCGACTCCACGGTCTTCGGCTTCCGTGCGAAGTGGCGCGGGAAGGTCGCGCCCCGTGTGGTGCTCAACGCCGGCGTCGACATCGAGGGGTCCGACAACGACATACGCCGTCGCGGCGCGACCATCCTTCCGCCGCGCGAGGGCGACATCACCGTCTTCGGCCAGCCGCCGAACGACGTCGTCAACTTCGATACCTGGTCGACCTTCCTCGGCAGCGTCGCCCCTTACGTGCAGGGCGACATCGAGCTGTTCGGCAATCGCGTGCACGTGGTGCCGGGTGTCCGCATGGACGCGTTCTTCGTGAGCGGCGACAAGCAATACCCGACGAAGGACGGCTCGGAGCAGCGCGGCTATCTCCACAGCGAGACGGTTGCGGAGCCGCGCCTCGCCGCCCGGTGGCAGATCTCCGAGAAGCTTCTCCTGAAAGGCGCCTTTGGCCAGTACCACCAGGCGCCTGACGCGGAGGATCTCTCGCCGGTGTTCGGTAACCCGAGCCTCGGCTTCGCCAGGGCGTCGCACTACCTCGCAGGCTTGAGCTACCGGCTCCTGCCGAAGCTCTCCGCCGAGGCGACGGGCTTCACGTCCCGGTCCGACGACCTCGCGGCGCGGAGCCCGCTCCCGTCCCCCGCGACCGGCGAGGCGCTCCTCAACACGCGCGAAGGCCGTGCCTACGGCGGGCAGTTCCTCCTCCGCCAGGAGCTGGCGAAGGGCTTCTTCGGCTGGATCAGCTACAGCTACATTCGCTCGGAGCGGAAGGACGGCGACGGTCTCCCCTGGCGTCTCTTCGACTACGACCAGACGCACGTGGCGACCCTGGTGGCGAGCTACCAGCTGCCGCTCGGATTCGAGGTGGGAACACGCCTCCGTTACGCGACCGGCTTTCCCCGGACCCCCGTGGTCGGCGCGTACTACAACGCGCGGCGCGACCTTTTCGAGCCGGCGTTCGGTGCCCAGAACTCGATCCGCATCCCCGCGTTCTACCAGGCGGACGTACGCCTCGCGAAGCGGTTCAGCTGGGAGCGCGCGAAGCTCGAGCTGTACGTGGACGTGCAGAACGTCACGAATCGAAAGAATCGTGAGGATATCGTCTACAATTACAACTACACGACGCGCAATTACATCAGCGGTCTGCCGACACTGGCGGTCGCGGGGGCGAAGCTCGAATGGTGACCCCGATGCGCAGTGTCCTCCTCGGCCTTCTCGCGGCGTTGCCGTTCGCGTGCAAACCCGACTTCGACGACCGCGCTTCCGAGATCGCGAACATCCGCGTGCTCGCGGTGCAGGCCGAGCCGGCCGAGTGGAGTCGCACGCTCGATCCCGATACCGGTGAAGCCAGGCCCGCGAAGTTCCGCGCTCTCGTGGTCACGGCGTCCGGGACGATCGGAGATGCCAATCTCGAATGGGCCTTCTGCATGCGCCCGCGCCCGCTGAACGAGCTGAACGACGTGAGCATCGCGTGCTTCCAGAACGATCCCAGCTTCATCGTGCCGATCGGCAGTGGCGCCGAGGCATCGGCGGCGGTCCCAGAGAACACCTGCCGGCAGTTTGGCCCGGACATTCCCGAGGACCAGTCGTTCCGCCCGGCCGACCCCGACGTGACCGGCGGCTACTACCAGCCGCTGCGCGTCCTCTACCGTCCCACGCCGGACTCGCTCGTTCCGACCATCGGCAAGGTGCGGATCCGCTGCGGGCTTCCGGGCGCGTCCCAGGAGCAGACCCAGCAGTACAATCGCAGCTATCACCTCAATGCGAACCCGGTGATCGCCGCCGTCACCGCGAACCTGCCGACGGGGCCCGTGTTACTCGGCGCCGCCGACGCCGCTCCGAAGCCGGCGCCGCTGCCGGTCGCGCCCGGCCAGAAGGTGTCGCTGACGGTGAGCTGGCCAGCGTGCCCTCTGGTCGACGTGTGCGGCGACGGGGTGTGCGGCCCGACCGAGACGAAGGAACCAGGCCCCGGGAGCTGCGACGCGGACTGTCGCACCGGAGGCGAGAAGGCCTGCGGCGGCGCCGAGCGCTTCCTGGCGTTCAGCCTCGAGACGCGCACGCTCAGCGAGGTCCGCGAGATCATGCGCGTGTCGTGGTATGCGCCGATCGGCGCGGGCTCGTTCCGCGACGACCGGACGGGGCGCGACGGGAACGATCTCGTGACTGACTCGGAGAACGAGCTGACCGCCCCCACGACGCCGGGCGTCCACCCGGTCTGGGTGGTTCTCCGCGACAGCCGCGGCGGCATGACCTGGCGCACCGTCGAGGTGGACGTGCGCTGACGGAGCGGCCGCGGAAAAGCGCGCCGAAACCTTCGCGAAACGCGGGTCGTCGTGAGATCCAGGGTCCATGAACGCTGGTGACACCGCCTGGCTGCTCGTGAGCACTGCGCTCGTCCTCCTCATGACGCCGGCGCTCGCGCTCTTCTACGGCGGGATGGTGCGGAAGAAGAACGTCCTCTCGACGCTCATGCACTCGCTCAGCGCGATCCCGCTCGTGACGGTGGTGTGGGTGACGTTCGGCTACTCGCTCGCCTTCGGCAAGAGCCACGGCGGCCTGATCGGCGGCTTCGAGTACGTCGGGCTACGCGGGCTCGACACGACGCTCCACGGGACCACGCCATCGCTCGCGTTCGTCGCGTTCCAGATGATGTTCGCCATCATCACCCCGGCCCTCATCTCGGGAGCGTTCGCGGAGCGGATGAAGTTCTCCGCGTACGTCGTCTTCACCCTGGTGTGGATGGTGCTCGTGTACATCCCGGTCGCCCACTGGGTGTGGGCGGAGGACGGCTGGCTCCTCAAGCTGGGCGCGCTCGACTACGCCGGCGGCACGGTCGTCCACCTCACGGCGGGCGTCTCGGCGCTCGTCTGCGCATTCATGGTCGGCAAGCGTCTCAAGTATCCCCACGAGCGCCCGCTGCCGCACGATCTCACGATGACGCTCACCGGCGCCGGGATCCTCTGGTTCGGCTGGTTCGGCTTCAACGCGGGGAGCGCTCTGTCGAGCGGCTACGGGGCCGTCGCGGCCTTCATGGCGACGCACGTCGGCGCGGCGGGCGGCGCGCTCGGCTGGGTCGTCGTGGAGTGGCGGCACCGCGGCAAGCCGACCGCCCTCGGCATCGCCTCGGGGCTCGTGGCCGGGCTCGTCGCCATCACGCCTGCCGCGGGCTACGTCAGCCCGCTCGGGGCGCTCGCCATCGGGTTCATCGCCTCGATCGTCTGCTATCTCGCGGTGCTTGCAAAGTACAAGTATGGCTACGACGACTCGCTCGACGCGTTCGGCGTCCATGGCGTTGGCGGGCTCACGGGGGCCCTGCTCACCGGCGTCTTCTCGATGAAGCGCACGTTCCCGGGAATGACCGACGCGGTCGGCGAGGCCGGGCTCCTCGAGGGCAATCCGCGGCAGCTCGGGATCCAGGCGCTCGCGTGCCTCGTCGCAGCGGCCTACGCGGCGGTGCTGACGATCGTGATCCTGAAGGTGATCGACAAGACGATCGGCCTCCGGGTGACGGTCAGTGACGAGCGCGAGGGCCTCGACACGACGCAGCACGGCGAGGAGGGCTACGCCGGCTGATGCGCGCTCACACGCCGGCGAAACGCAGGTCGAACGCGACGCGGACGGCGTCCTTCACGCGGAACGCGTTCATCGGTCCCTTGATCGCGTCAGACCCGAGGGCGGCGAGCGACAGCGTCACCTCGCCGGTGACGCGCAGGGTCGCGCCGTCGTCGGCGAGCCGAGCGGAGAGCGGAACGGTGAGCGAGCGGCCCGCCGGCATGACCACCACGGCCCGCGCTTGCGTCGCCTCCACGCGCAGGATGCCTTCGCCGCCGCGGGCGTGGAAGACGTCGCCACGCATCTTGTCGACCATCGAGCGGTGATCGGAGGCGGACAGCGCGCGCTCGTCCACGCGGCCGTCCTTGCCGAGCACGCCGCGTACGAGGAGCCCGGCGAGCGGCGCCTCGACGCGGGCGGAGCCGTCCGCGCGGGAGGCGGTGCCGGACAGACCCGTCCACGTGAGCTCGAGATCGTGGGCGAGGCGCGCCATCAGCCCCTCCGCGAACGTGTGGACGGTCAGCCGGCTCTGCGCGGGATCGAGGACGAGCTCACTCACGGTGCCCGAGTATACTCGGGCGCGATGCGCACCCTCTACGGCCTACGTATCTCGCTCTACACCGAGAAGGCACGCTGGGCGCTCGACCACCACGAGCTGCCGTTCCACTACCACGAGCACGTGCCGCTCCTCGGCGAGCCCCTCCTCCGCCTGAAGTCGAAGGGGCGTCCGCCCGGAACGAAGGCCACCGTCCCGCTCCTCGTCGACGGCGACGAGGCGTTCACGACCTCGCTTGCCATCGCGCGCCATGCCGACGCGATCGGAACGGGAGCGCCGCTGTTCGCTCCGGGGCGCGAGGAGGAGGTCGAGCGCTGGGCGGCCCGCTCCGACCGCATCATCGAGATCGGCCGCACCAGCCTCATCCGCGGGATGGCGAGCAGCCCGGAGGCGCAGCGCGAGAACCTGCCCGACCTCGTCCCGGGGCCGCTGAAGGGGGCGCTCGGGGCCCTCGTGACGATGGGCGTCGGGTACGTCGGCAGCAAGCACGCGGTCGCGCACGACAGCGCCGCGGTCGCCGCCGAGACCCGGCCGGTGCTCGACGAGCTGCGCGCGGCGGTCGCGCGTGGTCCCTACCTGGCCACGGACTCCTTCGGCTTTGCCGACGCGGCGATCGCCACCGCGCTGGGCGCGCTTCGTCCGCACGAGGCGGCGCCGCTCGGCCCCGCGACGCGCGCGCTCCTGACGCAGCCGGCGCTCGCCGACGAGTACGCGGATCTTCTCGCGTGGCGCGACGAGATCTACCGGAAGCACCGCGCCCGCGCGTGAGCGCTGGTTCACGGGCCGCGCCTCCGCGGTTCACGAGGAGGCGTGTTGCACCGGGAAATCGCGGTGCGCAGGGGATGGCACATCCGCTGCTTCAGCATCCACCATCATGAAACTCGGTCACCTCTCGATGGCTCTCGTGATCACCTCCCTTGCTTCGGTCGCCGGCTGCTCGGCGAAGGCGCTCGAGCCCGGCGCCGAGCGCGTGATGGTCACGCACCTCGCGCCTGCCGATGGCTGCATCTATGTCGGCAGCGTGATCGGCGAGCAGGGCGGCTCGGTCGCCGGCAAGTACACGAGCAACAAGCGCCTCGCCGAGGGCGCGCTGAACGACATGAAGAACCGGGCCCACGCGATGGGGGCCAACTACGTGCTGCTCGAGGACACGCACGCCGGCAGCACCTTCACCGCGGACCGGAACGGCGGCAGCGGCGGCCAGACCGACGTGACTCACATGGGCAATGCGTTCCGGTGCCCCGACCACCCGAGCACGGCCGCGGCGGACGTGGTGGTCGTCGGGATGTGACCTGACGCGTTCTGTATGCTAGAAGTGTCTCCACTATCGTGGAAGCATGCCGCCGCCTCTCCCATCTCGCCGCGCTCGAAGCCGAGAGCATCCATATCTTCCGCGAGGTCGTAGCGGAGCTGGAGCGGCCGGTGCTGCTCTACTCGATCGGCAAGGACTCGGCGGTGCTGGTGCGGCTCGCCCAGAAGGCGTTCGCGCCGGCGCCGCTGCCGTTCCCGGTCCTCCACATCGACACGACGTGGAAGTTCCGCGCCATGATCGAGTTCCGTGACCGCTTCGCGCGCGAGCAGGGCCTCGACCTCCGCGTGCACACGAACCAGAAGGGGCTCGCCGAGGGCGCGAGCCCGTTCGCGTGGGGCAGCAACAAGTTCACGCAGGTGATGAAGACGCATGCGCTCCTCGAGGCGCTGCGCGAGGGCGGCTACGACGCCGCCTTCGGCGGGGCGCGGCGCGACGAGGAGCGCTCGCGCGCCAAGGAGCGTGTCCTCTCGTTCCGCGACCGCCACGGCCAGTGGGATCCGAAGAACCAGCGGCCCGAGCTGTGGAGCCTCTACAACGGCAAGATCAAGAAGGGCGAGAGCATCCGCGCCTTCCCGCTCTCCAACTGGACCGAGCTCGACATCTGGCAATACATCTGGCTCGAGGAGATCCCGATCGTGCCGCTCTACTTCGCGGCGCCGCGGCCGGTCGTGGAGCGCGAGGGCTCGCTCATCATGGTGGACGACGACCGGTTCGAGCTCGAGCCGGGCGAGCGGCCGCGCCTCGAGATGGTCCGCTTCCGGACGCTCGGTGATTACCCGCTGACGGGCGCCGTGCGCAGCGAGGCCACGACGGTGCCCGCCATCCTGCGCGAGATGATCGAGGCGACGAGCTCGGAGCGTCAGGGTCGGCTCATCGATCGTGACGAGGAAGCCTCGATGGAAGCGAAGAAGCGGGAAGGGTACTTCTGACATGGCGGCGCACGCGGTGACTCCCGACGACCACGGCCTTTCCGGGTGGCTGAGGGCGCAGGAGCAGAAGGACCTCGTCCGGTTCGTGACCATCGGCTCCGTCGACGACGGCAAGTCGACGCTGATCGGCCGGCTCCTCCACGACGCCCAGGGTCTCTACCAGGACCAGCTGGACGCCGTCCGCCGCGCCTCGGTGCGGGGCTCGACCCGGGGCGCGGGCTCCACCTCGGAGATCGATTTTTCGCTGTTCACGGACGGTCTCCTGGCGGAGCGCGAGCAGGGCATCACGATCGACGTCGCCTACCGGTACTTCGCCACCGACAAGCGGAAGTTCATCATCGCGGACACGCCCGGCCACGTGCAGTACACGCGGAACATGGCGACGGGCGCGTCCACCGCGGACGTGGCGGTCGTGCTCGTCGACGCGCGGCTCGGCGTCGTTCCCCAGACGCGGCGCCACGCCCACATTGCGGCGCTCCTCGGGATTCCCAACGTGATCGCGTGCGTGAACAAGATGGACCTGGTCGGCTTCGACGAGGCGCGGTTCGAGGCGATCGTCGCCGATCTCGACGCCATCGCCCGCAAGGTGGGCCTCGTGAGCATGCGCGGCATCCCGGTGTCGGCGCTCGCCGGGGACAACGTCGTGACGCCCAGCACGCGAATGCCGTGGTGGCAGGGCGGCACGATGCTCGGTCATCTCGAGACTGTGCCGGTCGCGAGCGCGTACCGGCCGGCCTCCTTCCGGCTTCCGGTGCAGATCGTCCTGCGGCCCAGCATCGGCTATCGCGGATTCGCCGGCACGATCGCTTCGGGCACCGTCCAGACCGGCGACGAGGTGGTGGTGCTGCCGTCGGGCAAGCGAACGCGCGTCATCGGCGTCGACCGCGCGGGCCGCGACGTGGGGCAGGCGTCGGCGCCGGAGAGCGTCGCGCTGCGCCTGGCCGACGACATCGACGTGAGCCGCGGCGATCTCCTCGCCCACGTCGCGGACGCGCCGTGCGGCGCCACCGAGGTCGACGCCGACCTCGTGTGGATGAGCGAGCGGCCGCTCGACCCGGCGCGGACCTACCTCCTCAAGCACACGACGCGGTCGGTGCGTGCCGAGATCGAGGTGGTCGCCGGCTCCGATCCGGAGACGCTCGAGGCGTGCGCGCCGCACCCGCTCGCGCTGAACGACATCGGACGCGTCCGGGTACGCACGCGCGCGCCCATCTTCTTCGACCCGTATCGCGACAACCGCACCACCGGCGCGTTCGTGCTCGTCGACTCGGTCACGAACGACACCGTCGCCGCCGGGATGATCGTGGGGCTACCGGCGCACGAGGAGGGCGACGTTCCGGGCGGCAGCCTTGGCGACGCGCGCTCGCAGGTCAGCCCGGCGGAGCGCCGGCAGCGGGTCGGTCAGCTCGGCGCGGTGGTGCGGGTCGCGGGGAGCCTCGCGTTCGCCGTGGAGCGGGAGCTCTTCGACCGCGGCCTCGTCGCGGCGGTGCTCGACGAGGACGAGGCCACGTCGGCGGCGGTCCTCGCGCGTAGCGGCATCGTCGCGGTGGTCGCGGCGGCGCCCGCGGGCGTGCTCGCCGAGATCGATGGCGACGCGGTGCTGCTCGTCGAGGGCGAGAGCGCCGAGCGCGCGGCTGGGCGGGTAGGCGAGGCGGTCGCCGCACGCGCCAGCCGCCCGTCGTCCTGAGTCGCCGCTCTTCGGGTCAGCCGGGAGCCGAGCCACGGCGGGGCTCGAAGATCGCGAGCACGCGGCTGGCACGCGTCGCGGTGCTCTGACGTACCGCCTGGAAGTCGGCCCGGTGGCGATGCGGCGCGAAGAGCGGACAGCCATCGAGCCAGAGGATGTCGACGAGCCCCTTTGCGTTGGCGACCCGCAGGTCGGCGATCGCTGCCTCCACGAGGCCGGTGGCGAGCTCGATCTCTACGCGCAGCTGCGCGTGGTAGCAGGCGCGCCTCGGCGAGAACTCGTCGCCGATCGGGAGGCTTCGCTCGAGGGCGGCGCGAAGGCGCTCGTCTGCGGTTCGCGTCTGGACCACCTCGAGGAAGCCGACGAGGCTCGCGGTCGCGAACGGGGAGAGCTCCCCGGACGCGGCCAGCATCGCCGCGAGCTGCGGGGCCGCTGCGCGGTCGTCGAACCAGAGCGCCAGGCGCGCGCGCAGGAGCAGGTACGGCACGCGATCGCCGGCCGCCGCGGGGAGGCCGCCGAGCTCCGCGCACGCTCCCGCGTAGTCACCGGCCAGCGCATGGGCGCGCGCGATCGAATGAACCGCGTGAGCGAGCTGCGGGTCGATGGCGAGCGCCTGGCGAAGCAAGGTCGTCCCCAGATCGGTACGCCCGGCCTCGATGAGCATGCGGCCGGCGGCGTCGAGCGCTTCGACCGAGCTCGGCGCCACCGCGAGCGCGCGCGAGAGCTGGATGGCTGCGGCCTCGCTCTCGCCGCTGTTGATGTGGAGGAACCCGAGCGCCACGCGCGCCTCCGCCTGGCGATCGTCGGCGGCGAGGGTCCGTTCGGCGAGCGCGCGCGCTTCGGCGGCGGCCTCGTGGGTGTCGCCGTCCGAGGCGGTCACCCGCGCGATCGCGAGCGCGTACGTCCCGGCGATGCGCGGGTCGCCCGGCGCGCGCTGGTGGGCCTCGCGCAGGAGCTCGACGCCTTGACGTGAGACCTCGAACCACGCCCGGTGCATGAGGTACCGCCCGCGGAGGTAGAGCTCCTGCGCCTCGGGATCGGCGACGATCGGGCGCGGCCCCTCGGTGCGCACCTTCGCGAGCGCCTCCGTGACGGCGCTCGCCGCCTCCTCCGCGACCTGGAGAACGTACGCAGGAGGTCCGTCGAAGCGGCGAGCCCAGAGCTGGAACCCGTCCTCGACGGTGAAGAGACGCACTGCGAACCGGATGGTGTCGCCGAGGCGGCGGATCGACCCGTCGACGATGACATCGACCCCGAGATCGCGACCGGCATCGCGCACGTCGCGCGAACGCTCCGCGAAGCGCGCGGTGTCGCCGCGTGGCCGCACCTTGAGGTGAGGAACGACGCTGAGGAGGTCCACGAGGTCCTCGGTGAGCGCCTGCGCGAGGTACTCGTCGGCCGGATCGCCGAGGTTCTGGAGCGGCAGGACGCCGATGGCGGTTCGCGACGCGCGTACCGGCTTCGCGACGGCGCGATCGGCGCCGAAGGAACGCGGCGCGAGGCTCGGCGCCGGAAGCGTGTCACCGAGGGCCCGGAGCTCTGCGCCCGCTTCGGCGGCGCTGGCCGGTCGCTCGTCCCGGACGCGCGCCATCAGGCGGAGGACGAGGAGCGCGACGGGCTCCGGCAGCTCGGGCAGGTGGAGTCGCGGGTCCGGCGGAGGGCGGAGCAGGCGCGCGGCGGCGATCCCGAAGACGGTCGCGCCGGTCCACGCCGGGCGCCCCGTGAGGAGCTCGAAGAGCATGGCGCCGAGCGCGTAGAGGTCGACGCGGCCGTCGAGGTCGGACGAGCCCTCGACCTGCTCGGGCGCCATGTACGCGGGCGTCCCGATGAGGCCCCCGACGGTGCGGCCCTTCTCGGCCTCGGCGAAGGCGCGCGCGATCCCGAAGTCGGTGATCACCGCGCGGCCGTCGCGGGCGAGGATCACGTTCTCCGGCTTCAGATCGCGGTGGAGGACGCCCGCGGCATGCGCGGCGGCGAGGCCCTCGCAGACGTCGACGCCGATCGCGAGCACCTCGCGGAGCGGGACGCGCCCGCGCCGCTCGAGCGCGCTGCCCAGCATCTCGCCCTCGATGAGCTCCATCGTGAGGTAGCGGTCGCCGCGGCTCTCGCCGATGTCGAACGTGCGCGCCACGTTGCGATGGGTGACCCGCCGGGCGAGCTTCACCTCGCGGCGAAACCGCTCCAGCATGCCCGTGGACGAGGCGAGATCCTTCTTCAGGATCTTGAGCGCCACGATCTCGTCGAGCTCGCGATCGCGTGCACGATACACGGTTCCCATGCCGCCGGCGCCGAGCATGGCGAGGATCTCGTAGCGCTCACCCACGACCGGCGCGGCGTGGTCGGTGAGCGTCGACGAGAGGCCTGCCTCGAGGTCGTCGGCGGCGAGGGTCACCATCGCCGGGTCCACGCTCTGGTCACCGACGCGCGACATCGACGCTCAGCGTACCAAGGAAGCGCGCGGCGCTCGCGCCTTCGTCGTCACGGCCAGCGATCGGCGGCCGTTCCGGGAGCTCCGGCCGAGGCGCCGGCTCCGCCGCCCGACCCCGCCTTGCCATGGGTGAGCGTCGTCATCGAGACGCTCACGAAGCCCGCGTTGCCCTGGTACGTCGCGAAGGAGGACCCGCCCGCTCCGCCGCCGCCGGGGCCGCCCGCGCCGCCTGCGCCTCCTGCGCCTCCGGGCGCGCCGGCGAGCCCGCGATCGGTGGTGCTCGGCAGGCACGCGTTGGTCGCGAGGTCGTAGGGGCCGCAGGCGACCGCGCACACCGCGGCGTTGACGCCCGCGGCGCCGGCGGTCGGGGCGCCGCC